>NZ_JBFOCO010000004.1:0-87469 GCF_040907865.1 Aeromonas sp. s5
ACGATGGTGGCATCGGTCAGCACGGTAGAGAAGAAGTGCTCCTGCTTGCCCTCGACGGAGGTGCGGTACCACTTCAGGGTCACTTTCGGCAGCATTTCGCCGGAGGCCAGGGAGTTGTACATCAGCGGTACGGCCTTGTTCAGGGCCACGGTGAACTTGAACGGCTTGTGGACACGCTGACCAGCAGGCTGACCGGATTGCGGATCGGTCGGTACTGTCACGACGTGTTGGAACTCTTGTACCAGCATCTCGTCTTCGTGGCCCTGCACGAAGATGTTGCCGACGGAATCGGAAGTGAAGGCACCGGCGGTGATATTGCCCTGGGTTTTACCTTCGATGCTGATATAACATGGAGTTGGCATGAGTTTGCTCCTGATTGGTTGAACGGTAATGACACTCGACCTAACCAGTTAGCAGCGACCATGCCACTCTTTTTTATCCATATTTTTCAAAGCATTAACTAACAATCAAGCAAGCCGGCCTGATGCGTGGCGCAAAAAGTTGCAACCAACAGGTTATTGCACCATAAATTCTTGCACATGCAGTGGAACATCTTGCCATCTACGCAACGAGTTGCTTGCCACAAACAGAATCACTGCTCCTCATCCACATTGGCCACCAGCGCCATCTCCACGTTCAGCCTGACCATCCCCTGTTTCAATGCCCATGAGATGGCCTGGCTCTTGCTGCTGGCCCCCAGCTTGTTGACCACATTGTTCAGATGAAACGTCACGGTACGGGGCGTGATCCCCAGGATCTGGGCAATATCGCTCACCTGCTTGCCCTCCGCCGCCCAGCGACACACCTCCAGCTCCCGCAAACTCAGCGCATCGTGCGGTGACTGCCCCGCCAGACAGACCCGGGCCACCGCCTCAAAGATATGCATGGAGAGCCAGCTGATAAAGGGCACCGCAGAGAGCCATTGCTGGCTGGTACGAGGCGTACTGGTAATAAAGGAGAGCAGGCCGACATGGCCGTTGGCACCGTGCCAGGGCAGGGTGATACCGTCGCGAATGCCGTACTCGCTGGCCAGCTGCATCACCTCCCGGCCCTGTTCATTACAACGCTCATCATCGTTCACCACATCGGCCCACAGAATGGGCGTGCTTCTGGTCATGGCGCACTTGACGATGGGGTCGATGGCAAAGAAGCCGCTGCCGGTGTAGGTATCCACCCAGGCCTGTGGGCAACCGTTGAAGATGATGACGTCCGGACGCTGGATGGTGCTGGGAAAGATCAGGGCCAAGCGAAAATAGTCGAATCCCATGCGGCCGCTCAGTTCGCGCAGCAGGGTCACGATGGCGCGCTCGTCAGCCGCCGTCTCGAACTGACCGATAAGCTCCAACGCGTGCAGGGTATTCATTTCCGGGGTATGAGGATCATGCACAAGATAAGGTGGCCAAACATGGAAACATACTGAATGTTAACAAGCGTCAATAGATGACACACCCCGGCACATAGGAAAATCAGAACTGCCCCACACTTTATGCTATCGAACCGTAATTTTTGTAATGAAATGCTACAGAAGAACAAGATCGTTCCACCAGCGACCAGTCATGACTCCTACGGATGTTAATCATTGCAACATTCGTCATGGCTGACCTCTCACCGGCGGACCAGCAGTCCTCCACGCTGCCTGCATTACGCAACAAAAGGAGTCTAAGTTGTGGCGGATGAGCCAGCGAGACGGGATCCCCACCGAACTGTGCGAATATCAGGGCCAACGGAGACGATCAAGACGCTGGTTGCCCGGTGATAGTCTCGCAATGAACGCGATCAAACAGGCAGGAAAATCGCAAGCGTCAGCCTTGGCCAACTGTCTGAAAAACGTGGATAAAGATGGCTTGCACAATCAGAGGCAGAATGACAGCGGGGATTTGAATAGCAAAAAGGCCATCCTTTCGGATGGCCTTTTTGGCTGAATAAATGGCGGAGGAGGTGGGATTTGAACCCACGGATGGTCGCCCATCGCCGGTTTTCAAGACCGGTGCATTCAGCCGCTCTGCCACCCCTCCGCGACAGTGCGGCGAATATTACCCATGGCGATCGCCCTTGTAAATCCCCTCACCGCTCGTTTGCCGATTTATTGGGCTAAATGACGTACAAAGCCGTCAATTTGAGCATAACCAGCGCTTTTTCAACCAGATAACTTGACTTGAAAACAGACTCACCCACTATAGTCAGCATCCCGAAATCCCCAGCAAGATGGACTTATGAAAATCAAACATGCCCTGCTTTGTGCCCTGACGGGTGCCACCCTGCTTGCGGCGCCGGTTCAGGCGAGCGAACTGACCAAGAGCGACGTGGAACAGATAGTGCGCGACTATCTGGTCAAGAACCCGGAGATCCTGGTCGAGATGTCCAACGCCCTGCGCGCCAAGCAGGAGAGCCAGCAGGCCGAGAGCGACAAGACCTTGATCAAGGCTCACGCCAAGCAGCTCTATAGCAACCAGGACCCGGAAACCGGCAATCCCAAGGGCAGCCTGACCGTGGTCGAATTCTTCGACTACAACTGCGGCTACTGCAAACGCGCCCACCCGCTGATCAAGCAGCTGCTGGCGGAAGACAAGGACATTCGCTACATCTACAAGCAGTTCCCGATCCTGAGCGAGACCTCCTACTTCGCCGCTCGCGCCGCCCTGGCGGTACAGCTGGGTCAGCCCGACAAGTACCAGGCCTTCCACGAGAAGCTCTACGCCCATCAGGACCCGCTGGCCGACGAGGCACAGGTGAAGCAGCTGGCAGAAGCAGTCGGCGTCAATTGGAGCAAGGTTGAAGCCAAGATCAAGGATGGCAGCATCGATCAGAATCTCGGTACCAACCGGGCGCTGGCCGAAGCCATGAGCATCTCGGGCACCCCGGCCTTCATCATCGGCGATCAGATCCTGCGCGGCGCACCGCGTGATCTCGCCAGCCTGAAAGGCTTCATCAAGGATGTGCGTGCCGGCAAGAGCATTCAGTAATCCCGCTCCGGCACATAAAAAACGCCCCGGCATGCCGGGGCGTTTTGCTATTCATGCTGCAAACTATCAGATCTGATGGGCCGTCGCGAGAAGCTGTCAGCAAGGTGAAGAGCAGCGCAGGGACCCGAGTTTATATGAATAAATGAGGTTCCCGAGCAGCGCATGACCCTTGATCACGGCTTCGCAGCAGGGCTATAACCGTTCGGGTTCTGGCTTTGCCAGCGCCAGGTATCCACCATCATCCGCTCCAGACCGCGCTCGGCCTGCCAGCCCAGCTCGGCACGGGCCTTGTGCGGCTCGGCCCAGCACTCGGCGATGTCGCCGGGACGACGGGGCTTGATCTGGTAGGGAATGGTGCGACCGCTGGCCGCCTCGAACGCCTTGATCATCTCCAGCACCGAATAACCCTGACCGGTACCCAGGTTGTAGGTAAAGACGCCGGTATCCGACGCGATGCGCGCCAGCGCTTTCAGGTGACCGATGGCGAGATCCACCACGTGGATGTAATCGCGCACCCCGGTACCGTCCGGTGTCGGGTAGTCGTTGCCAAACACCCCCAGCTCCTTGAGCTTGCCCACCCCCACCTGACTGATATAGGGCAGCAGGTTGTTGGGAATACCGTTGGGATCTTCCCCGATAAGGCCGCTCTCGTGGGCGCCGACCGGGTTGAAGTAGCGCAACAGCACGATGGCCCAGCGGGGATCGGATTTGGCGAGATCCCGCAGGATCTCCTCCACCATCAGCTTGGAGCGGCCATAAGGGTTGGTGGCGCTGGTGGGAAAATCTTCCCGCAGCGGTACCGAGGCCGGATCGCCGTAGACGGTGGCCGAGGAGCTGAATACCAGCCGGAACACGCCGGCTTTTGCCATCTCTTCACACAGCACCAGGGTGCCGGTGATGTTGTTCTGGTAATAGGTGAGCGGGATCTCGCTCGACTCGCCAACCGCCTTGAGCCCGGCGAAATGGATCACCGACTCGATCTGGTGATCGGCAAACAGCTGTTGCAGGCAAGTCCGATCCAGCACATCCCCTTCGACGAAGATGACCGGCTTACCGGTGATCCGCTCGACCCGCTTGAGAGACTCGGGGGAGGAGTTGGAGAGGTTGTCCAGCACCACGACCTGTTGCCCGGCGTTCAATAACTCAACCAGGGTGTGGGAGCCGATATAGCCGGCGCCCCCTGTGACCAGAATTGTCATTTTTTATCCCGCGTTCGACTGAAACTGGGATTGAGTCTACCCGCCTTGCTTCGTAGCGAAAAGAGCAGGGTGCCCATTACCTTTCCTCAATAGTCGACGCAAACATCCCCCCTGGCGGTGCAGGAGCAGGCCAGTGCCACTCCACTCTCCAGATCCTGCGGGCTGAGAGTCATCACGCTCTGGCGCTCGATCTCGCCCTCCGTGGTGCAGCGACAGGCGCCGCACACCCCGGCGCGGCAGGCTGCCATCATGGTCTCCCCCGCCCCCTCCAGCGCCGCCAGCAGGGTCTGCCCCGGCAGTATCTTCACCTTCTTGCCGCTCTTTTTGAGGGTCAGCCAGAAGTGGTCGCTGCCGGCTGCAACTGGCGCCGTGCTCGATGTAGCTGCAGGCAGGCCGAACGACTCCTGGTGCAACTGCGCTGCCGGCAGGCCGAGCCCGGCCAGCATTTCGCTCACTGCCTCCATGTAAGGGGCTGGGCCGCACAGATAGACGTGGCGACTCAATAGATCCGGTGCCAATTCCTTCAACATCTCCGGCGTGAGCCGGCCGACCCAGGGATAAACCGCCGGCGCCTCTTCCCCAACTTTCTCCAGCACTAACGCGTGGCGCACACCGGCATGGGTTTCAGCCAGCGCAGCCAAGTCGTCTGCGAAGATCACATCCTCTGGCGAGCGGGCGCTGTGAATGAAGCGGATGTCGGCGTCCGGCCGTTTGGCCAGCTCGTCCCACAGCATGGCCCACATGGGGGTGATGCCGGAGCCGGCGCTCAAGAGCAGCGGCCGCTCGCAGGGCAAGGCCGTCAGATTGAAGTCGCCGAACGGGCCATCCACCCGGATCTCGTCCCCCACCTGCAGGGTCTGGTGCAGATGGTGGGAGACCAGTCCGACATCCTTGATGGTGACCTGCCAGAAAGGGTCCTGCGGGCTGGAGGAGAGGGTATAGGCACGGCAGTGGGGCTTGCCGTCAATCTCGGTGTGTAGGGTCACGCACTGGCCGGCCAGCACGGCGGGCAGGCTGCCCGTCTGCGGCACAAACTGCCAGCTCGCCACGTCGTGGGTATCCGCCCGGCGGCCGATGCACCTGAGGGTGAGGGAGGTGGAGGTCATCGCAAGGCTCCTCTTGTTGAAAAATGTTGGAAAGGGGTCGCTAAAAAAAGGCGAGCCATCAGGCTCGCCAAAGGCTTACAACATGCTGAGCGTGTAAGGCTGTCTCTTTGCTCAGGCCGCCAGGATCTCGGCGAGATCGGCTTCGGCCGTGGTGGTACCTTTCAGACCGAACTGCTCCTCCAGCACCTTGAGCAGGGCCGGGGTGAGGAAGGCCGGGGCGGTCGGGCCGGTGCGGATGTCCTTCACGCCCAGCGCCAGCAGGGTGAGCAGAATGACGATGGCTTTTTGCTCGAACCAGGAGAGCACCAGGGTCAGCGGCAGATCGTTGACGCCGCACTCGAACGCTTCGGAGAGCGCCAGCGCCAGCTGGATGGCGGAGTAGGCATCATTGCACTGACCCACGTCCAGCAGACGGGGAATGCCGCCGATGTCGCCGAAATCAAGCTTGTTGAACTTGTACTTGCCGCAGCCCAGGGTCAGCAGCAGGCTGTCCTGCGGGATCGCCTTGGCAAACTCGGTGTAGTAGGCGCGCTCGGCACGGTCACCGTCACAGCCACCGACCAGGAAGAAGTGGCTGATTTCGCCGGCCTTGACCTTGTCGATCACCGCAGGGGCAGCCTGCATCAGGGCGTTGCGGGCAAAACCGATGGTGATGAAGTGCTCCAGCTCAACGTGCTTGAAGCCTTCCAGCGCTTGCGCCTTGGCAACGACGGCGGAGAAATCTTCCCCTTCCAGGTGGGTCACGCCCGGCCAGCCGACGATGGAGCGAGTGAAGATGCGATCCGAGTAGTTGCCCACGCTCGGGTCGATGATGCAGTTGGAGGTCATAACCACGGCGCCCGGGAAGTTGGCAAACTCCTTCTGCTGGTTCTGCCAGGCGGAACCGTAGTTACCCACCAGATGCGGATACTGCTTGAAGAAGGGATAGGCCAGCGCCGGCAGCATCTCGCCATGGGTGTAGACCTTGATGTCGGTCCCCTTGGTCTGCTCCAGGATGAGCTTGAGATCCACCATGTCGTGACCGGAGACCAGGATGCACTTGCCCGGTACCGGAGTAACGCGTACCTGAGTCGGCTCGGGGTGGCCGAAAGCGGTGGTTTCACCGAGATCCAGCATCTCCATGATCTTGAAGTTGAGCAGGCCAATGTCCATGGCGCACTTGAACAGCGGATCCAGATCGCTCGGATCCGTACCGAGCCAGCTCATGATGCGGTGGAATTCGGCGGCTACCTCGCTGTCTTGCTGATCCAGCACCCGGGCGTGCTCCATGTAGGCGGCAGCGCCCTTGAGGCCGTAGAGGCAGAGCAGGCGCAGCCCCATGATGTCTTCGTTGACCTCGTTCTTGCCGCGGTTGACCGCGGTCTGCGGTGCCTGGGCCAGCTGTTCCAGCAGCTCGCTACCCGGCTCGAAACGGGCGGCAGCAGGCAGTGTGTCGGCCTGCACCGCCAGCAGTGCCAGCTTGGCAGCCAGCTGCTGGCGATAGGCCAGCGCCTGATTGACATAGGCCACGATACGGGCGGAATCGAAGTTGACGTTGGTGAGGGTGGCGAAGAAGGCCTTGGGCACGAAGGCGTCGATCTCGCTGTCGACGATGCCGTGCTCGCGGGCGGCCAGCGCCCAGGCGCTCAGCCCCTGCAGGGTATAGATCAGCACATCCTGCAGATCCGAGGTTTCTGCCGTCTTGCCACACATACCTTGTGCATAGGCGCAGCCGTTGCCTGCCGGGGTACGAATTGTCTGTTCACATTGCACACAAAACATCATGCCTCTCCTAATTGGACATTTCAGTTGTTTGTTTTGTGGCGATTCTATTCCCCTCATGGGAAACTTAATAGGCATTCAATTTGCCAATTCAATATTCATTGATGCAGATCAAAAACAAAAAAAGCCGCCCAAACAGGGCGGCAAGCGGGTGGATAAAAGGAGAGACAACTCAGGTTTGCAACAGAACACGGTAAGGGAACGGGTCGGGCTGGCGTCTGGTCAGGTAGCACCAGCCCTTGACTTCATCAAGCCGGCATACTTCGTATGCATCCGGCTTGGTTAACTATCAGGCTAAATAAGCGCGCAGCATCCAGACCAGTTTCTCCTGCTGCTGCACATAGTCGGAGAGAATGGACGCAGTCCCTTCATCACCGGCATCGGCGGCCTGCCCCAAGATGCGGCGCTGGGCCACCAGCAGTTCGCGGAAACTCTCCAGCAGGGATTCGACGCAGGCACGACCGTCGTGCAGCCCCTTCTGCTCGGCAATGGCGGAAACGTTCAGGTAGTCGCTGAAGCTGTGCAGCGGCACGCCATCCAGGGTCAGGATGCGCTCGGCCAGAGCATCGACCTTCAGCAACAGGTCGTTGTAAATCTCTTCAAACTTCAGGTGCAGCTCGAAGAACTGGTTGCCGCGAATGTTCCAGTGGAAGCCGCGGACGTTCATGTAAAGGATCTGGTAGCTGGCCAGCAACTTGTTCAGTTCGGCAGCCAGCGCTTGTGATTGAACGGTATCAAGACCAATCGGACTCTTCATGTTTCACCTCCAGATTTGACGACCTGGTCATCTTAGAACCCATCAGACTCGAAAGGTAATCGTTAAGACCTAACTGATTGATAGCGAGTGACTATCGTCCACGTTACCGACCGGGCGAGGCGAACTCATTCAGGCTGCCGCTCGATATAGAGGATCACCTCCCCCAGCTGGATGCCGAACTTGCTGATGGCGGCCCGGTTGATCAAACGATCCTGGTCGATCAGGTACATCCAGTCATCGAAACTCACCCGCACCACGCTGCCGTCGGGCAGCGCCAGATCGAGTTGATAGCGCCAGTTGAGGGCAAAGCCGGCCGTCTTGCCTACCGCCTCCCCCACCACGTCGGCGGCCGTGCCGCGCCAATGGCCATCCGCCCCCTTGCTCAAAAACCAGGTGCGGGTCTGCTGGCGCCCGTCGTCAAAGTAGAACTGCTCGAACAGCTCCCCCTTGTCTCCCTGCCAGTGCCCGCGCATCTCCACCCTAAAACGGCTGGTCACCTCGCCGCTGCGATCGGTCACCAGACCGTGCGCTGTCAGCTTGCCATCGAAGAAGCGGGCGAGATCCCACTCGGGACCCCGACCGCGATACTCCTCCAGACTGCTGCCACAGCCGGCCAGCAGCAGAAGAGGCAACAACAGCAGGTAGCGCCAGATGCAGATGTATTTCATGAATCCCTTTTGCATCAGAACTCTCCTCGCAGGCTGCGGGTAAGCGCCGGATCACGGCTCCCTTCTGTCAGCCAGATAGCGAGGAAGGCCGCCGAAAATTGCGGATCGGCGAGGGTGCCGAGCGGCTTGTCCCGCCACCAGAAATGGCCCGCGCCCCCCTTGTCGACATAGAAGGTGAGCCGATCACCCGCCTGGACATCGGGCCAGAATGTGGCGAGCCGGCCAAGCCACTCCTGGCGCTGCTGCTCGCTGCCAAGCCCCAGTCGCTGCCACTCGGCGGCGGTGGCGCTCAAGAGATCTTGCCGTTCGATGGCTCTGGCGTAGGTGAGGCTGAGCGCCTGAGGATAGTGACCCGGCCGATAGCGGCCGTTCTCGCTGTAGAGGGTGGCGTCATAGAGCTTGAACCAGAGCCAGCTCATCTCGCCGCGCCCGACCGGGTGCAGCTGCTGCCAGGGGGTGATCGGGGCTTGCCCGGTCTGGGCGAAAGGGGTCAGCGGTAGGCTCAAGCCTGCCAGCAGCAGGCTAATTCCACCCCATGTGCCAATGGGCGGGATCTTCGAGTTCATGCCAGTCCATCTCCTGTTCCAGCAGCGTGTTGATGTCCTGCATCACCACCTGCTGCAGCTGCCCCTGCGCATCGCGCTGACAGGCCACCACCAGATAGAAACGCTCGGTCAGCTCGTGCTGGCTCTCTTTGGTCCACTTGGAAAACAACAAGGTGTCGGTCGAAAAGGTGTTCATCTCGCTTCACCCTCCAGCTTGACCGTTACCCACAGGAGTACGGGTAACCACCACATCCAGATCACCGCCAGCAGTGCCGCACTGATCCCGATGCCCCAGGGTAAGTGTACTGCCCCCATGGCGGCGCCTGCCACATAGGAGGAGCTGCCGCCGACCATGCCGAACAGCCCCTGCTGCCAGCACGGCAAGGGCCGCAGCCAGCGCAGACCGTGAGAGAGAGTCAGGGCAAAGCCGCACCAGAGCAGCACCAGCCAGAGCGGAAAACCGGCGTTGAAATCAAACAGCCCGAGCTGCCAGAGCAGGGCATCGAGCAGGCTGCCGGCCAGGGCAACCGGGACGAGCCGCCAGTCGTGCCAGCGGCGCGGAGAGCAGAGAAAATGAAGCAGTAGCAGTGCCAGCAGCGGGCCCGGCTGCTGCCACTTCACTGCCAGCAGCCAGTAGAGGTTGAACCCCAGCAGATGGGCCCACTGCCACATGGTCAGCGACCGCCGACGGGCAGATCTCCACTCCAGCCGAGTAGGCCCGGTTTGGCCGCTTCCAGCTGCACCAGGCTGATGGTGCGCTCCCAGAATCCCCCTTCGCAGTAGGCAAAATAGAAGTGCCACAAGCGAATGAAGTCCTGGCTGTAACCCAGGGCTGGCAGCTCGGGGGCCAGCGCCAGGAAGCGCTCGCACCAATCAGCCAGCGTGCGAGCGTAGTGGTGGCCGTGATCGTGCAGCCGCACCAGCTGCATGTCGGTCTCGCGCGCCAGCAGCCCCGCCATCTGGGAGACGCTCGGCAGGCAGCCACCGGGGAAGATGTAACGCTGGATGAAATCAACCCCGCGCAGGTACTGGGCATGGCGCTGATCGGCGATGGTGATGGACTGAATGAGCAGGCGGCCACCGGGTTTGAGCAGCCGCGACAGCTGGCGGAAATAATCGGGCAGGAAGGCGTGCCCCACCGCCTCGATCATCTCGATGGAGACCAGCTTGTCGTAAGTACCCTCCAGCTTGCGGTAATCCTCCAGCAGCAAGGTGATGCGATCCCCCAGCCTCTCCCGCGCGATCCACTCCTTGGCATAGTCGTGCTGGGCCCGGGAGATGGTAGTGGTGGTCACCCGGCAGCCGTAGTGGCGGGCCGCATAGACGGCGAGGCCGCCCCAGCCGGTGCCGATCTCCAGCAGATGATCGTCTGGCCCCAGTGCCAGTCGCTCGCAGATAGTGCGCAGCTTGGCCTGCTGCCCCTCCTCCAGGCTGGCATCGGCATGGGGATAGATGGCGCTCGAGTACTGCATATGGCTATCGAGAAAGCCCTGATAGAGGCTGTTGCCAAGATCATAGTGGGCGGCGATGTTGGAGCGCGACCCGGTCAGGGTATTGCGGTTAAGCCAGTGACGCACCTTGTTGAACGGGAAGCTGAGCCAGCCGAGGCGCCGCTCAAGGGAGTCGAGCAGCGCCAAGTTGCGGGCCAGCAGCCGCACCAGTGCCACCGGATCCGGGCTGGTCCAGAGCCCCTCCACCCAGGTTTCCCCGGCGGCGATGCTGCCCCCCAGCAGCAGGCGGCGATAGAAGGCCGGATCCTGCACCACCAGCTCGGCGTGCAGGTCGGTGCCCGCCACGCCAAAACTGTGACGCTCGCCGCCATCCCACAGCAGCAGCTGGCCGTGTTCGAGGCGCCCCAGCAGATTGAGCAGCAGTTGCCTGGCCCCCTTGTCGATGAAAGAGGCAGAGAGGGTTGATTGCACAAGTTCCATTAGCGGCTCTCCGGATGGGTGAAAATGGGAGTTCGTTTGATAAAAAGACGCAGGGCCTGCCAGTAGATCCCGAGCAGCACCTTCATGGTCATCCAGGGCCAGCGGGCCAGCAGGGCCGCCAGCCCCTTGCGCGACAGCGGCGCCCGGCGCAGCGCCAGGGTGGCGTCAAACAGCTTGGCTTCACCGGATACGGGGTGGCTCTCGATGTGGATCAGTGTCTCCTGCGCGGGCGGGCGAATGCGCCAGTGGTAGCGCATCGCCAGCCCCATGAAGGGGGAAACGTGAAAATCCTTGTCGTGGGGGGCCAGCGCCGCCAGATCCAGCAGGTAGTAGTGACGTTCGTTCCAGGGGGTGTTCGACACCTCCGCCAACAGATAGCGCGCCTCTCCCTGCCGATAGCAGAAGTAGAAGTTGACCGGGCTGAAGTAGAAACCGAGGCAACGCACGTTGCCAAGCAGCAGCACCCGCCCCTCGGGTTCGGCATCGCCACCCAGTTCGCTCACCCTTTCCCACACCGCCTGCTTGAGAGGCCCATCGCTGCCGCGCAGGTAGTCGTCACGGCGAAACGAGAGCAACCCTGCTCGCTCCACCCCGAACCAGCGCCCGCGATCGAGTTGTGGCAGCTCGTCGAGATCCAGTCCCAGCATGAAGAGGTTGTAGGAGAAGGCATGGGCGCGCGGTGCGAAGCGACGATGGCGCACCGACCCCTGCCAGATGGCGCTGAGGGTGCCGGTCATGGCCTCGGCACTCGCCTCCTGGCCTGCCAGAACTGCACCCTTCATAGCTCGGCCCCGAACCGTCTGGCTACGTCCAGGGCGCTGCGCACCCCGTCTTCGTGAAAGCCGTTGTACCAGTAGGCGCCGCAGAAGTGGGTGTGTTGCTGGCCGCAGATCTCGGCCCGCCGCTGCTGGGCTGCGATGGAGGCCTGATTGAACACCGGATGGTGATAGACGAAGCGGCGCAGCACCTTGCTCTCGTCTACCTTGCCTTGCGGATTGAGGCTGACACAGAAGGGCTCTGGCGAGCTCACCCCCTGCAAGATGTTCATGTTGTAGCTCACCAGCGGCCGCGCCCCGTCATCCTCCCCCAGCTGATAGTTCCAGCTGGCCCATGCCTTGCGCCGCACCGGCAGGCAGGAGGCATCGGTGTGCAACCAGACATCGTTGGCCTGATAGGGCATGGCGCCGAGAATGGCCTGCTCCCGCTCGCCCGGGTCCGCCAGCAATGCCAGCGCCTGATCGCTGTGACAGGCGAGGATCACCTCGTCAAACCGCTCCTCGCCATGGCGGCTCTGGATCAGCACCCCGTCCGCCTGACGCCGGATCCCCTGCACCGGGCAGGCCAGGCGTATGTGTGCCTGCCAACCCGCCGTCAGCGGGCCTATGTATTCCCGCGAGCCACCCGGGATCACATACCACTGGGGGCGGTTGGCCACCTCAAGCAGGCCGTGGTTGGCAAAAAAGCGCAGAAAGAAGCTCAAGGGGAAGGCGCGCATATCGGCCAGGGTCGATGACCAGATGGCGGCCCCCATCGGCAAGATGTAGTGGCGGGCGAAGTAGTCGCTGAACTCCCCCACCTGCAGAAAATCCCCCAGGGTCAGCTCGAGGCCGGCCCCCTGCTGTTGCCCATCCGCCAGCCAGGCCCGCGCCTCCCGGTTGAAGCGCAGGATCTCGGCGACGAAGCCGTAAAAGCGCGGGCTCAACAGGTTGCTGCGCTGGGCAAACAGGGTATCCAGGTTGTGGCCGTTATACTCCAGCCCCTGTGGGCTTTTCACCGAGAAGCTCATCTCGGCCGGCTGGCGCGCTACCCCGATCCGTTCAAGCAGTCTCAGGAAGTTGGGGTAGGTGCGATCGTTGAAGACGATGAAGCCGGTATCGATGGCATAGCGGCGCCCCGCCTGCTCCACATCGACCGTGGCGGTGTGGCCACCCAGGGTCGGCGCCGCCTCGAACAGGGTAATGTCGTGCAGCTTGTGGAGCAGGAAACCGGCGGTCAGGCCTGAAATGCCGGAGCCGACGATGGCGATCTTTTTCTTCATGAAGGGCGTCCTTTCGATACGAGTGCGCGGCCAAGGCGCAGCCAGAGCCCCGTCGGCAGCACGCCGAGCAGGCGCAGCAGCCAGATGAAGCGGCGGGGAAAGTGGATCTGGTGGCGACCGGCGGCGAGCCCGTCCATGATGGCGCGAGAAGCCTCTTCCACCAGCACCAGGCAGGGCATGGGAAAATCATTTTTGGCGGTGAGCGGGGTCTGGACAAAGCCGGGGCGGATCAGGGTCACCCCAACCCCTTTGCCGGCCAAATCGAGGCGCAGGGTATCCGCCAGATAGTCGAGGGCCGCCTTGGAGGCGCCATAGGCCTCGGCCCTGGGCAGCGGCAGCCAGCTTACCGAGGAGCTGACGATGGCAAGGCGTCCGCCCACCCCGAGCAGCGGCAAGAAAGCGGCCAGGGCATGACCGGTGGCAATGAGGTTGGTCTCGATGACCCGGGCAAACAGGGCGCCGTCAAACCCCTCGTCCACCGCCATGTACTCGCAGTTGCCGGCATTGAGGATCACCAGATCGACCCGTGGCAAGCCGGCCGCCGCCTCGCTCACGGCGTTTGCATCGCGCCCGTCAAACTGCAGCGGCGTGATACCGTGGCGCCCCAGAGCAAGCAGCCGCTCGCCATCGCGCCCACAACCCCACACCTGCCAGCCGGCGCGCCGATAATCAAGCGCCAGCTGATAGCCGATGCCGGAGGTGGCGCCGGTGATCAGCACCCGGCCGCTCATGCGCCCAGCCTCATCTTGATGGTGCGCACCACGGACCCAAGCAGCGGCAACTGCTCGTAGAGCATGGCGCCCATATCGAAGTAGTCGCGATGCAGGCACACCTTGCCCGTCTCGTCGAACTCGAGGCGAGTGGCCCCCTCCACCGTCACCGGGGCGCCGCCGCGCAGCCTGGGATGGGAGAAGGTCATGGTCCAGCCGAGCCAGGCCTGGCGCCCCTGTTGCAGCTGGCTGGTGATGACGAAACGGCAGTAGGCCAGGCGCTGATAGAGGGCGGCAAAATAGTCGGTGAGCGCCGCCAACCCCTCGATGCGGTGAGCAGGGTCGGTAAAGACCACCTCGTTTGCGTAGACCTCGGGCAAACGGTGCAACTCATCTCGGTTTAGCTGCTGATAGAGGGCCACAAAGCGGGCCAGCGACTCATCCATGCTATTTCTCCAGGGCGCGAAACATCTCGATGGCTCTCACCCGGGCAACGGCGTGGTCCACCATGGGGGCCGGATAATCGCGCCGCCCCTTGAGCCGCAACCAGTCGTGGGGCTGGTGCAGATAGGCGGCAGGCAGATCAGCCAGCTCAGAGACCCAAATACGAATGAACTCTCCTTGCGGATCAAACCGTTGCCCTTGGGTGGTGGGGTTGAACACCCGGAAATAGGGCGCCGCATCGGCGCCGGTGCCCGCCGCCCACTGCCAGCCGCCGTTGTTGGCCGCCAGGTCGCCGTCGATGAGCCGGCTCATGAAGTAATCCTCCCCGAGCCGCCAGTGGATGTGCAGATCCTTGGTGAGAAAGCTCGCCACTATCATCCGCAGCCGGTTGTGCATCCAGCCGGTGGCGTTGAGGCAGCGCATCGCCGCATCGACGATGGGGTAGCCGGTTCGTCCCTCACACCAGGCGGCGAAGGCATCCGGATCCCAGCTCCACGGCAGGGCCGATGTCTCCGGTTTGAAGGGCCGATTCATGGAAAGGGTCGGGATCAGCACCAGCAGGTGGCGATAGAACTCGCGCCAGATGAGCTCATTGAGCCAGACAAAGCCGGGCTGGGCCTTGGACTGGGGCCGGTAGCCAAGCCGCTGCTGGAGCGCCGCCACGCACTGGCGCGGGCTGATGATGCCGGCCGCCAGATAGGGGGAGAGCACGGAGGTACCCGCGATGGCAGGGAAATCGCGGGTCTCGCCATAGTCGAGCACCGCCTGCTCCAGAAAGTCATTCAGACGGCGGCTGGCCTCGGCCTCCCCCACCGGCCAACGGGGATCTGCCGCCAGCTCGCCAAGGACGGCATCGACGAAGTCCCGCTCGGCCAACGCCTGCCACGGCAGCGGCTCGCCGCGCGGCGCCGGCGCGCGATGAATGACGAAGCCATCCTCGTCGAGCGCCTTGAGCCAGGCGCGGCTAAAGGGGGTGAAAACCTTGAACATCTCGCCAGAGCCGGTCAGCACCCGCCCCGGCGGCAGCACGCAGCAGCCGTTGAACCAGTGACAACCAATCCCCTGTTCTGCCAGCGCGGTTGTGACGGCCTGATCCCGGCGCAGCTCGTCGATCTCGATGGCCTGATTGGCGTAGAGCTGGGTTACCCCCAGCTCGCGGCAAAGATCTGCCAGCGCCGCCGGCACCTCGGCAAAAGTCTCCACTCGCAGTAGATGCAGCGGGATGCCGAGCGCCGCCAGCTCGCGGCCCAGCGCATCGACCTGGGCCAGCAGAAAGCGCTGACGGACGGGGGCCAGCTTGTGCTGCCGCCACTGGGTGGGAGAGATGATAAAGAGCGCGGCCACCGGTTCATCATTGGCGCAACCGTGACGCAAGGCCGGGTTGTCGGCCAGGCGCAGATCATTGCGAAACCAGACCAGCTTCATGATTTTTTCCTCCCACGTCCGTTGGCGCCAGCCGCCGCAGGCCTGCCCGCCATCACCTCGGCAAGGCCCGCCTGCCAGCCATGGGCTTGCAGCCACTCGCCATCGTAGAGGCGCCCCAGCTCGCCAAAGAAGCGGGTACCGGCGGGCCAGCCGGCAGCCAGATCCGGCTTGCCAAGGCCAGCCCCCAGCAGCACCAACCAGGGGGTAACGGCACGCCCCTCCAGCAGGCTGGCATGGCGCGGCTCTACCGCCCCCAGCAGTTGCACCTCATAACCTTGACCGATCAGCTCGTAGGCGGCCCAGACCAGATCGAGCGGGCCCACCTGTCCCCAGCTCGCCAGGGTGACCGGCACGCCCTTCTCCTGCTCGATCAGGTGGCGGGCAAAGCGGGTATGCAGCCAGCCCAGCCACACCTGTTGCAGCAGTTCGCCATCGGGCCGCTCGCGCCACAGCCCGAGCAGCCGCTCCACCAAGGGTTGCAGTACCCGGCTGCGTACCAGCTCGAACGGGTAGCTCGCCAGCAGGTCGTTGAGCTCTGCCTCCGCCTTGCGCTGGTTGAAGGCGAGCAGCGCCTGACTGAACTGCTCCAGGGTCTGCTGCCAGTGATCGCTCACCGGCTGGGCCTGGGGTTCACTCAGGAGTCCCTTCACCTGCCCGATACTCACCCCCCGCTCCAGCCAGCTCAGGATCTCGCCGATCTGGCGAATGTCCTGCTCGCTGTAGAGACGGTGGCCCTTGTCGGTGCGGGCCGGCTGCACCAGGCCGTAGCGGCGCTGCCAGGCGCGCAGGGTCACGGCATTGACGCCGGTGAGGCGAGAGACCTCGCGAATGGGGTAGATCCCCTCCTCCGGCGAAGGAGAAGCGGCGTGTGGCAAATCAGACATAACGGCATCCAGCAAAGGTTGAGGAAGAGGCCCCGGCCATCAGCCGGGACCTGCACAGGTTATTCAGAGCCCGTAGCGCAGCTTCAGCGTGTCGGGATGGGGATTGAGGTACACCTGCTCGGCGAGATAGGGGTTGGGGTACTCGCGCAGGTAGTGGCGGATCAGGGTGAGCGGCACCAGCAGCGGAAAGACGCCGGTACGGTACTTGTCGATGGTGTCGCACAGCTCCTGCTTCTGGGCCGGGGTCAGCACCCGCTTGAAGTAGCCCTGCAGGTGCATCAGCACATTGGTGTGGCTGCGCCGGTTGGCCCGCAGGGTCAGCGCCGCCATCAGCCCCTTGATGTAGCTGTCGGCCACCTGCTGCAGGTCGGCCCTGGCCAGGTTGCCGAGCAGCTTGCCGAGCGCACGGTAGTAGGTGGTGGCGTGGGAGAGCACCAGGTACTTGTAGCGGGAGTGGAAGCGGATCAGCGCAGAGGCGGTGATGCCGCGCGCGCAGAGCTGCTGCCAGTCGTGGTAAGCGAAGACCCGCAGCACGAAGTTTTCCCGCAGGATGGGATCGCACAGGCGGCCATCCTCTTCGACCGGCAGCAGGGGATTGGCCTCCATCAGCGCCTTGGCAAACAGGCCGACCCCCTCCTTGGCACTCCCCTCGTTGTTGGCGCCATAGATCCGCACCCGCTCCATGCCACAGCTGGGGGATTTGGCGCAGAGGATATAGCCGGAGATGAAGTCGAGCTGGCGCGCCTTCTGCTCGCTGAAGGCGATGAGCTGGTCGGTGACATCGAAGCTGCCGTTGCTCGCCTCGGCGCGGATCTCGCCGTGGCGCTTCACCAACCGGATGGCGGCGCGGGGCGCGCCGAGGCCAATGGCCATCTCGGGACAGACGGGGTGATAGTCAAAGTGGGCACCGAGATCCCGCTCGCAGAAGCTGGAACGCTTGTGGCCCCCGTCGAACCGTACCTCATGCCCCAGCAGGCAGGCGCTGATACCAACCTTGATCTTGTACATGCCATCACTCCTTGTATAAGTCTGAATCAGTTATAGCAGTTATACAAAAAAATGGAAGTTGTATAACTATTGCGGACTGATACGGCGCAAGGGTGAAGGGTGGATCAACCGGAAATGAAAAAACCCATGACCGAAGTCATGGGTAAAAATGAAGACACTACAGGAAGGATGATTAGAAGCTGTACTTCACACCCAGGCTGGTGATGGAACCCTGTTGCAGATCCCACTTGCGATAGGTGTAGTCGGCGGTGAGGGCCAGGTTCTGGCTCACCTTGTAGGCAGCGCCCACTTTGAAATCGTGCATGTCGTCGGTCATGTTGGCGTAGCGGTAGGCGGTGGAGAGTTCGACGGCGCCGATGTCGTAGCGCAGGCCGGCCTCACCGTACATGCTGCCGCTGTTCTTGCGGGTGATGACGTCCCAGCCGCTGTCTTTGACGTTGGCAGCCACCTGACGCTCCATGGTGTAGCCCATCAGGCCCGCTTCCCCATACAGGTTCAGACCGGTGCTGAGCGGGGTGTAGACACCCAGACCCAGGCTGGAGATGCCCATGCTGTCGTTGCCATCGTTACGGGAGGTGTACTCGCTGCCCAGACGACCGTAGAAGTTGGAACCGAAGCTCTTGGAGAGGTCCAGGTTCAGACCGCCGAAGTCGCGGTTGTTGCTATCTTTGCCGCCAATGTAGTCGGACTTGGTGTGCGCCCAGGTCAGACCGCCTTTGGCGTAGCTGAAGGCATCCTCAGCCAGAGCGGAAGTAGAAGCGAAACCGGCCAGAACCAGAACAGAAAGTGCAACTTTTTTCATTTTGATGACTCCATCGTTGAGCTAGTTGAGACCTAGCTGGAATGGGGTCATTGTGCAGAGGACGGGGAGAAATGCCGAGCGGCAAGCTGTTGCCAAACCATGTCAGATGTAAGCAACTGTTGCTGGCGGTTACCGGGTTAACAATCAAGACAGGCTCCACGAAGGAGCCTGTTGCATGAGGGATCAGCGGAACTCCACTTCCTCAATCTCGACCCGCACCAGGGGCTTGCCGGTGAGACCGGCCGGGCACGGCACCTCCAGCACCATGGAGGGGCGCTGCTGCCCCTTGCGCAGATAGGACTCCGGCAGACGGTTCTCGCCGACCCAGAAGCGGGCCTCCTGCTTGACCAGCTGGGCCCCCTGCTCGCTGAACAGGGTGATGCTGCCGCGCACCCGCACCACGTTGCGGGTGCCTGTGTTGCTCACCATGAATTGCAGTTGCAGGGGATCCGAGCCTTCCAGCTTGGCGAGCTTGACGCCGATCCCGTCCTTGACGGCCTGGGCCAGCAGCTCGGGGTTGTTCATCGCCTGCTCGGTCAGCACCGGCACGGCCACCGTGCCCTGCACCGCGCTGCCGTCGGCGGCGGGCTTGAGCAGCAGGTATTCCCAGGTGAAGTCATCGTTGAGCTGCACCTGGCGACCATCCGGCAGGGTCACCTGGGTGAGCGGGGCGGCCTGTGCCAGCAGGGGCGACAAGCAGAGGGCAACCAGCAGACGGGACAAGGGTTTCATAGGGTGGTGACTCGCGTCGATGGAAAAGGGCGTCAGTATAAAGAGTCCGCCGCACCTTGCCTATGACCGCTCTCACGTTCCTGCCCTCGGCTGCCTAGACCACCAGCTCCTGCCGCTCCTCCGCCGGCATCATGTCCAGGGTCACCAGATCGAACGCCGTGCTCTTGAGGGCGGTGAGGATATCCGGCTGCAGATCGAACGCCCGGGCCCGCAACCGGGCCGGCAGCCGTACCCGGGCCAGGGTGGTGGCCCGATCGCCCAGGGTATGGAAAAACACCTGCGCCTCCTCCAGCCCCATGTCGGCCAGCATCTGCTCCGCCATGTCCACCATCCGCAGATGACGGCGATCCACCAGCTCGGGATCGGAGAAGCGGTGGCTCAGGCAGCCGTGGGCGCTCTTGCCCCAGCGTCCCAGCTGACGTTTGTTGAAGCCGTAGCGAAAGTCCCTGTGGGTCATGCCCTGTTTGGCGAACAGCCAGAGGGTGTTGTCCGGCAGGCTGCCGAATCGGCGCAGATACTCCCGCAGCTCCTCGACCGGCGCGGGCAGCAGCATGGGCAGGTGGCTCCAGTCGGTTTCCAGCGCGGTGAGGTGACAGATGTAACGCACCGGATCGATCACCTCGTTGAGGTGGCGCAGGTGATCGCAGAAGATCATCTCATCGGTCTTGATGACCCGCTGCTCGATGCCGTAACGCTGACAGTAACGTTTGGCACGCGCCACTTCCTTGCGGCTGCGGGTCGGGCTGTCCAGAGTGATGGCGCGGATATGGATACCGCTGGCGCGGCACAGATCCATGCTGTAGCAGGACTCCAGTCGACCGGAGAAGGAGACCGCCAGTTCGCCGTAGCCAGCCAGGGTCTCGATAAGCGACTGCTCCCTGGTCTGAAAGGTCTGATCGTATCCTCGATTCAGCACAACGATATTGGCATCCATAACAACGGCACCGGATGATGAATTGGGCGCCATTGTGCAGCAATAATCCTGAATAAACCCTTAAAGAATGCGGATAAACTAGAATTTAATGATTATTTCATACCAATTATCATCATATTCATCCAGTTGCGTGTCATAAATCCGCAGTTTCGCCTGATGAACCTGATGCATGCGCAGAAAACCCTCGGCCTGCTCGAGGGAGGCGAACGTCAGCCTGCCCCCCTCGCTGTCGGTGAGGCACTGCATCTCCCCATCCACCTCGACACAGAGCTGATAACCGCTGCCATCCAGACAGGCGATCAGCAGCCCCGCATCCGGATAGTGACTGAGCCAATTGCGAAACCTGCCGTGTTCCATAACTTACCCCGCGTTCCCGCCCGCTTAGGCCGGCAGGTAACCCTGTGTCACCAGCTGCTGGCGACAACTGTATGCATCGGTAAACACCAGGCCGCCGATCCCCTGCGTCTGCGCAGCGGCCACGTTGGCCGGGCTGTCATCGATGAACAGACACTGCTCGGCCCGCAAATCGAACGACACCAGCAGATAGCGGTAGATATCCGGCTCCGGCTTCATCATCCGTACCCTTGCCGACACCACCTTGCCGCTGAAGAAGCGCCAGAAATCCTGATGTTGCTCCAGCCAGTCGATGCTGGCGTGGCCCATGTTGGAGAGTGCGTAGAGGGTGTGCCCCTCCCCGTGCAGTGCCTCTATCAGGCTCAGCATAGCGGGATCCGGCACAAGGGATGGCGGCACCGCCTGCAAAATGGCCAGATTCTCCGCCGTCGACAGGCCGGTTCGCGCCTGCGCCTGACGGGCCATGGTGTGCAGCGACAGGGTCCCCCGGTCCACTTCCAGCCAGTCGCCATGGTTGAACAGTTGCTCCGCCAGCTGCTCCGCCCCGTGCGGCCCCCGTACCGAGCGCACGATACCGACCGGATCCCAGCTCACCACCACTCGTCCCAGATCGAAAATAATCGCCATTCTCACCTCCAGCTCTCTGCATCATTGCGACGGCAAGCGGGTTCATCCGACACGCATCTGCCCCCGCAGGCTCACGCCCCTACCCTGCCCCGTTCGCCACCCACGGGCAAGTTTTACTTGCATAGCACGGTCAAATCCCTTAATGCTTATGGCGTTACCTCAAGGACACACTCATGCACGCACCATTCTTTTTTGCTTTCTCGTTTATCCGGCCCTCATGAGGGAAGGCCAGTCGTCACGTGAAGCACTCGCGTAAACAGAAAGCAAAGACGAATCGAGCCTCCCCTAGCGGAGGTTTTTTTTTGCAGCCACCACAATCGATTACTTGGATAGGGAACCATCATGGCAACGCTCGACGAGATCAGACAAGACATCACCCAGTTGGATCAGGAGCTGCTCGCCCTGCTGGCCAAACGCAAGACCCTCAGCATCGAGGTCGCCCGCGCCAAGCAGGCCAACCCGCGCCCGATCCGCGATCCCCAGCGCGAGCAGGATCTGCTGGTCGCCCTGATCCAGAAAGGGCGCGGACTGGGACTGGATGCCCAGTACATCACCCGCATCTATCACACCATCATCGAAGACTCGGTGCTCTCCCAGCAGGCCTATCTGCAGAGCCTGCTCAACCCGGAGCAGCAGGAGCCGATGACCAGCGTCGCCTATCTGGGGCCGCGCGGTTCCTATTCCAGCCTCGCCGCCCGCAAGTACCTGGCCCGCTACAAGGATCAGGTGATCGAGGTGAACTGCCAGAATTTCCGCGAGGTGCTGGATGCTGTGGAGTCGGGCCGCGCCGCCTTTGGCGTGCTGCCCATCGAGAACACCAGCTCGGGCTCCATCAACGAGGTGTACGACGTGATGCAGCACACCAGCCTCTCCATCGTCGGTGAGCTCACCTACCCCATCGAGCACTGCATCCTCACCGCCGTGCCCACCGAGCTGTCCCGCATCAAGACCTTCTACGCCCACCCGCAGGTGTTCCAGCAGTGCTCCCATTACCTCAGCAAGCTGGAAGGGGCGCGCCACGAGATCTGCGACTCCTCCTCCAGCGCCATGATGAAGGTCAAAGAGCTGGCGAACCCCGAAGCGGCGGCCATCGGCAGCGCAGCCGGCGGCGAGCTGTATGGGCTGGACGTGCTGGCCGAGCAGCTGGCCAACCAGAAGGAGAACTACAGCCGCTTCATCGTGGTGGCGCGCAAGCCCATCGACGTGGCGCCGCAGATCCCGGCCAAGACCACCCTCATCATGTCCACCTCCCAGAAGCCGGGCTCCCTGGTGGAAGCGCTGCTGGTGCTGCGCAACAACGAGATCAACATGACCAAGCTGGAATCCCGGCCGGTGCAGGGCAACCCGTGGGAGGAGATGTTCTACCTGGATGTCTCCGCCAATCTGCAGACCCCGGCCATGCAGGCCGCATTGATGGAGCTGACCAAGATCACCCGCTACATCAAGGTGCTGGGCTGCTACCCGAGCGAAGACGTCAAGCCGACCGCCGTGCCGCCGGTGCTGCTGGGCAACTAGCCAACGCTGCAATCCGCCAGGCTTGGGCGGCCGACACCGCCAATGAAAAAGGCGACCCACCGGGGTCGCCTTTTTGTCGTCCATTCGCCTGAGATACGCCGTCAGAACTGGCCCGCCATCAACTGGTTGATGTTGTAGAGGGCGCGGGTATCGAGCTCCATCTCGGTGGCATAGGTGTTGCCACGGGGATAGGAAGCCACCACTCTGGCGCCGCGCACCATGCCCGCCACCGACACGTCCAGCGAGTTGGAGGTCTGGGTCAAGTCCTTGTAGCTGCTCTGGCCGCGTACCTGCTGGCCGTTGAGCTGCTCGGCCAGCTCGCGATAGGCATCCATCTTGGAGGCGCGGATGGCCTGCAGCATCTTCTCGGACTGGGACGGACCGGGCTGGATGTCGATCACCGCGTAACCGACCGCCTTGAGCACCGGGAAATCATCCGGCTTGTTGTTGCCACCGTAGTTGACCACCCGATTGCCGCCGCTGCACGCCGTCAGCAACAGGGCCAGCAGGCATCCGAACAGGATTTTCATTGCATCTACTCCTTGTCAGGGCGTCAGGTTGACCAGATGGCCGCCGGGACGCGCCTGGCTGTCACGCATCAGGTAACCGCGGTTGATCGAGGCCCGGCCAAACGAATTGTTGGCACCGAACAGGTATTTTTGCGGGATCAGGCTCTGGGCCGTGGTCTCCACCATCTTGGTACGCAGGTCGATGATGCGGGCATTGACCAGGATCCCCTGCTTGTTGCGGCTGAAGGTGCCGGTCAGGATGCGGGAGATGGGCAGTCGGGGGGAGAGATCCCGATAGTTGCGGCTCATCACGAAGTCCCCCTGCGGGGTGACCTTGATGCTGCCGGTCAGCTTGAAGTCCACCACCACTTCCCCGCGCCGGTTCAGCTCGTAAATAAAGCTCTCCTCGATCTGCTGCCCCATCCAGTTGGTGTCCTGCAGGGTATCGAGATCGACGAAAGAGGAGACCGCAATGGGTTCGGTCAGGGTGGAGAGCGACTTGCGCTCCATCAGCTGATCGGTCATGCGCGCCACCAACCAGTTGAGTTCCATCCCCTGCGCCGCCTGGCGCGGATCACCCTGCTCCCGGTTGATGGGGTCGGAGCCGCAGCCGGCCAATGCCAGGGCGAGCGCCAACGCCGTGATGAGTTTGTTCATGGATACCTTTCCTGTATCTGCACCTGATTTGTTATCGGTTCGACCGGCCAAAGCTTGAGCCGGGAATGAGGCATGGATCTTGCTAAATATTCGCGGTGTGCTGTGCAACCGGCACGGCTCTGTGATCTGTATCGGCCGGCGACCTCACTTCGACAGGGGTGAATCGCACCGACCCGCATATTCAAGGTGTTTGTCATGAAATTACCGCTGCTGTTAACCCTGCTGCTGGCCAGTCTGTCGGCGCGGGCCGAGATCATCGAGGCGCAGGGCAGTGCCGCCATCCTGGGCGGGGACGAGGTCTACGCCCGCGAGCAGGCAATCCGCGATGCCCTGCGGCAGGCGCTGCTGGCGAGCGGCGCCGCCGTCTCCAGCATCCAGCGCCTGGAAAACGGCAGCCTGCGCTCCGAGCAGATCCAGATCCGCTCCGGCGGCGACATTCGCCAGTACCGGCTCAAGCGGGAAGAGGTGCGCAACGGCCGCATGTACATCACAGTGATGGCCGACATCCAGGCCGAGCGCCAGATCTGCCAGACCCAGCACTACGCCAAGGATTTGACGCTGGTGCGGCTGCGGCTGCGCTACCCCGAGCAGGCGAGCTACGGCGCCCTCGACGACATGCCCGCCAACCTGTCACGCCGCATGTTCGAGGCGCTGGCCAGCGCGCCGCAAGGGGTGGCCGTGCGCCAGTGGCTGGACGAGAACCTGCGCATCGATCCACTCCACCTGCAACAGGGGGATCGCAGCGCCCTCGAGGAGATCAAGGCGCTCAGCCTGCGCACCGACAGCCAGTACCTGGTGCTCGGCAGCATCGATGATCTCTCCATCGAGCCGCAGGGCAACCAGCTGACCAGCTGGTATGAAGACCCCATTCGCAACTTTCGCATGCAGCTCTATCTGTTCGACGGCATCAACGGCAGCCTGCTCGGCCGCAAGGAGTACCAGGGCCGGGCCAACTGGACCTTCGCCAAGCGGGATCAGGTGGGCAGCAGCAGCGGCCAGTTCTGGCAGTCGAGCTATGGTCAGGAGGTCAACTACCAGATCCAGGAGGCGGTGCAGGATCTGGTGGCCCAGCTCAGCTGCGCCCCGGTCACCGCCCGGGTGGTCAGCCAGAACGAGCGCGGCCCCTACATCAATCTGGGCCGCCGCAATGGCGTCCGGCTCGGGGATCAGTTCCGCATCCAGCACGATGCCGATTTCATCGACCCCTACGGCAAGGCACGCATGCTGCGCAACCCAGCCGACGGCCTGTTCGAAGTGGTGCAGGTATTCGAGGATGGCGCCATCATCAGCAGCCAGAACAAATATTCGCCGTTTAACATCCAGATCGGCGATCTGGCAGTATTGGAATAAGAATCAAGGGTTTAAAAGGGAGCCGCTTCTTGTATAATGCCGGCCACAAGGTTCCCGTAGCTCAGCAGGATAGAGCGGTCCCCTCCTAAGGGACAGGCCACTGGTTCGACTCCAGTCGGGAACGCCATACAAAACAAGGGGTTGGCATCATCATGATGCCAACCCCTTGCTCGTTTTTGGTCAAGGCCGCCGTTCGGCCGATGGCGGTTGCGTCGGCAGCCCGCCGCAACCGAACCAGCCCGAACTAACCTGCCAGCTCAGTGGAATCGTGTGCAGCTCCTCCCAGCGGAACCAACGTGAGCCTGACACCGTGCTGAGCCAGCACCTCGCGCGCACTCTCGGGCAGTTGCCCGTCGCTGATGACCTGATCGATCGCCTCCCAGCCCACCACGTTGAAGGTACCCACCTTGCCGTATTTGGAGGAGTCGCAGATAAGTATTCGGGTCGCGGCAGCCTCCACCACGGCGCGCTTGACCGGCACCTTCTGCTCGCTGGGAGTGGAGATCCCCAGGGCATCCCAGGAGGAGGCCGACAAGAAGGCCACATCAAGGTGCAGATTGCGCAGGAAGTGGGCGGTCGCCTCGCCGGCGCAGGACTGGTTCTCCCGAATGACCTGCCCGCCGGTGTGGTAGAGGCGGCCACGGCCGTGCTCGATCAGGTAGGCGCACACCATGAAATCGTTGGTCACTATCATCAAGTCTTCCCGCGGCGCCAGCTCGCGGGCCAGCTCGAGGGAGGTGGTGCCCGCATCCAGATAGACGGAGCTGCCCGCAGCCACCTGCGCCGCGGCACTGTGTGCAATGGCGAGCTTCGCCTCCTGCATCAGGCTGCGCTTGGTGGCGTGGGAGGGCTCGCTCTTGATCCGCTCGGAGAGGCTCACGCCCCCCGACACCGAGAGGACTCGCCCCTGCTCTTCGAGCTTCTGGATATCGCGCCTGATGGTCATGTGGGATACCTGCAGCCGTTCGGTCAGTTCCGTGATGCTGACGGCACCGCGCTCGGCCAGCAGGTGCAGGATCTGTTGCTGTCTCTCTACGGGGATCATGGGCAATCCGTAACGCTAAAACGAGCACCCATGTTACCCCAGCGGGATGGGAAGTTTTGATAAAAAAGCAAATCAAGGCTCACAATTCACAACAAATCACATCTCAACCGCCACCAAAGTCACTCAATCGGCTCCGCTTCGCTTAAAATAACAAAAATTAACACCGCTGAAGTTAAATTTTGTGACACCTGCCTGATATTTCACCACCACAAGCCCCTACTATCGGTTCATTCGTTGTAATCGAGGAACTGACAGATGAGCAGACCCTATCACGTTGCCGTCATCGGCCTGGGCGCCATGGGCATGGGCGCCGCCCGCTCCTGCCTGCGGGCCGGGCTCACCACCTACGGCATCGATCTCAATGCAGAGGCGCGCAACCAGCTGCAACAGGCCGGCGCCGCCGCCGTCATGGCCGATGCCCGCCCCCTGGCGGAGACGCTCGATGCGGTGTTGCTGCTGGTGGTCAACGCCGTTCAGGTGCGCAAGATCCTGTTTGGCGAGCACGGCCTCGCCGCACATCTCAAACCGGGCACCGGCATCATGATCTCCTCCACCATAGCCGCAGAAGAGGCCGCAAGCTTGGCCCGCGAGCTGGCCGCTCTGGATCTGCCGATGCTGGACGCCCCGGTCTCCGGCGGCGCCATCAAGGCCGAGGCCGGCGAGATGACGGTGATGGCCGCCGGCGCCGATGCCGCCTTCGACAAGCTGGCTCCTGTGCTCGATGCGGTGGCCGGCAAGCTCTACCGGGTCGGCAGCGAACCGGGCCAGGGCAGCACGGTCAAGATCGTTCACCAGCTGCTGGCGGGGGTGCACATCGCCGTGGCCGCCGAAGCCATGGCGCTGGCCAGCCGGGCCGGCATCTCGCTCGATCTCATGTACGACGTGGTGACCCACGCCGCCGGCAACTCCTGGATGTTCGAAAACCGCATGGCTCGGGTGCTGACCGGCGACTATCAGGCCCGCTCGGCGGTGGACATCTTCGTCAAGGATCTCACCCTGGTGGCCGACACGGCGCGAGAGCTGCACTTCCCGCTGCCGCTGGCGAGCACCGCCCTCAACATGTTCCTCGCCGCCAGCAACGCCGGCCACGGCAAGGAGGATGACAGCGCCGTCATCAAGATCTTCGACGGCATCACCCTGCCAGGCGCGGAGGAGGCACGATGAAACTGGGCGTGATTGCAGATGACTTTACCGGGGCCACCGACATCGCCGGTTTTCTGGTGGAAAACGGCCTCGCCACCCTCCAGCTTGCCGGCATCCCGCCGGCGGTGGATCTCAGCGGGATCGATGCCGTGGTGATCAGCCTCAAGAGCCGCTCCTGCCCGGCGGGCGAAGCGGTACGCGACTCGCTGGCGGCCCTCGACTGGCTCAAGGCGCGCGGCTGCCCGCGCATCTATCAGAAGTACTGCTCCACCTTCGACAGCACGGCGGCCGGCAACATAGGTCCGGTCACCGATGCCCTGCTGGCAGCGCTGGAGAGCCGATTCACCCTGATCTGCCCGGCCCTGCCGGTGAACGGTCGCACCGTCTATCAGGGCAACCTGTTTGTCGGCGCCCAGCCGCTCGCCGAGTCGGGCATGCGCCACCACCCCATCACCCCCATGACCGACAGCAACCTGCTACAGTTGATGGAAGCTCAGGGGACGGGCCGCGCCGGACTGGTGCCCTTCGCCACCATAGCGCAGGGCCCCGCAGCCATTGCCGACGCCTTCGAGCAGCTAACACAAGCTGGTGTGCGCTACGCCGTGGTCGACACCCTCACCGAGCAGCACCTGCTGGATATCGCCGCGGCCGCCATCGAGATGCCGCTGGTGACCGGCGGTTCCGGGCTCGCCATCGGCCTGGCCAGGTTGCTAGGCAACGGCAATCCGGCCGCCGCCCGCGCCGCGGGAAGACCGCTCGGCACCCGCGCCGTGGTGCTGTCAGGCTCCTGTTCCGAGATGACCAATCGCCAGGTGGCCCGCTATCGGGAGGCGGCGCCGGCACTGGCCCTCGACGTGGTCGCTTGCCTGACGCAAGCCGACTACCCGGCCGAGCTGGCCCGCTGGGTGCTGGATCAGCCTTCGTCACCCGCCCCCATGATCCACGCCACCACCAGCCCGGATCGGCTGGCCGAGATCCAGGCCCGTCATGGCCGCGACGCGGCGAGCGAGGCGGTGGAGCAGTGCTTTGCCCGCCTCGCCGTGCTGCTGCGCGCCGCCGGCATAGACAGCTTCATCATCGCCGGCGGCGAGACCTCGAGCCGGGTCACCCAGGCCCTCGGCGTCGCCGCCTTCCACATAGGCCCGCAGATCGCCCCCGGCGTGCCCTGGGTGCGGGCCACCGACGCCCCCCTCTCGCTGGCCCTCAAATCGGGCAACTTCGGTGACGAGACCTTCTTCAGCCGGGCACAGGAGTCTTTCCATGACTGAACAGGCACTGCGCGACACCATGGTGATGCTGGGTGCATCCCTTTTCCAGCGAGGCTATGCCACCGGCGGCGCCGGCAACCTCTCCGCCAAACTGCCGGACGGCACCCTGCTCGCCACCCCAACCGGCTCCTGCCTCGGCCGGCTTGACCCTGCGCGTCTCGCCCGGGTGAGCATGAGTGGTGAGCACCTGGGGGGCGATCGCCCCTCCAAGGAGGTGGCCTTCCACCTCGCCATCTACCACAACAAGCCGGAGTGCCAGGCCGTGGTGCACCTGCACTGCACCCACCTGACCGCCCTCTCCTGCCTGGAGGGACTGGATCCGGCCAATGTGATCCGCCCCTTCACCCCCTACTACGTGATGCGGGTCGGCCAGCTGCCGCTCATTCCCTACTACAAACCGGGGGATGCTCGCATCGCCGAGGAGCTGGGGCGCCGCGCTCCCGAAGGCAACGCCTTCCTGCTGGCCAACCACGGCCCCGTGGTGACCGGCAAGGATCTGGTGGACGCGGTCAACAACATGGAGGAGCTGGAGGAGACGGCGCGCCTCGCCCTGCTGCTGCATGGCCAGCGGATCCGCTACCTGAGCGAACCCGAGATCAACGAATTGAGGAGTTTGAAGCCATGAGCCAACTCTGGTCCGTCCCTCTGACCCGATACAAAAACAACGCATTGAGGAGCATCACATCATGAGCAAGTTTGCCGCCAACCTCACCATGCTGTTTACCGAGCTGCCGTTTCTGGAGCGCTTCGCGGCGGCCCGCGAGGCCGGCTTCGCCGCGGTGGAGTTTCTGTTCCCTTACGAGTGGCCGGCCGCCGAGCTGGGGCGCCAGTTGCAACTGCACGGTCTGACCCAGGCGCTGTTCAACATGCCGCCGGGCAACTGGGCGGCAGGGGAGCGAGGCATGGCCGCCATCCCGGGGCGGGAGGCCGAATTTCGCGCCCACCTGCCAAGCGTGCGCGACTACGCTCTGGCGCTCGGTTGCAGCAAGGTGCACGCCATGAGCGGCATCGTGGACCCTGCTCATAGCCTCTCGGCCCACCGCCAGACCCTGATCGACAACATCCGCTTCGCCGCCAACTTTCTGGCCCAAGACGGTATCAAGGTACTGCTCGAGCCTCTCAACGATCGGGATGTACCCGGCTACTTCCTGGCCCACCAGCTCGACGCCCTGGCCCTGGTGCAGGAGATAGACAGGCCCAACGTAGGGGTGCAGCTCGATCTCTATCACGCCCAGATCATGGACGGAGATCTCACCCGTCTCATCGGCAAGCTGGGCCCGGCCATCGGCCACGTCCAGATCGCCTCGGTGCCGGATCGCCACGAACCGGACGAGGGGGAGATCGCCTATCCGCACCTGTTCAAGGTGCTGGAGCAGGCGGGCTACCACGACTGGATCGGCTGTGAATACAACCCCAGAGGCAACACCCGGCAAGGCCTGACCTGGCTGGCACAACAATAACGACCCTACACACGAACGAGTCTGAGGATAGCAAGATGCAGATCATCATCACCGGCGGAGGCGGCTTTCTGGGACAGAAGCTGGCCCGCGCCCTGTTGCACAGTTCCTTACCCTTCAGCGAGCTGCTGCTGGTGGACATTCAGGAGCCACCCCCCCTGGCCGACCCGCGAGTGCGCTGCTTGCAGGCGGATCTGACCGCCCCCGGGGTGGCCGAGTCCCTCATCAGCGAACGTACCGCCGTGGTCTATCACCTCGCCGCCATCGTCAGCAGCCACGCGGAGCAGGACTTCGATCTCGGCTGGCAGGTCAATCTGGACACCACCCGCAGCCTGCTGGAGGCGTGCCGCCATGCCCGGCCGGGCATCCGCTTCGTCTTCACCAGCTCGCTGGCCGTCTATGGCGGCCCGCTGCCAGAGCTGGTGAATGACGGCACGGCGCTGACCCCCACCTCCTCCTACGGTGCCCAGAAGGCGATGGGGGAGCTATTGGTCAACGACTACAGCCGCAAGGGTTACGTCAACGGCCTGGCGCTGCGCCTGCCCACCATCTGCGTGCGGCCGGGCAAGCCGAACCGCGCCGCCTCGTCGTTTGTCAGCAGCATCATCCGCGAACCGCTGCAAGGGGAACAGGCCCTCTGCCCGGTGAGCCCGGAGCTGCGCCTGTGGCTCTCGAGCCCCGCCACCGTGGTGGCCAACTTCCTGCTGGCCGCCACCCTGCCAAGGGGGGATGCCCGCAGCATCAACCTGCCCGGCATCAGCGTCACCGTCGGCGAGATGCTGACGACGTTGACCCAGGCGGGCGGCCAGGCGGCGCGGGATCGGGTGCAGTTTGCCGCCGATCCCGCCATCGAGCGCATCGTGGCCAGCTGGCCGGGACGCATCGACAACCAGCGCGCCCTGGCAACCGGCTTCGTAGCAGACAGGACGTTTGCCGACATCATCGACAGCTTCATCACCCATGACATGCAGGAGGCATCATGAGCGACATCCCAACCCCCATCATAGGTCTCATCATCGCCGTCTTCGTGCTGGTGTTTCTGGTCATCCGCACCCGGGTGCACGCACTGATCGCCATGCTGGCGGCGGCCTGCATCGCCGGGATCACCGGTGGCATGAGCATCGACAAGACCCTCACCGTCATCACCCAGGGCTTTGGCTCCACCCTCGGCAGCATCGGCATCGTCATCGGCCTGGGGGTCATGATGGGTCGCCTGCTGGAGGTGTCGGGGGCCGCCGAGCAGATCGCCTACAGCTTCATCAAGTGGCTTGGCAAGCGGCGTGAAGAGTGGGCGCTGGCCATCACAGGCTACATCGTCAGCATCCCCATCTTCGTGGACTCCGCCTTCGTCATTCTCTATCCGGTGGCCAAGGCGTTGGCGAAAAGCGGCAAGCGCTCCCTGCTCACCCTGGGGGTGGCGCTGGCGGGCGGTCTGGTGGTCACTCACCACACTGTGCCGCCGACCCCGGGCCCGCTCGGCGTGGCCGGCCTGTTTGGGGTGGACATAGGCGCCATGCTGCTGATGGGCATGGCCCTGGCCATCCCCTGCGTGGTGGGCATCGTCTTCTACGCCCAGTGGCTCGACAAGAAGTACCCCGAGTTTGCCCAGCAGGTGCAAAAGACCCCGGACGAGCTGCAGGTCACCTATGAGCAGTACCTCAAGGAGAAAGAGGGCAAGGCCCTACCGAGCCTGACCCTGTCGCTGCTGCCGATCCTGGTGCCCATCGTGCTCATCTTCGTCAAGGCCATCTTCACCACCCTCGCCACCCTGGAGGGGATGGACGGCCTGATGGCGAACCCGCTGGTGCAGGGAATCAACTTCATCGGTACCCCCATCATTGCGCTGGCCATCAGCGTGCTGCTGGCGGTCTACACGCTAGTGCCGCACATGGACAGGCACGCCACCGCCGCTCGCCTCGAGGAGGGGCTGCAATCCGCCGGCATCATACTGCTGGTGACCGGTGCCGGCGGGGCGCTGGGGGCCGTGCTGCGCGACAGCGGCGCGGGTCAGCAACTGGCCGAGCAGATCGCCCTGCTGCCCATCTCCCCCATCCTGATCCCCTTCATCGTGGCGACCCTGGTGCGCCTCATCCAAGGATCCGGCACCGTGGCCATGGTGACGGCGGCCTCCATCTCCGCCCCCATCCTGGCGCAGATCCCCGGGGTCAACATGCTGCTGGCCGCCCAGGCCGCCACCATGGGGTCGCTCTTCTTCGGCTACTTCAACGACAGCCTGTTCTGGGTGGTCAACCGCATGATGGGGATCTCGGACGTGAAACAGCAGATGATCGTCTGGTCCATCCCGACCACCATCGCCTGGGCCATCGGTGGTACCGGCGTCGCACTGCTCAACCTGCTGTTCGGCTCCGGCGGCACCTGGCTGGATCCCTTGCTGCCCCTGCTGGTACTGGCGCTCATCATCTGGGGCGTGCGTCGCCAGCAGTTGCCCGCCATCAGCAGCGCGGTGGCCGACAGCAAATAATCGCACTGCCATACCACCGAGGTATGGCCACCAGGGAGGGCCGGTCTGCTAGACTGGCCCTCTTTTTGTTCATTCATCTGCAAAGGAGTGTCGGATGTCTGCTGCTTCGTGGTGGGACAAGTCCACCGGGCTGGCGCTGCTGACCATAGTGCTGTGGGCCTCGCTGGCGGCGCTCACCTCCCGGGTCACCAGCGTGTCGCCGCTGGTGCTGGTGGGGCTGGTGCTGTTTTTCTGCGGGGCGGGCGCCCTGCCGTTCTGGCGTCAGTGGCGGGCTCGTCCGGTCAACTGGCTGGTGACCATCAGCGCCCTGCTGCTCTACCACCTGCTGCTGTTCATGAGCTTTCGCCACGCCCCCGTGCTGGAGGCGAACCTCATCAACTACCTCTGGCCGCTGTTTATCATTCTGTTCACCCCCTTGCTGCTGCCGGGTCACCCGCTGCACGGCCGTCACCTGCTGGCCGGCGCCCTGGGTCTGGCCGGCTCGGTACTGGTGATGGTGAACGGCGAGCTGCAACTGCAACAGGCCTATCTGCCGGGCTATCTGCTGGCACTGGGGGCCGCCATCGTCTGGGGCGCCTACTCGGTGCTCTCGCGCCGGCTGCCGCCGGCCCCGGCGGTGATGACGGCGGCGGCCTGCCTGCCCGCCGGGTTGCTGGCGCTGTTGCTGGCCTGGCTGCTGGAGGGACCGCTGCCGGTGGCTCAGATTCCGGCCGGTGACTGGGGCCTCATCATAGGGTTGGCACTCGGCCCCATGGGGGCGGCGTTCGTCACCTGGTATCTGGCGCTGCGGGACGGGGATCCGCGCCGCATCGGGGCACTGGCCTATCTGACGCCGCTGCTGAGCACCCTGCTGCTGGTGTTGCTCAACGGTGAGCAGCTGACCCCCCGTCACCTGCTGGCCGGCGCCCTTATCATGGGCGGCGCCCTGCTCGGCATGCAGGGCAAGCCCCCTGCCCGCCAGCAGCAGGCCCCAGCCCTGCGGCCGTAAGCCAGCCCTCTCGACAGTCAGTCCGGGCCGCCGGGTTGACTGTCATAAAAGCGCCATCTCTGCTGCTTAAGCTCACGCCGACGCCCATCGCCGTGGTTCAACAAGCAGGAATGCTGCCGTGAAAATTGCCCATTATGCCTCCCTCTCTTCTCTCGCTCTGCTGCTGGTCGCCGCCGTGCAGGTCGCTGCCCTCTGGCACGGCTGGCAACAACTCAACCAGGCCGAGCTGGCCCAGCATCAGCACGAACGGCTGCAGCAGCGGCTCACCGGTACCCTGCAGGGCACCCTGCGCGACTACCTCGCCAGCGGCGATCCGCTGCGGCTGACCGAGGCCGAAGGGGTACGCAAACAGGCGCTCGCCCAGCTCTCCCAACAGGATGGGGCGCTCACTGCCCCGCTGCGCACCCTGCTCGAGCAGATGGGAGCGCGCATCGACAGCGACTATCTGGCGGCGGGCAAGCTCTCCGGCAACAGCCAGTGGCTGCTGCAAAATGCCGAGAACGAGCTAACCGATCAGGCCAGGGCGCTGCTGCGATACGGTCAGCAAGGGGCGACGGGGAGCGACCCGGCCAGCGCCGAGCGCTATCGCCAGCTGGCTGGCGACCTGCTGGCGGCCCTGCCGGGGCTCGCTCACCTGCGCCAGAACTACATGGAGCAGGCCAGCCCCAAGCTGCTGGAAGGGTTGCGGTTCGAGCTGGCGGCCCTGCAAAAACAGGCCGAGCAGCTGGCGGCCCTGCCGAGTCTGGCGCTTTTCGAGGCGCCTCCCGCCGACGAGTTCACCCTGGGGGAGCCGGAGCGCAAGGAGCTGGGGGATCTCCCCAAGGCCGAACTGATCTCCCTGCTCAAGCGCTACCCGCAGGAGCTGGAGAACAGCCGCAAGGCGCTGCAACAACAGCAACAGGCGCGCCAGGCGGTGCAGCAGGACATTGACCAGATGCTGCAGGCCACCGGCCAGATGGGCAGCGAACTGGCCGTCGCCCGCCAAGCGGTGAACCAGCGGCTGGCCGCCATCCTCGGCAGCCTGGCGCTCTGTCTGGTGCTGGTGGCTCTGCTGTTTGCGCTGGTGCAGCGCCGCTGGCTGGTCAGGCCGCTGCTGCGCCTGCGCGCGGCCTTCCTGCAGCTCGACGAGACCGGGCAGGCCGAGACCCTGCCAGAGGGGCGCGAGCGCAACGAGCTGGCCGACATCGTCGCCAGCTACAACCGCCTCATCCTGCGCCTGCAACAGGATCAGCAGCAGAAAGAGGGCCAGCTGTCGGCGGTGTCGCAAAGCCTGCAGGGAATGGTCAACCAGGTGCAGGAGATCCATCACAGCACCCGCACCACGGAGCAGGCGGTGGACGAGAGCGATCTGATGATGAGCGAGCTGAACCAGCTGGCCGGCGAGGTACACCAGGTGGCCGCCGAGATAGCGCAGCACGCCCAGCACAATGAGCACTCCATGAGCCAGAGCGAGCAGCTGGTGGGGGGCATGTTGCAGGCCACCGCCCAGACCGGGCTTGCCATCGACGAGAGCGGTGGCGCCCTGGCCCAGCTCAAGCGCTCGGTGGAAGATGTGACCGCCATCGTCGACGTGATCGGTCACATCTCCCAGCAGACCAATCTGCTGGCGCTCAACGCGGCCATCGAGGCGGCGCGGGCCGGGGAACAGGGGCGCGGTTTTGCGGTGGTGGCCGACGAGGTGCGCCACCTCTCCGCCGATACCCAGCGCTCCCTTGGCCAGATCACCGAGATCCTGACCAGACTGACCCAGGCGGGGGATCAGCTCGGCACAGTACTGGCGCGGATCACCGCAGAGGCCGCCGCCCAGCGTCAACAGGCGGAGCAGCTGCGCCAAACCACCCAGGCGGTGCGGGAGATGGCGCGCAGCACGGCGGTCATCGCCCTGCAGGGGGCCGACAACGCCAAGAGCCAGGAGCACAAGCTCGCCAGTTTTGCCGATCTCATCGGCCGCATCAGCCAGCACGCCCGCCAGGGCAGCCGCCTCTCGGTGCAGGTGTCGGAGCACATCCACCACCAGGCCAGCCAGATCCCGCGCATCCTCGGCCACCAGGCCTGAGCCGCGCCGGTTCAGCCGGCGCCCCCAACCCGGCCCCTGCCATCGCGCAGGGGTTTATCTTTTTTTGTGGCACAAAATTATCTGTTATCCGCAGGTTAACGAGGAAAGATCCCTCTGCACAGTGCGATCCGTCCGGATCGGCCGGCAATATCATCTGAAAACGTTGTCATCGCCGTTATGAGTGGGCTGGGAGTGTCCACAACGAGCGTCATGATTATTTGCACTCGGTCATATTTTTGAAACTTGGTGGGAACTTTCCATTGATATTTCGCACCGCGAACGTACTCTTGAGCTGTCCGATAGCCAAGTATCGGAACACAAAAAAACAAAATATGTGATGAACAGAACTGCACCCACCGCAGATGTGCCAAGACGTCGCGGCCGCAGCCGACATACTCGAACTTTTTGCCCTTCGGGGTCTTGATTGCAATGCCAATACCGAGCGGCGGGCACCTGCCTGACTGCCGGACAAAAAAGCTAAGTCCATAAAATCAGGAGCAATACAAAATGGAAAAAGTGATCTTCAAACGTGCCGCATTGAGCGCAGCCGTCGTTGCTGCCATGCTCGCCCCCGGTATGGTGTTGGCTGCCGACGAAGCAGGTCCCACCTATGCAGCCGCCGCCAGCAAATTCTATGAAGAAGGCAAACTCAACGGTGGTCTCTTCTACTTCCAGCGTGATCGTCAGCGTATCGACGGTGACCCCACTGCCAAGAACAAAGAAGGCAAGTACCAGTCCAACCTGAGCCACGCCACCACCCAGGCCTCCCTGAACTTCAACTCCGGCTACGCCTGGGACGTGGTGGGTATCGATGTGGGCGGTTTCGGTGCCTATGACCTGGCCGTGACCGAGAACCACCCGGTCAACCAGGAGAACGAATTCTCCTTCGCCGGCAACAAATGGGGCGAAAACTACAAGGACGGTTCCCCGGAAGGCGGCTTCAGCCTGGCCAACGCCTCGCTGAAATTCAAGGCGCTGGACGGTGCCCTCACCGCCAAGGGCGGTCTGACCCAGCTCTACGTACCGGGCGTGATCGGCGTGAACTGGTCCTATCAGCCGGGTACCTACCGTGGTGGCCAGATTGAAGGCAACTTCGGCGGCCTCTACCTGACCTACGCCATCGCCGACGAGTACAAATCCCCCTGGTACAAGGAGACCCAGAAGTTCTCCCGCGCCAAGGCATGGATGGATCCGTTCGCCGATGAAAACGTCATCGACTACATCCAGGGCGTAGCGGCGCGTTACACCTTCGAAAACGGCACCTCCATTACCGGTTCTTACGGTAACTCCGAGAACTACATGGACAGCTACCACTTCAAGCTGGCCCACAAGTTTGACGTGCTGGGCGGCCTCTCCACCAGCTACCAGTTCTACGGCTCCGACACCGAGACCTATCAGAAGGGCGGTGCCGACATCGAGACTTACGATGGCCTGGCATGGCAGCAAGCGCTGACCGCCGCCTGGGGCATGGGCCCGTACGGCTTCCGTCTGGAAGGTCTGTGGACCAAGGCCGAGGGTAACGAAGGCAACTACCTGCCCCGTCTGACCCGTGGCTACGGCAACTCCCAGGGCGCGAACGAGATCTGGTGGGACTCCCGCTCCGACTGGAACGCCAACAACGAAAAAGCGCTGTTCTTCGGCGTGACCCGCTCCCTGGATGACCTGGTGGGTGCACCTGGCTGGTCCGTCGGTGTCTCCGGTGCCTACGGCTGGGATATCCAGAAAGGCGACGGCACCAAGGCCACCAACGGTGAAGATACCGAATGGGCAGCCAACTTCGACGTCATGTACACAGTGCAGGATGGCAAGCTGAAGGGCACCCTGTTCAAGCTGCACTACACCGATTACAACAACGACATCAGCCAGGGCGGCGGTTGGACCGAATACCCCAACATCTTCGCCTCCGAGAAAGACGTCAAGTTCCACATCATCATGCCGTTCACCATCCTGTAAGCAGGTGGTTGAAGTTAGCAAACCGGGCCGATTGGCCCGGTTTTCTTTTTTCTGATCAGCGGGTTAACATGCAAAGCCGCAGGCGCTTATGCCTGCACCGTCACCACAAGGATGCGCCCATGTCCCGCTTCGTTCTGATCACCGGCTGCTCCAGCGGCATCGGCCTGGCCGCCGCCAAGGCGCTCGGCCAGCACGGCTACACCGTCATCGCCTCCGCCCGCAAGGCCGAGGACGTGGAGCAGCTGCGCCAGCTGGGTTTGCTGGCCGTCGAGCTGGATCTGGCCAACGAGGCCAGCATAGAGAGGGGCGCGGCCGAGGCGCAGGCACTGGCCGGTGGCCGCCTGTATGGCCTGTTCAACAACGGCGCCTACGGCCAGCCCGGCGCGCTGGAGGATCTGCCCACCCAGGCGCTGCGCGAGCAGTTCGACACCAACCTGTTCGGCTGGCACCACCTCATTCGCCAGCTGCTGCCGGCCATGCTGGCGGCCGGCGAGGGGCGCATCGTGCAGAACAGCTCTGTGCTGGGGCTGGTGGCCATGAAGTATCGCGGCGCCTACAACGCCAGCAAGTTCGCGCTGGAAGGGTATACCGATACCCTGCGCCTGGAGCTGGCCGGCAGCGGCGTGCAGATCAGCCTGATCGAGCCAGGCCCCATCGACACCCGCTTTCGGGCCAATGCCCGCGCCGCCTTCCTGCGCCACATTGATCCCGTCGCCAGCCGCCATCAGGCAGCCTATCAGCAGACCCTGAGCCGGCTGGAGCGCGAAGGGGGTGCCCGCGGTTTTACCCTGCCAAGCGAAGCCTGCATCGCACCGCTGCTGCATGCACTCGGCAGCCCGCGCCCAAAACACCGCTACCCGGTCACCTTCCCGACCCGGCTGTTCGGAGTGCTGCGCCGCCTGTTGCCAAGCCGCCTGCTCGACCGGATCCTCGCCAAGTCGGCCTGACAGCAACCGCTTCGCCACCCGACACGCCCGCAAACCACCTGCAGCCAGGGGCGACGACGCGCATCGTCGCCTTTCGTCTCATCCCCACCAATCGGCACCAGAGTGGCTTGAATCAGCCAAGCCGCCATTCCTGGCAACGCCGCAGCCTCAGTAGTGCTGACCGTTGCTGTAGTAGCAGCTCTTGACGATGGGCAGCACCTGCACCACCACATAGGTCTGCTCCCCCAGCACCGCTTTCAGGTGGCGGGTGATCAGTGCCGCGGCCGCGTCCTGCAGCTCCTGCGGGCGTTCGAACCAAACCAGCTCGACAAACGGAAAGCCGGCCTCGCGCTCCCCCCCGCGCACCCAGTGGCTGTCGATGCACTCCAGGGTGACAAACTCAGGTTTGCCCCCGGTGAGGGCGCAGAGATCCGTCAGCAGGGGGGTGCTTATCTGCTTGAGGGTGTCGACGGTGACGGCCCGGAAACGAAGGTGGGGCATGGGAAAACCTCTTGGCTGTGACAAATGAGGACTTATCATAGGGGTTATTGTGACGAAGAGAAGCCATCCGCTGACATAAGGTGCCCCATGAGACTCCATCGCCTGCTGCTCCCCTTCCTGCTCTGCTTGCTGCTGCCGCTGAGCGCCTTTGCCGACCCCGCCTTCTATCGGGTCAGCAAGGGCGATCAGCAGCACTGGCTGCTGGGCTCCATCCACGCGGGCAAGCCCTCGCTCTATCCGCTGCCCGACCCCATAGAGCGGGCCTGGCTGCAGAGCCGCGCCCTGGTGCTGGAGGTCGATCTGACCCACATCAGCCAGCAGCAGTGGCAGGAGATGGGGGCCATCACCCGGCTGGTGGACGGCAAGACCCTCAAGGAGCACATACCGCTCGACCTCTACCGGCGCACCATCATCGCCGCCGGCCAGAACGGCCTGACCGAGAACATGCTGGCCCCGCTGCGCCCCTGGTTCGCCGCCATCACCCTCACCCAGGCGGCACTGGAGCGCACCGACTTTCGCAGCGCGCTCGGGGTGGATCAGCACTTCGCCAAACAGGCCACCGACGGCGGCAAGCCCATCATCGGCTTCGAGACCCTGCTCGAGCAGCTCGGCTACCTCGCCAGCGTCGGCGACAACCAGACCCTGATGCTGGAGAGCACCCTGGACGAGCTGCCCGAGCTCGAGCGCGGCTTTGGCGAGGTGATGAAGGCGTGGGAAGAGGGGGACGAGGCGACCCTCATCAACCTGCTCAAATCGGAGATGGCGCCGCCCAAACTGCAGGCCTGGCTGGAGCAGACCCTGCTCGCGGAGCGCAACCACAACTGGCTGAAGAAGTGGTCCACCCTGCCCAACGAGAGTTTCATCGTGGTAGGGGCGCTGCATCTTTACGGCGACCAGGGGCTGCTCGCCCTGCTGGAACAACAGGGCTGGCGCATCACCCCGCTCACCGAGCCGGGCCCGCGCAAGCCTGCCCGCCAATAGGCGCCGACAGGACCACGCTGGCCCCGTCAGGGTCTTGAACTGGGAGGAGGCTCACAGATCCGACTGCCGATTAAATAACCACAATAGGACTTGATCGAGATCATCTCTTTGCTCCCAAAGAGGTATCTATCATGCCTGTCATCAATGGGATGACAGGAGTGCACGAGATGGATTTTTGGATGAACCTGATGTTCGGCAACAGCGTGGGACTGATGTCCATGTTGGTGATTATCGGTACCTTCCTGCTGATCAGTTCCTACGCGGCTTATTTCATCTACAAGGTGATGAACGCCAAGCCGCCGAAAGAGGGCCAATAAGCCTGCGTCAGGCGATCCCCGATCGCCTGATCCCGCCCTCACCTCCCCCTTTGCTCAGGGTCTGAGCAGACCCGCACCACTGCCGCGCCCGCCACTTTCAGATCCGCCCCCGCCCGCTATAATGGCCGCTCATTCCACCTGCGGGGAGCCTGCCGTGTCTCAAAACGACGAACTCTCACTGTTTCGCAATGAAGTGGCCGATGTGCGCCCCATTCGCAACGACCATGTCCGCCTCCAGACGGCCAGCAGCCCGACCGACGCCCAGCTGGCGCGGCGCCAGGCCGCCACCGCCGAACAACTCGCCCTGGATCACCTCAGCATGGAAGCGGTCGAGATGCTCGACCCCCACGCCATCGTCGGCTTCAAGCGTGACGGGGTGCAGGAGGGGGTCTACAAGAAGCTGCGGCTCGGCAAGTACGAGCTGCAGGCGAGCCTGGACCTGCACCAGAAGACCCTGAACGAAGCGCGCCAGAGCCTGGTGCAGTTCATTGCGGATTGCGAACTGCGCGACATCCGCTGCCTGCTGATCCTGCACGGCAAGGGAGAGCGCAGCACACCGCGCGCCCTGCTCAAAAGCTATGTCAGCGCCTGGTTGCCGCAACTGCCGGCGGTGATGGCCATGCACAGCGCCGAGCGTCGCCACGGCGGCGGTGGTGCCCTCTACGTACTGCTGCGCAAGAGCGAGCGCAAGAAGGCGGAGAACCGCGAACGCCACCAGAAGCGGCTCGGCTAGCCAGCGCCCGTCATCTGGTCAGTCATCCTAGGCCAGGGTGGTAAAACGCACGAGGGCAGTGTTAGCATCGATCGGCCCCGAGCATGCCAGGTACGGGGTGTACGCCATCAGGGACGATAACAAGGATAATCCCATGTCATATCAGAAACTTGAACAACATCAGCAACAGCTGCACCGGCTCTCCCACCTCTCCGCCATCTGTGGCTGGGATCAGGCCGCCATGATGCCGGAGGGGGGCAACGAAGCCCGCGCCGAGGCCATGGCCGAACTGGGACTGCTGATCCACCACAAGCGCACCGCCCCCGAGCTGGGCGACTGGATTGCCAAGGCCGAGAGCGAGCCGCTGGACGAAACCCAGCGTGCCAACCTGCGCGAAATCAAGCGCCACTGGCAGGATGCAAGCCTGCTGCCCGGGGATCTCGTGGAGGCGCTGTCGCTCGCCGGCAGCAAGTGTGAGCACGCCTGGCGCCGCCAGCGCAAGGAGAATGACTGGGCCGGCTTTGCCCCGAACCTCGCAGAAGTGGTGAAACTGTCGCGGGAGGTCGCCTCCTTACGTGCCGAGGCGCTCGGGGTGCGCCCCTACGACGCCATGCTGGCGCTCTATGAGCCGGGCATGACCAGCGCCCGGCTCGACGAGATCTTCGGCGATCTGACCGGCTGGCTGCCGAACCTGATCCAGACCGTGAGCGAACAGCAAAAGAGCGAAACCATCCTGATCCCGCAAGGCCCCTTCCCCATCGCCGCCCAGCAGGCGCTCGGCCAGCAGGTGATGGGGCTGCTCGGCTTCGATTTTGCCCATGGCAGGCTCGATGTGAGCAGCCACCCGTTCTGCGGCGGGGTGCCGACCGACGTGCGCATCACCACCCGCTACAACGAGCAGGAGTTCGTCTCCAGCCTGATGGGTATCGTCCACGAAACCGGTCACGCCCGTTACGAGCAGGGCTTGCCGCGCCAGTTGCTGGGCCAGCCAGTGGCCGAGGCCCGCTCCATGGGCATTCACGAGAGCCAGAGCCTGTTCTGCGAGATGCAGCTCGGCCATGATCCCGCCTTCCTGGCGCTGCTGGCGCCGCACATTCGCGCCCACTTCGGCGAGCAGGCGGCGTTGGCGCCGGCAAACCTGGTCAAGCTCTACAACCGGGTCGAGCCCGGCTTTATCCGGGTCGATGCGGACGAGGTGACCTACCCGGCCCACGTCATCCTGCGCTACGAGCTGGAGCGCGATCTGATGGAAGGTCGCATCGAGGTGGCAGACATCCCTGCGCTGTGGGACACCAAGATGCAGCAGTGGCTGGGGCTCTCCACCCAGGGCAACTACCAGAATGGCTGCATGCAGGACATTCACTGGACCGACGGCTCGTTCGGCTACTTCCCGAGCTACACGCTCGGCGCCATGTACGCGGCTCAGCTGCGCTTCGCGCTCGAGCGGGAGCTCGGCAGCATGGGCGAGCTGATCGCGGCGGGCCGCCTGCCGGAGATCTTCGCCTGGCTGGGCCGCCACATCTGGTCCCAGGGCAGCCGCTACAGCACCGACGAGCTGGTCAGCCGCGCCACTGGCGAGGCGCTGAATCCGCACTGGCTGCGCAAACACCTCGAGCAGCGCTATCTGAAATAAGGGGCCGGCGCGCCCGCCAGCAGATAACAAACGGGGCCTCGCGGCCCCGTTTTTCATGGCGGCGTGGCGCCTCAGCGCCCGTCCGACACACCGACGAACTCGCGCAGCTGCAGGATGTTGCCCTCGGGGTCAAACGCATTGCGCACCACGAAACCTGGTCCTGACCACTGCTGCGGCAGCAGGCCTCCGCCGAGATCGGCCGCTTTCGCTTCCGCCCAGTCGAGGCTAGGCACGGTGAAAAACAGCTTGATGGCGCCCTGCTCGCGCAGCTGCGGCGGCGTGGTGATCACCACCAGCTCGGCATAGGGGGCTGGGATCGCGTGCAGCAACAGCTGGATGTCGGCATTTTCCTGCACGATCAGCTCGTCACTCTGGCTGCGGATCTCCATCTGCAGCAGGGTGCGATAAAAGTGGCTCAGCAGGCCGGGATCCCTGGCGTAGATCAGGGCGCCGGCACGTGCGGGTCCTGGCATGGCTCTCTCCTCCTTGGATGTTGTCAGCCCAGATTCGCACACTTGCCCCATCAAACCGATCTGTTTTTCATACCGTGCACGCGGCATCGGTTTTATTTCAATTGCTGTCCGTTTCTGGCTAGTCATCGCCTTCGTTCCTGCTTAGTCTCTCACTCATCCGGGCCGCCGTGCCCACCCCGTTTTCGGCGCAAGGAGCCACCGATGCCAACAGATCCCGCCATGACGATGCCGCCGGCCCCAGAGGATGAGTCAGGCCTGCCGCTCAGCGCCGAGCAGTGCCATGCCGCCCGCCTGGCCCGCGATGCGCGCTTCGACGGCCGCTTCTTTACCGGCGTGCTCTCTACCGGCATCTACTGCCGCCCTGTCTGTCCGGCGCGGCCACCGCACGAGCACAACGTGCGCTACTTCCAAAGCGCCGCCGCAGCGGAGCAGCACGGCCTGCGCCCCTGCCTGCGCTGCCGGCCTGAGCTCGCGCCCGCTGCGCCCGGCGATCTGCCACCGACGCTGGCGCGCCTGCTGGCCCGAATCGATCGCGGCGAACTGGCGGAAGGCTCGCTCACTACCTTGGCAGAACAGGCCGGCATCAGTGAGCGCACGCTGCGCCGCCAGTTCGAGCAGCACCTCGGCGCTTCGCCAAAACAGGTGGAGCAGACGCGCCGGCTGCTGCTCGCCAAGCGGCTGTTGACCGAAACCCGGCTACCCATCACCGACATCGCGTTTGCGGCGGGCTTTGCCAGCATTCGCCGCTTCAACGACGCCTGGCAGCAGGCATACGGGCTGGCGCCGCGGGCGCTGCGTCGTCAGAGCGAGCCAACCGGCGACGCCGCCGCCCTGACGCAGGCTGCGCCACAGAGCGAGGAGGGGGCGATGCTCACGCTGCAACTGCCCTACCGCCCCCCGTACGACGTGGCGGCCATGCTGGCGTTCTACCGGCTGCGCGCCATTCCGGGGCTGGAACGGGTAGATGGCGAGGTGTATGAACGCCTGCACCGGGTCGGCGATCGGCTCGCACGGGTGCGCATCAGCCAGGGCAAGGGGCACAGCCTGCAGCTCAGCGTCCATGATCTGCCGCCCGCCGCGCTGCCTGATCTGCTGTATCGGGTGCGCCGGATGTGGGATCTCGATGCCGACATGCAGCGCATCGGTGCGCGGCTCGGGCAGGATCCGCTGCTGGCACGCCTGCAGGCACGCTGGCCGGGGGTTCGGCTGCCCGCCGGCTGGGACGAGTACGAGGTGATGCTGCGCGCCATCGTCGGCCAGCAAGTGTCGGTCAAGGGGGCCATCACCATACTCGGGCGGCTGGTGGCACGCACCGAGGCGCAATTCGGGGTGGCGCAGTTGCCCACCCCCACCCAGCTGTGCGAGCTGAACCTGGACGGTATCGGCATGCCCGGCAGCCGGATCAGAACGCTGCAGGGGCTGGCACAGGCGCTGGCCAGCGGCGAGTTGAGCTTGACCTGCGCCAGCGATGAGCAACTACTGGCGCTGCCCGGCATCGGCCCCTGGACGGTCGCCTACTGGCGGCTGCGCTGCGGACTGGATCCGGATGCCTTCCCCGCCTCGGATCTGGTATTGCAAAAAGCGCTGGGGGGCGGCACCAAGTTGCCGGTGAAGGAGGTACTGGCCCACAGCGAAGGGTGGCGGCCTTGGCGCGGCTACGCGGCGAGCTGGCTGTGGCATGCCATGAGCGAGCAGCCAGCACTGTTGACCAAGTCGGCACCAGGCCGCACATCAAGCGACAACCAAGCAGAGGAGACAACCCCATGATCCGCTACGATATCTTGCCCAGCCGCTGCGGCGATCTGCTGGTGGCCATCGACGAGCGCGGCCTGTTGCACGTGGGCTTTGTAGCGGGGCTGCGCGCACTGCCCGAGATGCGCGACTGGCAACAGGACAAGACGGCGCTGGCCCCTTTTCTCGCGCAATTTGAGGCCTACTTTGCCGGCCGCCTGCAACACTTCACCCTGCCGCTCGCACCAAGAGGCACGGCGTTTCAGCAAGTGGTCTGGCAGGCGCTGTGCGACATCCCCTACGGCGAGACCCGCAGTTACGGCGACATCGCCCGCGCCATCGGCAAGCCCAATGCGGTGCGGGCAGTGGGGGCTGCCAACGGCCGCAACCCGCTCTCGATCATCATTCCGTGCCATCGGGTGATCGGCCAGAACGGCAGCCTGACCGGCTATGCGGGGGGACTGGAGATTAAAAAGGCGTTGCTGCAACTGGAGAATATCAGTGAAAGATAATGTAATGCCTATAAGCCATAGACACTATCTATCATAAAATAATATCCACCGCAGATTTACGATTTCATCGATTTTTCTAACCCGAGTATAGTGGCAGAACCATATTTATTAAGGAGAGATTAAATATGGAGCAGCTACTATCTGCCTTTAGACAAGGCAATGTCATTCTTTTTGTGGGGGCCGGGGTATCGATGAACCTTGGTCTTCCATCATGGTCAACCCTGCTCGACAAGATCGCCAAGGATCTGGGCTATGAGCCTGAAATATACAAGTCTTTTGGCGATCACTATGCGCTGGCAGAATATTATCGTTTACAAAAAGGCAGCATAGGCCCTTTAAGAAGCTGGATGGACAGAGTTTGGCATTCGCCTGACATTGATATTTCAACGTCCAAAGTCCATGAATACATTGCCAAAGCTAACTTTCCGATAATATACACCACCAACTATGACCGCTGGATAGAGCATGCCCTCGCATATTATGGCAAGCCATTTACCAAAATCGCATCGGTATCAGACTTTACCAGGATCAAAAGTGACAAGGTACAAGTTGTAAAATTTCATGGTGATTTTGATGATGACAAGTCCATTGTCATTGATGAGACCAGCTATTTTGAGCGGCTTGAATTCGAAACACCACTGGATATAAAACTGCGTTCGGATGTGCTGGGTAAATCAGTGCTGTTTATCGGGTATAGTTTGGCCGATATCAACCTGCGGCTTTTATTTTACAAACTTTCCAAATTATGGAAAGCCAACCGGGCGGGTGATGCCCAGCCGAAATCGTATATTTTCTCGGCCAGGTCGAATCCGGTACAAGAGGCCGTCCTTGAGCAATGGGGGATCAGCATGATCTCATCTGAAAAAGAGAACCCAGGAGAGGCATTAGAGGCGTTTCTGAATAAATTCCAATAATTGAAAATCTTGAAGGCACCTCCCCGCACCGGCAATCCAGCAGGGGCGCCATCCCTGTACATGCTGCTCGCACCAAGCTTGCTCTGTGCAGTATCGAAGGGGCTGTGCGGCCACCTCACCACCTCCGATAACACTCTCCATGGGTATCAACCCACAAGCCGATGCCTGTTCCTCTGCCCAGCCCTGTTTTAGCCGCAATGTGCGCCCAGAACGCCCGAGCCGTCTACCTCATACAACTTCCTCTGCGCCGGCACCACGGGCCCATCGACCACAGGACGCACGTTGGACAGCCGCCATGCAAAGTAACCCGGCTCCCAGCCCCCGGAGCAGGCGGCCAACACCTCATCGGGTTGCCACTCATGGGCCTCCTCGATATCAACCAGGGCGACCGCTCGACCGGCCGGATCCACAGGATGATCGGCGCTGAGGTATCGGCCATTTTCAACGATCAGCAGGTCGCGAATGGGCAGTGAGGGAGGCAACCACGAGCGAGCCTCGAGCGTCTTCTTGCCCGAAGCAATATTGGCGCCATGGGGCGCCACGATGGAGAGTGCGAGCATAGGTCCTTCCTTGCAGCTTGCTGGGGATCCCTGGCACAGGATGATAACTCAAGGCAAAACGGGTCACACAACCCCAGCCATGTGCATGGAACCTGGCGGCATCGTGCTCCTCAGCGTTTCAAACTCCCCATCACGTGCATTTCACAGCGGTGACAATCAAACCGCAGGCGGAAGGTGTCCTTGCCCATCTTGAGCTCCAGTGGCTCGGCCTTGAGGCCCGGCACCTCGTTCGGGCAGAGGTTCTGGCTGTAACGGATACAGTGTTTGGTGATCATCAGCACCACTTCCCGCTCCTCCTTGTTCGTCTCATAGGCGGGGGCGATGCGCTCCACCCCGTGCTCGCGGAAGAACTGCTCGGCCGCGCTGTTCAGCACGTTGCCAAGGTAGGAGAGACGGTGCTGGGGATAATGGATATCCCGCAGGGCGATGCGCCGCTCGGGGCGCTGGTAGCCGGCCAGACGGGCAGCCTCCAGCGCGGCGATGCCATCCCGGCGCAAACCGTTGAGCATGGATGCGGCAATGAATAGCGGGTGAGTAAACGCCAACTCAACCTTGCGCGCCACGAACAGGGTATTGCCGAGTTTGCCGAGCTGATCGCGCGCCTGTTGCAGTGCCCGTTCCGGGTTGTCGGCCGGCTGTTTGTCACAGGGGAGCGTGACGGCGGCGCTGATGCCCTGCTCATCGGTGAGCGTGAGGCGCAATCCCTCATCACACTCTGCCAGCACCATATCGACCCGGATGCGGCGATCGGCGCTCGCCTTCTCCAGCACCTTGCTGAACGCCTGATCGTGGTTGCGGTAGATTTCTGTGCCCACCTTCAAGCCAGGCATACGCTCTGACAGGAGTAACTGCTTACCTTCTACTTTGTTCAGGCGCATCCCCACCAGCTCGTTGTTCGGCTTGAAGAAGCCAAGGCCATCGCCGTTGTTGAGGGTGACCTGCTTGCCGTCGATCTCGATGCCATCCCTGGTGATACTGGTGACCCGGCCCAGCGGCTCGCCCACGTATTTCGGGCTCTGGGTGGAGTCGATCCCGGGCTTGCGACCATGGAGGAAGTAATCGGTGCTGCCGCGGTTGAAGCTCTTTTTCGGATCCGGCGTGAAGCTGTAGCTGCAGCGGCCGGCTGAGGAGGCCACCAGATCGCTGCGGCGCTCCAGAATGGCGTCGAGCTTCTGCCGATACCAGGCGGTGACGTTCTTGACGTAGTCGAGCCCCTTGAGGCGCCCCTCGATTTTGAACGAGCGGATCCCCGCTTCGATCAGCGCCTCCAGGTTGTCGGTCTGATCCATATCCTTGAGGGAGAGCAGGTGGCTGTCAGCCACCAGCACCTCGCCATCCGGCTTTTGCAGCGAGCAAGGCAGCCGACAGAGCTGGGCACATTCGCCGCGGTTGGCGCTGCGGCCGGTCCGGGCGTGGCTGATGTTGCACTGACCGCTGTAGGAGACGCAGAGCGCACCGTGGATAAAGAACTCCAGCTGCACATTGGTGGCCGCACTGATCTCGCGGATCTGCGCAAGGGACAGCTCGCGCGCCAGCACCACCTGGGAGAAGCCCACATCCTGCAGAAACTTCACCTTCTCCGGGGTGCGGTTATCGGTCTGGGTACTGGCGTGCAGCGCGATGGGGGGCAGGTCGAGCGCCAGCAGCCCCATGTCCTGCACGATCAGCGCATCGGCCCCCGCTTCGTAGATCTGGTAGGTCAGCCGCCGGGCCTGCTCCAGCTCGTGATCGTGCAGCAGGGTGTTGAAGGCGACGAAGACCTGGGCGCCGAAGCGGTGGGCATGGCGCGCCAGCGCTTCGATATCCTCTATGCTGTTGCCTGCCGCGCTGCGGGCACCAAAGGCGGGGCCGCCCATGTAGATGGCATCGGCACCGTGATTGATGGCTTCGATGCCGTAGGCGAGGTTCTTGGCCGGAGCCAGCAGCTCCAACCGGTTGTGGTGGCTTAACGGGTGCTTGTTCTGGTGCATGGTCTCGGGATCAGGGCGGACAGCAAATGGGCGCCACTCTAGGACATTGCCACCCTCCCCGCCTTGATCCCGCTTAAGATCACCGCAAAATACAGGATTGGATCAGAGCACCACCTTCAGGGCCAGCCCCAGCAGCACCAGACCGCTCACCTTGTCGATGACGAAGGACTTGGCCTTGAGCCAGGCCAGCACGGGACCACGAGAGAGCACCAGCGCCACCAGCACATACCAGATCGCATCTATGCCACCGGCGGTGAGCATCATGATGCCCCCCTCGCGCCAGCCGGTGTCGGCATGCACAAACTGACTGAACAGGGCGATGAAGAAGACCGCGAGCTGGGGGTTGAGAAAGGCCACCATAAAGCCTTCGAAAGCGCCTTGCCGACCGCGCAGCTGGTGCACCTCTTCGCTCACCTCCCCCTTGACGGGCTTGGCCAGCAACGCCTTGACCCCAAGCCAGGCGAGAAACGCGGCGCCACCGTAGCGAATTACGTCAAACAACAGCGGGGTCTGGGTGATCAGGATGGCGAGGCCCAAAGCCGTTATCAGCGCATAGATGCCCACCCCGAGGCCGTGGCCAAGGGCGGTGGCCACACCGTGCCCCTGCCCTCCCTGCACCGTGTTGCGGATGATCAGTGCCAGGCTCGGCCCCGGGCTGATGGCGCCCATCACGCAGATTGCGGCCAGAGCCAGCCAACTCGTCAATTCCATGGTGTTCCTTGTCTCAAGCGGAAGATGAATGTCTGCGCTCAGGGTAAAGGGCCCCTGGTTATGCCAGAAGTGAAAGTTGGGAATAGAACCCATAGCCAATGGCTATAGGCCAACACAAGCGTCTGTTGCTAGCGGGGCGGGTTCAACACCTTGCGGCTCGCCGCCACCGTGCGCTGCAGGTGCTCGCGCAGGAAGGGATAGGCCAGTTCGCGAAACCACTTGTGGGCCGGATCCTGATGGTGGCGCTGATGCCACAGCAGATGATACTGCTGGGTGCGGCTGACAAACGGCAGATCGCAAAAATGCAGGGCGTGCTCACAGGATAGCTGCCAGGCGATGTGAGCCGGGGTGGTCAGCAGGCAGTCGGTGCGCAGCAACACCTCCACCGCCGCCTGAAAGAAGGGCACCCGGGCAAACCAACGCCGACTCAGCCCCTGGGGTGCCAGCACCTGCTCCACCGGGCTGTCCTTGTCGCCCCCGCCGCTCACCTGCAAATGGGGCCAGGCGAGGTAGTCATCCAGACTCAGCGAGCGCCCCGCCAACGGATGGTGGCTACCCATCAACACCACCAGCCGATCTTCCCCCTGATGCAGGCCGCGGATCTGATCCGGCACCAGTTCGGTGATGGTGGAGACCATGTCCAGCTCGGATTGCCACAGTTGCGGCAGCAGGCGCTTGTCCCACAGGCTGTACTCCAGCGCCGCCAGCGGCGCCTCCCTGGCCAGCGCCGCGCAGATGTCCGGCAGGATATGCTGGGCCACGTAATCGGAAGAGGCGAGCCGGAACACCCGCTCGCAGCGACTCGGGTCAAAACCGGGAGCCTCGTAGAGTCGCTCCAGCGCACCGAGGGAGTCCGCCAGCTGGGCAGCCAGCGCCTCGGCCCGTGGCGTCAGCAGCCAGCGCTGCCCCTCCCGCACCAGCAGCTCGTCGCCAAACTCGCTGCGCAGCTGGCCAAGCTGCTTGCTGATGGAAGGCTGGCTCAGGTGCAGCAGCTCCGCCGCCCGGCTGATGTTGCGGGTCTCCAGCAACACCTTGAGGGTGGGTAGCAGGTTGAGATTGGCTTTGTGCAAGGGGTGGTTCCATCCAGTGGCGAAAGCCCTATCTTAGGGCAGCCAAGCCCTGTGGTTTAAGCGAAATTTCCCGCCGGCCCCCGCAACCTGGCGTGACCCTGCAGCCAGATAACCATGACCACAAGATGACAGTGGTTGCCCCGTGCGGCATAATTGCGCGATTTTCCGCCCGCGGGCGATCCACTTGAGAAGCGGTAACAAGATGAAATACGCCAATATCACAGGCTGGGGCAAATGCCTGCCTCCCTCCGTACTGACCAACGACGACCTCAGCACCATCATGGATACGTCGGATGAGTGGATCTACCCGCGCACCGGCATCAAGGCTCGCCGCATCTCCCATGTCAGCACCTCCGATCTGGCCACCCTGGCCGGCCGTCGTGCGCTGGCCTGCGCCGGGCTGGAAGCCAGCGACCTCGATGGCATCATCCTGGCCACCGCCACGCCGGACAACCTGCTGCCGAGCGCCGCCTCCGCGGTGCAGAAGAAGCTGGGCGCCACCAATGCCGCCGTGTTCGACCTCAACGCCGCCTGCACCGGTTTCGTCTACTCCCTCTCGGTCGCCACCTCGCTGGTACAGACCGGCATGATGAAGAAGGTGCTGGTGATCGGCGCCGAGCGACTCACCTATCTGCTGGACTGGGCCCGTCGCGATACCGCTGTGCTGTTTGGCGACGGCGCTGGCGCCGTGGTGATCGAAGCGAGCGAGCAGGAGAGCGGTCTCATCGCCAACAAGCTGGGTTGTGACAGCGAGGCACGCGAGATCCTGCACGTGCCGAACTTCGGTACCGACCGGGTGCGTTTTGCCGACATCGACGGCCTCTTCACCTTCAATTTCGAAGGCCAGGAGATCTTCAAGCGGGCCGTACGCGGCATGGGCGAAGCCACCAACACGGTACTGGCACAGGCCGGCATCGCACCGGAGCAGATCGATCTGATCGTGCCGCACCAGGCCAACATCCGCATCATCGAGACCCTAGCCAAGCGCATGAACGCGCCGATGGAGAAGGTGATGGTCAACATCGAGCACTACGGCAACACCTCCGCCGCCACCGTGCCCATCGCCCTGTGCGAGGCACTGGAACAGGGCCGCGTCCAGCCGAACAGCTATCTGCTGACCGCCGCCTTCGGTGCCGGCCTGACCTGGGGCGCCGCCATCATCAAGTGGGGCGATCGCGTGACACCCATCAAGGCGTGCGAGGCCGAACTGCCGCCGTGCGACAAGAGCGCGCTCGAACTCATCGCCCATGCAGTGGAAGGGTGCCAGAAGGCCCACGCCAACGAGGCATAAGCCGCCCGCACAACGCCGAGAGCCTGCCATATGCAGGCTCTTTTTCGTTCTCCCCTCCTTCCTTATTGTGCAGATACGCCATTCCCCGCCAGCAAGGGGCTGCAAGCTGCCAAGCGTCCCCTCCATATTCCATTTTTCTCAGTAACCCCAAGCAAGAAAGAGCAATTTGTAACCAGGCGATTTTTTTGCGCTAACCTTACTGAGTTATTGATAATTAGCGGGTTGCGCTTGGCTCATTCAGTCTGACTGAAATGACGGCTCACCCTCTTCACATTCAAGAGCAGGGGCGAGTTTGCGTATGACAGACAACACACGGGCACACACCTTAGCCTTCTGGGAGCCGGTCAGCTGGGCTTGCGGCCTTGGCCTGGGCCTGTTCAGCACCCTGCTGTTGCTGCTCGCGGGCAGCCCCCTCCCTTATCTGCTGGCCAATCTGGCGGCTGCACTGGCCGCCACCCTCTGGAGCGCCCGCCACTACCACGCCAAACCCGCCGACAAAGAGAGTGAGGCGAAGCAAACCCACCCATTTGCCGATAACGGACTCAACCACTCCATCATCGGGCTCGAGCAGGTATGTGAAAAAGCGGTGCCTATCTGGTCGCAACAGATTGAAAACTCTCGCCAGCAAACCGAAGGAGCCATGATCGACCTCACCCAGCGCTTCGCCGGCCTGACCACCAAACTGGAAGAGGCGGTCGCCGCCTCCCACCATGCCGCCGGCGATCTGGGTGGTGAAAAATCGGCCGGCATGGCCTCCGTGCTGGCCCAGAGTCAGGCCCAGCTCAATCAGGTCATCACCATCATGCACTCCACCCAGGCCAACCGCGATGCCATGCTGGCGGAGATCAAGACGCTCACCGCCTACACCATAGAGCTCAACACCATGGCGCTCGACGTGGCCAAGATAGCCTCCCAGACCAACCTGCTGGCCCTCAACGCCGCCATCGAAGCGGCTCGGGCCGGTGAGGCTGGTCGTGGCTTCGCCGTGGTGGCTGACGAGGTGCGCACCCTGTCGCGCCTCTCCAGCGAGACCGCCCAGAAGATGACCGACAAGGTTGACACCATCAATGCCGGCATCGGCCGCGCCTTCCAGATTGCCGAGAGCGCGGCCGGGCGCGACCAGGTTGCCGTCAGCGATGCCGAACACGCCATCGAGCAGGTACTGGAACGCTTTCGGATGGCCACCACTAGCCTGGCAGAATCCGCAGCCCTGTTGCAGAGCGAGAGCAGCGGGATCCATCGCGAGATCTCCGATGTCATCGTTTCGTTACAGTTCCAGGATAGGGTCAGTCAAATCCTCAGCCATGTGCGTCAAAACATGGACAGCCTCAACGACCACCTGGTCTCGTCACGCAACAGAACACACCAGTCAGGCCCCATCCGGATCGATGCGGAGAGCTGGTTGGCGGACATGGAGCTCTCATACGCCACCGATGAACAACGCAACATTCATCATGGTCGCCAGCACCAGGCGGCAACCCCATCCAGCAATGCTGATGTCACTTTTTTCTAGGAGAGATATATGCCCAAAACAGTCCTGATCGTGGATGACTCGGCCACCATACGCCAGGTCGTCGGCATGACACTCAAGGGAGCCGGTTACGAGGTGATGGAGGCCAGTGACGGCAAGGATGCCCTCAAAAAGCTCGACGGCAAGAAGATCAACCTCATCATCAGTGACGTCAACATGCCGAACATGGACGGCATCAGTTTCGTCAAGGAGGCCAAGAAGCTGGCCAGCTACAAGTTCACTCCGGTGATCATGCTGACGACAGAGTCCCAGGACAGCAAGAAGCAGGAGGGACAGACCGCTGGAGCCAAGGCCTGGGTGGTCAAGCCGTTCCAGCCGGATCAGATGCTGGCTGCCGTGGCCAAGCTCATCATGCCCTGAGCCGGGAGGCGTTCATGCCGCTGCAAATCGAAACGGGTGAGCACAAGTGTGTCGTGACCATCTCGGGCGAGATGACCATCTACACAGCAGCCGAGCTGAAACAGGCGCTAACACCCCTGCTCTATCGCCAGCAGGAGCTGGAACTGGATCTCTCCCAGGTCAGCGAAATGGACAGCGCCGGTTTGCAGCTGCTGCTGGCGGCCAAGAAGACGGCGCAGCAGGGAGGCTATCCGCTGCATCTGGTCATGCACAGCCATGCCGTGCTAGATGCCCTTGAGCTGTGCCAGCTGGCGGCCTTCTTCGGTGATCCCACCCTCATTCCCCACGCCGATCACGCCTAACCGGTTCTGCGGACAAGGAGTCATTCGTGAGCATCAATCTTGATCAGGCCCTGCAAACCTATATCGCCGAGGCGCGCGAGCTGCTGGAGGAGATGGAGTCCGCGCTGCTGACCCTGGAGAACGACCCGGACAATGGCGAGCTCATCGGCGCCATCTTCCGGGCGGCGCACACCATCAAGGGTTCCGCCGGCTTGTTCGGCCTGCAACCCATCGTCAGCTTCACCCACATCGTCGAGGACCTGCTCGATCAGGTGCGCAACCAGCAGCTGGCGATAAGTGCCCCCCTCATCAGGGATCTGCTGGAGAGTCGGGATCACATCGAACGCCTGGTCAGCCTGGTAGCTGAACAGGGGGAAGCCCTTGGTGCGGATGAACAGGCTCAGGATGAGTTGCTGCGGCGCAATCTGGCCCGTCACCAAAGCGGCAACCAGACCACGCTGCCGGAGCGGACCCAGCCTGCCGATGCCGATCCGGTCAGCAAGGAGGAGGGTCATGTCAGCGCTACCTCCCTGTGGCACATTTCCCTGCGCTTTGGTCCTGACGTGCTGCGCAACGGCATGGATCCCACCTCTTTCCTGCGCTACCTCGGTACCATGGGCACCCTCTGCGCCATCGAGACCATTCACCATGCCCTGCCGGAGTGGGAACAGTTCGATCCGGAGAGCTGTTACCTCGGCTACGAGATCGATCTGGACTCCCAGGCCGACAAGAGTGCCCTGAGCGACGTGTTCGAATTCGTGCGAGACGACTGTCTCATCAGCATCTTGCCGCCCCACAGCAAGATCGCCGAGTACATAGCGCTCATCAACGCCCTGCCGGAAGACAACGAGATGCTGGGGCAACTGCTGGTCAAAACAGGCGCACTGACGGCCGGCGAGCTTGCGCTCGGCCTGCAAGCCCAACATGAACAGCCGCAGGCCGACACCAACAAGCTGGGGGAGATCCTGATCGCCCAGGGTGCCGTCAACGAAGTGGTGGTGGACGCCGCGCTCAAGAAACAGAATCAGAGCAAGGAGAACAAGAACAAGGAAGGACGTTATGTCCGGGTCCACGCCGACAAGCTGGATGAGTTGATCAATCTGGTGGGAGAACTGGTCGTGGCCAGCTCCGGCGCCAACCTGCTGGCCCAGCGTTCACGGGACAGCCAGCTGCAGGAGGCCAATTCCACCATTGCCATGCTGGTCGAAGAGATCCGCGATGGTGCCCTGCGCCTGCGCATGGTGCCCATCGGCGATACCTTCAACCGCTTCCAGCGGGTGGTGCGGGATGTCAGCCACGAGCTGAACAAGGACATAGCGCTGGTGATCACCGGCGGCGACACCGAGCTGGACAAGTCTGTGGTGGAGAAGATCGGCGATCCCTTGATGCATCTGGTGCGCAATGCCATGGATCACGGCATAGAAGCGGCCGAGAAACGGCTGGCGGCCGGCAAGCAGGCACGGGGCACCCTGACCCTCAACGCCTATCACGACTCCGGCAGCATTGTCATCGAGATCCAGGACGATGGTGCCGGCCTCAACAAGGCCAGGATCCTGCAAAAAGCGCAGGAGCGGGGGCTGGCAGCAGCCAATGCCACCCTGTCGGATCAGGAGATCTACCAGCTCATCTTCGAGCCCGGCTTCTCCACCGCGGAGGCCATCACCAATCTCTCCGGACGCGGGGTGGGCATGGATGTGGTCAAACGCAATATCCAGGCCCTGCGTGGCAGCGTCGAGCTGGACAGCAAGCCTGGCCTCGGCACCCGGGTGCAGATCCGGTTGCCGCTGACTCTGGCCATCATCGATGGTTTTCTGGTGCGCGTCAGCACCACTTACTACGTTATCCCCCTCGACATGGTGATCGAGTGCGTGGAGCTGACCCAGAGCGCGCTGGCCGATACCCAGGGGCGCAACTACATCAATCTGCGTGGTGAAGTGCTGCCATTCGTCCGGCTGCAGCACTACTTCGATGTCGAGGGAAGCCGTGGCCGCCGGGAAAATATCGTGGTTGTCAGCCACGGCGGCAAGAAATCTGGATTGGTGGTCGACGAGCTGCTGGGAGAGTTCCAGACCGTCATCAAACCGCTCGGCAAGCTGTTCCAGCGCCTGCAGGGGATCAGCGGCTCCACCATTCTGGGTGGCGGCGAGGTAGCCCTCATTCTGGATATTCCCTCTCTGATCCAGCATGCCATCGACCAGGAGCTGGGCCAACTGAGCCAGTACGCCATTCCACGTCTGCAATCCCAACCAAGAGTCAATTAACATCAGGAGCCTGACATGTTCAAAAACTCCACCATCAAGATACGACTCACCATTCTGCTCTGCCTGCTCTGCGTGCTGCTGTTCGGCGTAGGTGTGCTCGGGCTCTACAACATGCATAGCAGCAACAAAGGGCTGCAGCGGGTCTACAACGACCGGGTGGTGCCGCTCAAGCAGCTCAAAACCATCTCGGACAACTACGCCGTCGCCATCATAGACAATGTCAACAAGGCCAATGCCGGTCTCGTCAGCGCCGAGGAGGCGTTGCAGCAGATCCAGCATGCCCAGCAGCAGATCAAGCTGGAGTGGCAACACTATCAGGCCACCAAGCTGACCGCAGCCGAACAGAAGCTGTCGGCCGAGGCCAACAGCCTGTTCAATACCGCGGATCGAGACATCACCAGGCTGGAGGTCTTTCTCTCAAATCAACATGGTGTCATTGCGGATACGCTCAATGAGTTTGACGGCAAACTCTACAACTCTATCGACCCCATCGGCAGCAAGATAACCGAGCTGGTCAGTCTGCAGCTCGACGTTGCCAAATCCGAATACGAACAGGCCCAGGCCTGGTATGACGTCATGCTGCTTACCATGATGGCTGTGGTCGCCGCCGGCATGGTGGCCGCAGCCTGGTTTGGCATCGTCCTCATTCGCAGCATCATCTCTCCCATCAACCAGGCCCTGCAGGTTGCCAACCACCTGGCGGACGGCAATCTCGACGTCACTATCGACATCGGTGCCCACGATGAAGCCGGCCAGCTGTTGCTGGCCATGCAAAACATGGTCAACAAGCTGACGTCCCTCATTACAGACATAGAAACGCTGGTGACTGCCGCCGTCGAACAGGGGGATTTCAGCTACAAGATTGAACTGGACGGACGGCAGGGTTACATCAAGCGCCTCTCCGAACTGCTCAATCGTCTCTCCAACGTGACCGACACCAGCCTCAACGACGTGATGCGCATTGCCACCGCCCTGTCGCAGGGTGACCTCACCCAGAAGATTGAGCAGCCCTATCCGGGGATTTTCGGTCAGACCAAGGATGGCCTCAACAGCACCATCGCCGCGCTGACCGCCATCATCGAGGAAGTTCGCAACGCCGCCGACAACCTGACCAACGCCTCCAACCAGGTCAGCACCACGGCCCAGTCCCTCAGCCAGGCCACCAGTGAGCAAGCGGCCAGCGTGGAAGAGACCAGCGCCTCCATCGAGCAGATGAGCGCCAGCATCAACCAGAACACGGACAACGCCAAGGTGACCGACAACATGGCGAGCAGCGCCGTACTGGAGGCCACCGAAGGGGGCCGTTCGGTACAACAGACGGTTGCCGCGATGCAGCAGATCGCCCGCAAGGTCAGCATCATCGACGACATTGCCTACCAGACCAATCTGCTGGCGCTCAATGCCGCCATTGAGGCGGCCAGGGCCGGTGAACATGGCAAAGGCTTTGCTGTGGTCGCCGCCGAGGTCCGCAAGCTGGCCGAACGCAGCCAGATCGCGGCGCAGGAGATAGGCGAACTCTCGTCAAGCAGCGTCGATACCGCCGAGAAGGCGGGCAGTCTGCTCGACAAGATAGTGCCCTCCATTCGCAAGACCTCGGATCTGGTGCAGGAGATCAACGCCGCCTCCGGGGAACAGGCCAGCGCCGCCAACCAGATCAGCCTGGCCATGAGCCAGCTCAATCAGGTGACCCAGCAAAATGCTGCCAGCAGCGAGGAGCTGGCCGCCACCGCGGAGGAGATGAGCTCCCAGGCCAACGAGCTGCAGCAGACCATGGACTTTTTCTCCCTGCAAGGCAGCGGCCGCTCACCCAGACAGGTCGAAAACCTGCACAAGGGGGTGCCTCCCAGAGGCAAGTTTGTGATGCCGGCCCAGCCTCCGTTGCATGGCAATGTGGCTGCGCAACCGCAGGTTGACGAAACCGATTTTGTCCGCTTTTAACCGGAGAGCCTCATGAGCATGTCTACCGAAGTGGTCGCCCAGCCTGGCACGCTGGTACATGACAATCAGGGTGATGCCCAGTACCTGACTTTTCTCATCAACGGCGAGATGTTTGCCATCAACATTCTCGGGGTCAAGGAGATCATCGAATACGGCAACATCACCCCCATCCCCATGATGCCGAGTTTTATCCGGGGTGTGATCAACCTGAGGGGCGCCGTCGTCTCTGTGGTGGATCTCAACGCCCGTTTTGGCAATGCCCCCTCCAGCATCACTCGCCGCAGCTGCATCGTGATCATCGAGAACGTGCACCCGGACGACCCGGAACACGGCAATCAGGACATTGGCGTGGTGGTGGACTCCGTCTCCGAGGTGCTGACCATCCCCTGCAACGAGATTGAGCCGCCACCAAGCTTCGGGGCCCGCATCCGGGCCGACTTCATCAGTGGCATGGGCAAGGTCAACGGCAAGTTCGTCATTCTCATCAATACCGAGAAGGTGCTCTCCATCGACGAGATGGCCCAGCTCAGCGAGCTGACTCAACAGCAGGAACGGCTGCTGGAACAAAAACCACAAACGCCATGACAACAACATAAATCAGCGTTTCGCTCCACCACACAGCAATGACATGTCGCACAAGGATAAGGCCCATGACTCAATCACTCTTTGGCAATCTGTTTGGCAACGGCAATGCTCATGCCTTGCTGCAGGAACAACTGCGCCAGTTGACTGGTGCAACCCGCACCCTGGCTCAGGGGATCCAGCAAGGCAAACAGTCCGCCCAGCTAGAGCTGGATACGCTCACCGGCCCTCTCAAGGAGCTCTGCCAGGAGTTCAATGCCGTACTGGGGCTGCTAGGAGATCGCCTTGGCAGTGCGCTCGCCGCTCGCGAGGCCAATCAGGCGCTCTACGAAGAAAACCTGCGAGTGCGCAAGGCGCTGGATGGTGCCTCGACCAATGTGATGATCGCCGATACCAATTTGAACATCGTCTACATGAATGAAGCCGTGCTGGCCATGCTGGGACTGGCAGAATCGGATATTCGCAAGGATCTGCCGAGCTTCGACGTCAGGCACCTGATGGGCAAGAACATCGATACTTTCCACAAGGAGCCCTCCCACCAGCGCAACATGCTGGCCAAGCTGGACAAGACCTACCGCACCCAGATCACGGTCGGAGGCCGCACCTTCTCCCTGATCGCCAACCCTGTTTTCAATGACGGTGGCGAGCGGCTCGGCTCCGTGGTGGAGTGGGCCGACCGCACCAAGGAGATCGCCATCGAGAATGAAGTGAAAGCTGCCAATGCCGCCGCCAAGCAGGCGGCCGCCGAAAGTCTGCGAGTCAAGAAGGCGCTCGACGGGGCCAGCACCAACGTGATGATCGCCGATACCGATCTCAACATCATCTACATGAACGAAGCGGTCAGGGAAATGCTGGGCCAGGCTGAAACCGACATCCGCAAGGAGCTGCACCACTTCAACTCGGCCAACCTGATGGGCGCCAACATCGACAGCTTTCACAAGAATCCGGGCCATCAACGCAGCATGCTGGCCAAGCTGAACAACACCTATCGTACCCAGATCATGCTGGGGGGACGCACTTTCGCCCTCATTGCCAACCCGGTATTCGGCGACGATGGCGAGCGGCTGGGCTCCGTGGTCGAGTGGTCGGATCGCACCAAGGAGGTCGCCATCGAGCGGGAGATGTCGGAAATCGTCCAGTCCGTCATCAATGGCGAACTGCACCGTCGCATGGATCTCACCGGCAAGAGCGGCTTCTTCCAGAACCTTGGGGAGGGGATAAACCGTATCGCCGAGGTGATCGACACCAGTCTCAACGACGTGATCAGGGTGGTTCAATCACTGGCTCGCGGGGATCTGACCCAGCACATAGAGGCCGATTATCCCGGCGTATTCGGCACGACCAAGGACTCCCTCAACCAGACCATCGTCTCACTCACCAACATTGTCACCGAGGTGCTGGGAGCATCCGACAACCTCTCCAGCGCCGCCGAGCAGGTCAGCGCCACCGCCCAGTCCATCAGCCAGTCCAGCAGCGAGCAGGCTTCCAGCATGGAGGAAACCAGCGCCTCCATCGAGCAGATGAGCGCCAGCATCAACCAGAACACCGACAACGCCCAGGTCACCGATGGCATGGCCAGCAAGGCGGCAAAGGAGGCAGTAGAAGGCGGCGAGGCGGTCAAGCTCACGGTCGATGCCATGAAGCAGATTGCCAAGCGGATCGGCATCATAGATGACATCGCCTACCAGACCAATCTGCTGGCCCTCAACGCCGCCATCGAGGCGGCCCGGGCAGGCGATCACGGCAAGGGCTTCGCCGTGGTGGCTGCCGAGGTACGCAAGCTGGCGGAGCGCAGCCAAGTAGCAGCCCAGGAGATTGGCGAGCTGGCATCAAGCAGCGTCGACATGGCGGAGAAAGCGGGACGCCTGCTCGATCAGATGGTGCCCTCCATCAACAAGACCTCGGATCTGGTGCAGGAGATCAGCGCCGCTTCCGCCGAGCAGTCAACCGGCGTCAGCCAGATCAACATCGCCATGAACCAGCTGAGTCAGGTGACCCAGCAGAACGCATCCTGCAGCGAAGAGCTTGCCGCCACTGCCGAGGAGATGAGCAGCCAGGCCGAGCAGCTGCAACTGGCGATGGAGTTCTTCACCCTGGAGCGGCACAAGCTCAATGCTGGCCAGAAGGTGGCAGCCACCCGTACCGGTCCCCGTGGCCGCTTCATGCTCGAGAACAGTGCCACAGAGGGTAATGGCAACCTGCCCCGGCCCCACAATGACGGTGACTTTGTTCGCTTCTAACCCGGATGCGGGTGAGTGGAACTCACCCGCATCCCGTTTGTTTCGGGAGTCCTTCCGTGTATCAGACCCAGTTGCATGATGATGAATTTGCGCAGTTTCAACGCTGGATCCACCAGACGGCGGGGATCGATCTGTCACCGGCCAAGAAGGCCCTGGTCGCCAGCCGATTGTCAAAACGGCTCTGTTACTATGAGCTGGAGAGCTATGGCGACTATTTCAGCCTGATCATGCACAACCGCGGCAGTGAACTGCAGATTGCGCTCGATCTGCTCACCACCAACGAGACCTACTTTTTTCGCGAACCCAAGCATTTCGAATTTCTCGGGACCAAGGTGCTGCGCCAGTTGCCAAAAGAGCGGATGGTTCGGATCTGGAGCGCAGCCAGCTCTTCCGGCGAAGAGCCCTACAGCCTGGCCATGACCCTGGCCGACCATCTGGAGCTGGGTAACTGGGAAGTGATCGCCTCGGATATCTCGACCCGGGTGCTGGAACAGGCGAGAACGGGGCTCTATCCCATCGAACGGGCCCACAACATCCCGCTGCCATTGTTGATGAAGTACTGCCTGAAGGGGGTCGGCTTTCAGGAGGGCACCTTCATCATCGATCGCAAGCTGCGCGAGAAAGTGCAGTTTTACCATATCAACCTGAATCAGGAGTTGCCTGACATCGGGCTGTTCGACGTCATCCTGATCCGCAACGTGATGATCTATTTCAACCGGGAAACCAAGGGGCAGGTGCTGCAACGGCTGGTGCCGCGCCTGAGAAAAGGGGGCTATCTCATCGTCAGTCATGCCGAGAGCCTGAACGGCCTGCCCCACGGCCTGCAACTGGTATCACCTTCCATCTATTTGAAACCTTGAGTTTTTCAGTATGAAAGAGGTCATGCTGCAACCGGGCGAGTTCTTCTTTGGGCAGGATGACGCCATCATCCGCACCCATCTTGGCTCCTGCGTGGCCATTACCATGTGGCATCCGGAGCAGAAGCGAGGTGGCATGTGCCATTACATGCTGCCCAGCCGCGGCCACAGCGCACCGAGTCTGGACGGTCGTTATGCCGATGAGGCAATCCAGCTTTTTATCCACGAAATAGGCAAGCACCCCGCCCCCATCCATGAATACGAGGTCAAGCTGTTTGGCGGCGGCAACATGTTTATAGAACAGCAAACGCTCAACACCATGAATGTGGCCATCAAGAACATCAAGGCGGCCTGGCAGCTGACCCAGCACCTGGGCCTGACCATCAAGGCCCATCATCTTGGCCATGCGGGACACAGAAGTCTGATTTTCGAGCTGGCCAACGGCAATGTCTGGGTACGTCATCATCGCTTGCCACACCGCTAAGGGGACGGGAATGAAACAGATAAGAGTCATGCTGGTGGATGATTCCGCCGTGGTGAGGCAGGTGTTGCAGGCCATTCTCGAGCAGGAGCCCGATATCAAGGTGATTGCCACCGCCTCCGACCCGCTGTTTGCACAAGAGAAACTGAAGAAGGAGTGGCCAGACGTGATCGTGCTGGACGTGGAGATGCCACGCATGGATGGCATCACCTTCCTCACCAAGATCATGGCCGAGCACCCCACCCCAGTGGTGATCTGCTCATCCCTGACCGAGAAGGGGGCGGAAACCACGCTGCAGGCGATGGCCGCCGGCGCCGTCGACATCATCACCAAGCCCACGGTCGGTCTGAAAAGCTTCCTGCAGGAGTCGGCACAAGAACTGGCCATGGCGGTGCGCGCCGCCGCCCAGGCCAATGTCAGACGCCAAGTCAGAACCCAGTCCACCACGGTCGCCCCCAAGCTCAATGCCGACGCCATCATGGCGCCGGCCAGCCAGCATGCCATGGCCCAGACCACGGAGCGGATCGTGGCGATCGGCACCTCCACCGGCGGCACCCAGGCACTGGAGGCCGTGCTGACTACCCTGCCCCGGGTCTGCCCCGGCATCGTCATCGTGCAGCACATGCCGGAGAAGTTCACCGCCTCCTTTGCCGAGCGGCTCAACAACCTGTGCCAGATAGAGGTGCGGGAGGCCAGAAGCAACGATCGGGTGATCCCCGGGCTCGCGCTCATCGCCCCGGGCGGCAAGCACATGCTGCTCAAGCGCAGCGGCGCCTACTATCACGTCGACGTGATGGACGGCCCCCTCATCAACCGCCACCGTCCTTCGGTGGACGTGCTGTTTCGCTCGGTGGCCAAGTTTGCCGGCGGCAATGCCACCGGCATCATCATGACCGGGATGGGGGATGACGGTGCGCGCGGGCTGCGCGAGATGCTGGAGGCAGGTGCCAATACATTTGCCCAGGATGAGGCCTCTTGCGTGGTCTTCGGCATGCCCAAGGAGGCCATCAAGCTCGGCGCCGCCCGCCATGTCCTACCGCTGCAGGATATCCATCACGCCATCGTGGGACGCTAGCAGACAGATGAGGTGACACAACCCGGCCTGACCGGGCTGTGTTGTTTCAATGCGGCATGTCGTCGAGCAGGGCGAACAGGCGATCAATCTCCGCCGAGGTGTTGTAGTGCATGCAGCCTATTCGCAGCACACCGTCGCTCACCCCCAGCTGCTCCACCAGCGCCAGCGCATAGAAGTGGCCGGCCCAGCTGCACACCTGATGTTGCCCCAGAAACTCGGCCATCTCGGCGGGACTATGACGGCTTGAAGTGAGGGCGAAGGTAGGAGTGCGCCCCTTGCTGCCCTGAATGCCGTGCAGGGTGAACCAGGGGCGCTCGGCCAGCCTGGCCAGCAGATGCTCGCTGAGCTGCCGCTCATGGGCCTGGCTGCGGGCAAACGCCAGATCGAGGCGAGCTTCCAGCTTGTGTTCGGAGCCGTCCAGCCCGGACAAGGAGGCCAGATACTCTACGGTCGCTTCTACTCCCGCCAGCGCCTCCCAGCTCTGGGTACCGGTTTCCCACTTGTAGGGCGCCACATCTTTGGCCGGTTCAACCTTGTAGGGGGTGAAATGCGCCAGGTGGCGATGCTTGCCGAAGAGGATGCCGAGGTGCGGACCGAAAAACTTGTAGGCGGAACAACCGAGGAAGTCGCAATCCCAGGCCTGCACGTCGATGCGCTCGTGGGGCGCAAAGTGCACCGCATCTACATAGAGCAGGGCCCCCACCCCGTGCACCGCATCGGCGATACGCGGAATGTCGACCAGAGTGCCCGTGGTGTTGGAGGCCGCTGTTACCGCCACCAGCCGGGTTTTGGGTCCGAGCAGGCTGAACAGATGCGCATAGTCCAATCCCCCGGTCGTCACATCTACTCTTGCCTGATGCACTACCACGCCACGATCCGCTGCCGCTTGCTGCCAGCTGGAGACGTTGGAGTAGTGATCGAGCGCGCTGACGATAATCTCGTCCCCCGCCTGCCACTCTCTGGCCAAGGCACGACTCAGCGCAAAGGTCAGGGTGGTGAAGTTGGCGCCGAACACTATCTCTTCAGCCCGCTCCGCCCCCAGCAAGGCCGCCACCGCCAGCCTGGCCCGCAGGGCCTGCTGCTCGGTCGCCCTGGCCGAGAAAAAGGGGCCGCCCAGATTGGCGTTGAAGCGGCCGAGGTAATCTGTCATGGCCGTGAGCACGGCGTGTGGCACCTGGGCCCCGCCGGGGCCGTCAAAAAAAACGGGGGTTTTGCCTTCAACCAGCTGATTGAGAGCGGGGAACTGGCCGCGCAACACGGCGATATCGAGAGCCTGCATAGGAGAAGTCCACAATCCATGTTAACAGTTGAATAACATGGCGAGAGTAAAATGCGGCAGCAGCAATGTCCATCAGTGAAGCGGTCAGCCATCACACTTACAAAATAAGGTGAGTTTTTCAGTATAAAACGCTGCCTGATGGCTACCGGCTGGTACGGCACCTCGCCTCGCCACCATCCTGATCAATGCCAGACAGCAGCAGGGAAGTCGTTGATAAGCGTGAAAAATGAGCGACAAATATCAAAAAATGACCGAATGATACTTTTTTGTCGCCAGATATGCCCGCAAGGGGTTCACAAAGAGCGAAGATCTGATAGTATGCGCCTCGCACTTGGGGAGGGGTTCCCGAGCGGCCAAAGGGATCAGACTGTAAATCTGACGGCTCTGCCTTCGAAGGTTCGAATCCTTCTCCCTCCACCATTCAAGTGCAACAATCAGGAAAATACCCCGTGGAGGGGTTCCCGAGCGGCCAAAGGGATCAGACTGTAAATCTGACGGCTCTGCCTTCGAAGGTTCGAATCCTTCTCCCTCCACCATCTTCCTGAACAATTTGTGTAGTACCCCTGTGGAGGGGTTCCCGAGCGGCCAAAGGGATCAGACTGTAAATCTGACGGCTCTGCCTTCGAAGGTTCGAATCCTTCTCCCTCCACCATCATTCAAGAAAACCCGGCCTAGTGCCGGGTTTTCGCTTTTCATGCATCTATTCATTTGACACTGTCAGATCTGACAATTGCCTGTGGGCCCGCTTTTGGAAACAGTATTGCCATATCGTTCAAGGACATGACCATGTTTGAGATCTGGGATGAGAAGGGACAGGCAACCGGGCTGAGTCTGCCGCAGTTGCAGCAACGACTGAGCTCCTATCGCGGAGAGGTGATGGTGCGCTACATCAACCGCATCGGCCTGCCCACCACCCTGTTTCTGACCGTCGACCAGGGCGTTGCCTATCAGCGCTTCAAAGCTGGCTCGCCAAAACTGGACTGGGAATGGCTGGACGGCGCAGGCAATGGCCATCCCTCCCGAAATTTTATGAGTGAGCAGTTCCCCTTACTCCAGCTCTCCCTCGATAACTGAGTGCCCTTTCTCGCTCAATAACGTCAATTCATCGACGATTTGCTGTAACTGGGCACGAAAGCGTGTCAGCTCATCTGCACAAGCTGGCGATCCAAACTGACGAACTTTTTCTTCCAATCGCCATGCCTGTTCAGCCAACTCCGGCGCCATCATCATGCTGATAGTCCCCGCCTGACGATGTACCCAATTGGCCAATGCATTGTCATCGAGTGGCTCCTGTGCCATCGACTGTTCAAGCTCTTGGCGAAAAAGCGGAAACATCTGGCGCAACTTGTCACCATGACCAAAAAAAGCCTCCATTGCTGCGATATCGATCAAGGTTGGTGCGGGTAAGATTTGCCACTTCTGCAACATCTGACGCAGAGTATCCAGCAGCACCGGTTTGCCCAGCAGATCGTCCATGCCCGCGGCAAAACAGCGTTCAGCCTGTTCCGGCAACACATTGGCCGTCATGGCGATGATCAGTTGCCGCTCGCCTTTCTCTGCAGCCCGTATCCTGCGCGTGAACTCATAACCATCCATGACCGGCATCTGACAGTCACAGAGCACGAGATCATAGGGATACTGCGCGACCATCTCGAGGGCTTGCTGGCCGTGCTCGGCCAGTTCGCAGTTCAGCCTGAGCTGCCCGAGCTGTCGTATCACCAGTTGCTGGTTGAGGGAATTATCTTCCACCAGCAATATCCGACAAGGCAGCATGGGGGCGTTCTTTCGTATCGCTTTCGTTGCGGCCCTATCCCTCAAGCCAAACTGGTGATAGCAGACTTCCCGCACCGCATGCCAGGTCATGGGATTGCTGTTGAGGATGTAACCACCCTCATCACAGCGATAGCCAAGCGGAGTCGACAGCGGCTGCACCCGAATGACCCCCTTGGCCGCCAACTCATGATCAGTGAAACGCAACTGAGCATCACCAGACTCCGATGTTCGTGTTACCCCCAATGCATCGAGATGCAACAGCAGGGTGTGACACAGCTTCTCGTCATACAGTTCGATGCAGGCTTGCACGCCATTGAGACGGAGATCCGGCTCTCGCTGTGCCAGCACCGACAACCTGACAGTCAGAGTGATGAAAGTACCGAGCCCAAGGGAGCTCTCTAACCGGATCTCTCCCCCCATCAAGGTAGCCAGAGTCTGGCAGATGCTCAGCCCCAAACCAGTACCACCATAACTGCGGGTGGTGGAGCTCTCCGCCTGTTCAAAGGCATTGAAGATCCGGCCAAGCGCCTCGGCGCTCATACCGATGCCGCTGTCGCGCACGCCGAAGCGCAATTGCTGTTGCCCCTCCCCCTGTGCCAGCAGTTCTACTGAAATCTCGATAAAGCCCCGCTCAGTGAACTTGATGGCATTGCTGACAAAGTTGAAGAGGATCTGACGCAAGCGCAGCGCATCACCGCTCACCCGGGCCGCTACACCGGCATCCGCCCAGAGATAGACGCGCAACCCCTTGCGATGCACTTCGCTCACCGTCATGGTCAGCACACTGTCGATCAGCTCTCGGACAAGAAACGGAGCTTCTTCAAGCTGCATCTTGCCTGCCTCCAGCTTGGCGAAATCAAGCACGTTGTCGATCAGTGCATGCAACCCTTGGGCACCGCGGTTGATAACCTCCACCATTTGGCGCTGATCCTGCGTCAGCTCGGTAAAGGTGAGCTGCTCCACCATACCGACGATACCATTCATCGGGGTACGGATCTCGTGGCTCATGGTGGCCAGAAACTCCCCTTTCATGGCCGCCGCCGATTCCGCCCGCTCTTTCGCTCTGGCCAGTGCCAGCTCCACCTGCTGACGTCTGGTAATTTCCTGACGAAGGCGCCAATACGCGATGCAGATAACCAAGATAAAGAGGGTTATACCCGACCCCAACGGGATCAGAGTGCGCATCAGTTGCTGCCATGGCACCCCCTCGCTGTAGTTCAATGCCAACCAGGTATTGCGGATCTGCCGTCGCTCCTTGTTGCTCATGCTGGCCAGCACCCGGTTGACCAAGGGCAGAAGCGGGGCATAGGGCTCACGTACCGCCACCACCAGCTCATCCTTGAAGGGCGAAGGGGCTGCAATATTAAGCTGATCTTCAAACTGCTCCGCAATAAGTCGCGACACCACCACCAGATTGCCGATATAGGCATCCCCCTTCCCGGCGGCAACCGCCGCCAATCCCTCGCTGGCGTTGCTTGTCACCTTAATTGTTACATCCGGCAACAGCGCCTTGATCTGCGGAATTAACATGCTGTCAGTCAACAGCAGGCGCTTGCCTGTCAGATCCGTGATATCTCCGATGGTGGGCGACCCGCTTGCAGTCACCAGTACCATGGGAAATGATGCGAAAGGCTGGCTGGCATGCCAACCTATCAACCTGTCGATGATGCGGGTTGGCAACACAACAAGATCGACATCATGATGCAGCAACCGTTGTTGAAGATCAGGCCAGTTCTGCACCGGCACCCTGCTGTAAGCCAAGCCAAGCTTCTCTTTCAGCACATCCAGATAGTCAACTGCCATTCCAACCAGATTGCCATCCCTGTCGCTATAGTAAAAAGGGATCCAATTAGTACTCAAGCCCAACTTCAATGGTGGCAGAGCCGACAACCATGCTCGCTCATCAGGACGCAGCAAAAAATTACTGTGACCCATAAAGTTGGGAATCAGGTTCTCCCCCAACCAGCGCTTCTCAAGCTCGCTGCGGGCCTCGACCGTCAACGCCTGAATGGCTGTATTTAGCCGGGTAGAAAGCGTTTTATTCTGGCTGGTAACACCAAGATGAAGGGTCTCCATCAACAGGGGAGACTGTGCAACAACCGCCAGCGCAGGATGACGCTTGATAAACAGGTTGGCTACATACAGATTACCGATATAGGCATCGGCTCGCCCTTGCTCCACCGCCTGAAGTGCGCTGCGCGTATCTAAAAAGAGCCGTGGTGTAACCTTCGGATAGTGCAGCTTTACCAGCTTCTCCGTCATAAAACCCTTTTCTATAGCAATGCTCGCAGACTGTAACCGGCTCACGTCGCGAAAGAGGGTGCTGTCCTGACGCACCACTACCACGGTCGGTGAGGTGTAATAGGGCAAACTGTAAGTGACACATGAGCTTCCCCCAGCATTAAAAGCATCGAGCAAGATATCAATCTTGCCACGACAGATATCAGCATACATGGCATCCCAGTCAGGGTAGGCATGCCAAACAATCCGGTAATCCAGTTTATTTGCTAATTTCTCCATTAATTCCACGCTGAATCCAGCGGCAACCTTACCATCCCATCGCTGAAAAGGAACCCATCCTCCAGCTAATATACCGACCTCAATAGTGGATACCTCGGGAGGCTCGGAAGCCAGTAATACAGGAGCAAAGAATAAAAAAAAACCAACAACAATACTACTGAATGATGACCTTAATGAGACAAATATCAACATGGCAATTTACATATCTTTACAAATAAACTTATACATATAAAAATAAAAAACAGGGCGCGTACGGTAGTATATCAATGTCAGCTTTGATAGTCTTAATTTTATTGAGAATATTAATTGAGACTCATTCATGACCTTCAAAGTTATAATTTCCGATGATCACCCATTGATTTTAGCTGGTATCCGTAGCCTGATTGAAAAAATAACACCACGTTGTGATGTTGTTGCAGAGGCATATGGTGTTTCTGATTTGTTTATTTTATTAAGGCAACAGCCATGTGACTTGCTGATAACAGATTTCAGCATGCCGGGTGATAGTCGCAGTGATGGCCTCATAATGGTACAGAAATTACGCAGAGAATATCCCAATTTGGCGATCATTGTGCTGACACAACTCCACAACAATGCAATATTACAGGCTCTGCTTCAATGTGGGATTAGTGGCCTGATATTAAAAAAATCTGTTATCACCGAGTTATCAGAAGCCATTCGCCAGGTGCTGCTTGGCCACACTTATATAGGTAAGTCTGTTAAAAACCTGCTGACCGAGGCCGGCATATCTCATCACACCGATCTCACCCCACTTACACCAAAAGAGAGCGAGGTAGTGCGTTTGCTGGCCAGTGGCATGTCGGTCACTCAGGTAGCAGAACACTTGAATCGCAGCGTGAAGACCATCAGTACACAGAAAAAGAGCGCAATGATGCGACTAGGCTTGCAAAGCGATAGTGAACTGTTTTTTTATGCACAAAATAACGGTTTAGTTTAATATTACATACCACCAACAGGTATTGTTGCATCGACAATTAATGTCACAATGCCTTTATATGTAGCTCCTGGTCGCTTCCTCATTTCATCAACTTTAGACTGTTCTATTTCAAATAAGAAAAAATCATTAGCACTTTCTTTACTATTCTTAAATGGCACTTTCACGGATGGACTTAAAATAAACTTCCCGTCTGCATTATTACGTGAAATAACAATTGGTACTCTATGGCTACCAGAGCCATCTCTTATTTCACATTGCCCGCCACCCACATGTGTATACTGGCACATCAAACCGATCCAGAAAGGCGTATCACTTGATATTCTCACAGGTAACCTTGAGTTTAATACTGTAGGCAATGTTGAATTCCACCAGCCTTTAGGTGGCGTCAAGACAACTGTATTACTACCATGAGGAAACTCTACTTTCATTTGATTTCTTACAACTAAAGATATATCCATTTCGATAATTGATGGTGCTCTATATGCCGAATTACCAAGATCAAGATCTTTGTTTGATGAACCAACAGTAAGTGTCACTCTTCCTTGGTATCGACCATTCGGAATAGCGTCTATGTTATCAGCAGAAAGTTTATAACCGAAATAATATTTACTTATTATCGCATTGATCCTTCTAATTGGGTTTGGATATATTTTCGTGTAACATGAGCCACCATTTTTTTGAGCGTTGGCCGTGATTGAATAAAATACTGTTTTGGTGCTACTCGCGGTATCTCGATCAACTAGGGAACAGTTCGAGTTAGGATGCGCCTGATATGCATCACCAATATCCACCCCTACATTTTTTAGAGTATAGCCGGTATGAGTAAAGGAGAATTTCATGTTCACTTTACTGCCTGTGGGGCTAGTTAGTGTGACAGATTTTTCTCTAGGGAAGCTATGGAAAAAAAATCGGTCCCATGCATTACTACCTCTAAATATTGGTTTGTCAATATCTGCATCCACAGCAACCACTCTAGACACATTATCATCACAGAAATAAGATAGTGGTAGTTTTATACAAGGGTCTGTAATTCTAAATTCATTTTTTCCAGGGTTATCCCGTGATTGTGAGTATTCTGCATTGACCTTCAAAACGACGGAATGCGCCATCGTAAATGGCATCATAAATATAAATATAAAAATTAATGTTTTAATCATATTTAACTGAACTCAATTTTGTTTCTAAACTGTGACAGGCTAGATCACCTAAAAATAGTATTCTGCTATTTATTGGTAAGGTGGGGACATCGACAACAGTCTCACACTGGCTAATGCCGTTTATCTCCATTTTCAAGATTGGATTGCGGGCGCTCATCTCAACGGCAAAAAAACCATCCACTTCACTCATGGTTCTACCTGCATGATTGACAACCATTGCCCCCTTCAAAGGAGCCCCCTTCTCATCCAACAGACGACCAATGACTGTTACCGTCTTCATGACGTGAACCTGATGATAGGCCACCCCCCCCTTGTTGAGGTGATAAGGCAACACGTTGGGGCGAATGCTCACCGAAGAGGCATCATGGCCAGCCAGATCCAGCTCAACAGCACCGCTGCGATAGGCTGCTACGGGTATCAGGTTGCGCCCTGGCCGCAACTTGATATTACCACCCTGATCGTCATCGGCACGCAAGATCAGATCAGGCATATCGGACTCCAGATCCACTATCATGCCCGCATCATACCCCTGAGATTGGCCGGTCATGGTCAGACTGCCCTCATCACCAAACGCCAGGGTGCTGTCAAGATTGAGCCCACCGCTCAGAGTACGGTTATAGGAGGAAGACAACAGGTAGGCATCACCACTGACCAGATCCCCCTGAAACCTGGCATAGCCTGCTGTGCCGACGCCATAACTGTCAGTTGTCAGATTTACCCCGACGCTCTGCAGGGCCCCCCACTCCAGTAACTGCTGGTAACTGAGAGATCCGTTACGCTCTTGCCCGCCGGAACGGGAGGTTCGACTACCTATACCGACAGCCAATTGACTACGTTCTCCACCCAAGTTCATGCTTAGAGAGAGCATACTCCCCCTGTCCCTCGCGTTATCGGTACTGATGCTACCTGGCCGGTCAAATACCGTCAGGTTCCAGCTCACCGTCTGACCGAGTAGCTCGCCGTTGTAACGCCAGCCCAGATCAACCCCCAACCCACGCTCCGCCTGATGTGCCAAATAGAGGTTGGCAAAGTGTCGCTCGTCGAGCCGCTGCTGCAACGATATATTGCTCTGCTTGAGGTCGTGACTCCCCTCCCAAACTGGCCCTTTCTGGTGCTGCTGCTGGTGGCTGAGCACCAAGCTACCCTCGCCATAGTGATACAAGGCCTGCAGATCGAAGCCGCTTCCAAGTTCCTGTGTCGACATCAGGTTACCAAACAGCCGCCACTGATCATTCAGGCTCCAGTCGGCAGAAAGACCGTGCTGCCAGCGCTGGTCGATATACTGGCTGGATGCCCCGACGATCACGGAGGGTGTGAGCAAATAATTGAGCATGATACCGCTACTCAGAGGACTGGGAGTGTCCTCTTCCCAGTTGCTAAACAGGCGGGTCTGCTGGCCAGCAAACAGGTTGAAACGCCATGCCTCATCGGGGTTTTGCCAGTTCATCGGCTTGTAGATCATCTCGCGCCGCCTTTCGGTAATCTGGCCGTCTTCCAGCACTCTCAGTTCCACTTCATAGATGCCCGCAGGCAACACCTTGGTATCCAGCGCCTGCAGTCCCGCACTCACCTGTTGCGAGTTGATCAGCAACCCGTCCCGGTAGATCTCGACCATGCCAGGCCGGCTCGGGGTGACATAGACAGGAGTGGTACTGGCCTGGCCTTGCTCTATCAACAGGGTGTCGGAGTCCCCCAGCATGACACCCAACACGGTCGGGATTCCCCCGCCAAATAGGGTAGGTTGACGCACCAAACCTTGTGCATAAGGCGAGAAGTAGCCCAGCCGGTAGAAGCGCCCCTCTCCCTCACGTTCGGCATAAAGTTGCTGCACATGATGCTGCGCCGCCTGCCCGTTGCCGGACTGGCTCACTTCTCCCTCAAACAGCGGAGTCCATTGGCCTATGCTTCCCTGTGCAATTAGGTTGTAACGGCCACTACGCAGCTCACCTTCCTGCTGGGTCAGGTTCAACTGATGGCGTAACAGGGCGCCATAGCTGCCCCCACTGGGCAGATTGTAATAACGGTTCTGCGGCTGTCCCTTCTCGGCACCGGCCGTCAGCACCGATAACTGGGAGTTCTCTAGGCTGTACTCCAGCGCCAGTACTTCGTCAGCGCATGGATTCTGACATGGGCCCAGTCGATGGGATGCCTCCAGCGCCTTGGTCCAACGCTGACGGCTACGCTCGTCCAGCTCACTTTCATGGCTGCTGGTCAGAGCCAACAGTTGTACGCTGGTGTCTTTGCCCAGCACTATCTCGCCCTCCCCCAGCAGTTGCCCATCCACCAGGATGCGCACCGCCAGCGGGACGCCGAAGAAGTGATCGGCAAAGCCATCAGGCAAACCCTCTACTTGTTGCAACAGATCAAGGGGTTGTGCAACATGCCTACCCGTGGCCCAGGCAGGTGCGCAAAACACAACCAGGATCAACAGGAAAGAGAAATACTGCATGTATCTATCCCACTTCTTCTAAGCACAGACAAAAAGGCTCCCTTGATGCAGGGAGCCTCCATCAATCGGTTTATACGCCGCCTTTGGGTGCTTCTCCTTTGGGAGCTTCCGACTCAAAAATCATGTTGACCACACCTTGGTAGTTACCTGGCTTATAACCCGCGACAGGAGCATCCGCCGGGATCACTTCCAACCCGAGCAACTTGCCGGTCTTGGCATCATCCGCCTTCATAACTTCCACGGATGTTGTCCCCAACGTGACCCCACCAATTTTTACGGTCAATGCGATGTTGTCATTACCGCTGGCCATCATGGCCGGATTGGTCAAATAACCGGTAATTGCTCCGATTGTGCTTTTTACATCCAACTGCTTGGTAAGCTTGTCCAACTTTTTGGTATATGGGTTGTAAGCCAGCTTCTGCGGTACGTTCATCCAGTTGTCACCGCCTGTCGGCTGCACATAGAAGGCCTCGGTCGGGATCTGTGCAGTCACAGTGACTTGATGCTCAATACGTTCCGCAGCCATCAAGTTGGCCGACACCAGCATGGCCAGAGGCGCAGCTATCCATACTTTCATCACTCTCTCCTCTCTCGGATATAAGAAACATCAGTGACCAATCACCATGTTTCTGCTTTTGTCACCTTCAATCAGTTCAAACTGATAAAGGTGATCGCTCTTTTTCACCAGTTGCTTCTGCATGTTTGGCAACAGATGGATCTTGCTTGGGGCGGAACAGTTTTTTTTCCGCCCATCACACTCTTCAAAAAAATCCAGCACTATGGTGGCATTGCCTTTATTCACGACAGTCGTCATGGTATCTGTCTTTATCAATCGGGTATCAAATCGACTCTCTTTTGGCATCACAAAAATAATGGCGCCAAAGCCGGTCAATATATTGACCCCAGCCGAGACTTGCTGCTGATTCTCTTGAGCTATATTCGCATCCAGCTCGAACCCGTCCTCCTGTTTTGGCAACACAGGAATAAAACGGACCCTGAAATAGCGCTCCTTGTCCCGTTCCCCCATATACAACAGCCGTGTTGCCTGCACCCCGTTGGCCGGAATAATCATGCGGGAGGGGCTGGCAATCAGTGTTCTACGCCCCTCGGTTAACTCTGCCGACTCCTGCGGCTGGCCAGCCACATCGTAGGTGATCTCGTGAATGGCGACCTTTACAAAGGCGGTAGCATCACCCTGATTACGAATACGCTTTAAATAAGTACTCTGCTGGCCAGACATATAGTCATAGAGCGTACCTATACTGATTTCAGCTGATGCCAGCGCATTGCCACTGAATATCAGAGACAAGATAAAAAATGTTTTCTTCATGACAGTTCCAGACTGGGTTTCACATGCAGGAATTTAATTCATTTATAAAAATAGGTTTCACATGCAGGAATTTAACTTATTTATAAAAATACAAGCTGGCTGCATATCACTGGATCCAGTGTATTTATAACTTGGCGGGAAGTTAATCAGAAAAGTCCTATATTGACTTTGCAAATTCGACCGCATTATCAGAGGATTCCTACAGAGCATTAACCCATCTCTCCTGTATTATCCGCAGTCATATCCGTCAACAGGTGAGTGCCGTGTTTGCATTTCAAGAAGAGTACCCAATGAGTGACATGGCAAGCATCGCGGCCGCCGAGCCTGCTGTGCCGTTTTATCAGCCGATCATCGGTCGGGATCATCAGGTCAAGGGTTATGAGGTGCTGGCCAGACGCTGGGAGCCGGCCCAGCAGAGCTATCAGGGCATCGACTTCGCCTCCCTCAGTGAGGAGCAATCCCTGCATCTTGATGTCGTCATGCTCAGGGCCATCATGCGGGATCTGCCGACCCTGGCGCAGGCCGGACCCTATTTTCTTTCCATCAATCTCAACCCGACCCTGAGCAGCCCCACCTATCAGAACCTGTTGCTGCTGGTGTTGATGCAGGCGCGCAAGCTGGGGATCGAGATCTGGTTCGAGGTGCTGGAGCACGCCCCGCTGCACCCTCCGCATCGGGCGCTGATCGAGGTGCTGCGCGAGCACGGTGCCCACATCGCCTGCGACGATTTTGGCACCCTGGCCTGCAACTTCCAGCGAGTGATGGCGCTACCCTACGAGATCATCAAGCTGGATCGCTCCCTGCTGCTGCAAGCCAGCAAGACACCCCATGCCCTGCGCATGCTGACCGGTCTGGTGGAGTACCTGCAGCGGCTTGGCATCAAGGTGGTGTGCGAAGGGGTCGAAACCCTGCAGCACATCGAGACAGCCAACCGGCTCGGCTGCGACTATCAGCAGGGCTACGCCTACGCCATGCCTTCCCCCCTCTCCCGCTGGGCCTGAGCGGCCCATTTTACCCGTCGACTCGCGCCGGGGATGATTCCCTGCCAAATTGCATGATGCGGTGAGGGCGAGTACAATCTCGCACCCCGTTTATCCGGCCGATGCCGGGTATGCCGTGACCGGGTGGCGGTGTGAGTATCCACTCCCGGCGCAGCTCAACCCATACGACGCCATCAGGTGGCGCCGTCCTGATTTGCAATCAGACATAAGAGTCCGACATGTTTAAACCAGAATTGCTCTCCCCCGCAGGTTCCCTCAAGAACATGCGTTATGCCTACGCCTATGGCGCCGATGCCGTCTATGCCGGCCAGCCCCGCTACAGCCTGCGGGTGCGCAACAACGAATTCGATCACGAGAACCTGCAGCTCGGCATCAACGAAGCCCATGCCCTCGGCAAGCAGTTCTACGTGGTGGCCAACATCCAGCCCCACAACTCCAAGCTCAAGACCTTCATCCGCGACATGCGCCCCGTGGTGGAGATGAACCCGGATGCGCTGATCATGTCCGACCCCGGTCTCATCATGATGATGCGTGAAGCCTTCCCGGACATGCCCATTCACCTCTCGGTGCAGGCCAACGCGGTCAACTGGGCTACGGTGAAGTTCTGGCATCAGATGGGCCTGACCCGTGCCATCCTCTCTCGCGAGCTGTCGCTGGACGAGATCGAAGAGATCCGCATGCAGGTCCCTGAGATGGAGCTGGAAGTGTTCGTCCATGGCGCCCTGTGCATGGCCTACTCCGGCCGCTGCCTGCTCTCCGGCTACATCAACAAGCGCGACCCCAACCAGGGCACCTGCACCAACTCCTGCCGCTGGGAGTACAAGGTGCACGAGGGTAAAGAGGACGAGGTGGGCCAGATCGTCCACCGCCAGGAGCCCATCGCCGTGCAGAAGGTCGACCCGACCCTGGGTGCCGGCAAACCGACCGATGCGCTGGTGCTGCTGGAAGAGTCCAACCGTCCGGGCGAGTACATGAGCGCGTTCGAGGACGAGCACGGCACCTACATCATGAACTCCAAGGATCTGCGCGCCGTCGAGCACGTGGAGCGGCTGACCAGGATGGGCGTCCATTCGCTCAAGATCGAAGGCCGTACCAAGTCCTTCTACTACTGCGCACGCACCGCCCAGGTCTATCGCAAAGCGATCGACGATGCGGTTGCCGGCCGGCCGTTTGACCGCAGCCTGATGGGCACCCTCGAAAATCTGGCCCACCGCGGTTACACCGAGGGCTTCCTGCGCCGTCACAACCACAGCGAATACCAGAACTACGACTACGGCTACTCGGTCTCCGACACCCAGCAGTTCGTCGGCGAGATCACCGGTCGCAACGGCGACATGGTGGAAGTCGAGGTGAAGAACAAGTTCCTGGTGGGCAACAGCCTGGAGCTGATGACCCCGCAGGGCAACCTCAGCTTCAATCTGGAGCAGATGCAGAACCGCAAGGGCGAACTCATCGACACCGCGCCGGGCAACGGCCACGTGGTCTACGTACCGGTACCGAAGGAAGTGGACGTGAACTACGGCATCCTGCTGCGCAACCTCGGCGAGCGCGAGGACACCCGTCAGCCCCACTCGGCCGCCTGAGATGTCCCTGCTCATCACCGACAAGTGCATCAACTGTGACATGTGCGATCCCGAGTGTCCGAACCAGGCCATTAGCCTTGGCGAGGAGATCTACGAGATCGACCCCAGTCGCTGCACCGAGTGCGTCGGTCACTACGAGAAGCCGACCTGCATCAGTGTCTGCCCTATCGACTGCATCATCTGGGATCCCGCCCACGTGGAGACCGAAGATCAACTGATGGAAAAGTTCGTGCGGATGCACAGGCAGTAACACTGGCATCAGCGTCAGCTCTACATGGACTGCATCCTCCGGGATCCCCTCCATATGGTGGAAACCGAAGAGCAGCTGATGGAAAAGTTCGTGCGGATACACCGGCAGTAACATCGGTAATCTGCAGGTCGCAACAACATCATAAAAAAAGCCCCGCATGCGGGGCTTTTTCACGTTTGGCGCTCACGGCACCTAGACGTATTCCATAAAGACACGGGAGGTGAGCTTGGTGATGAGCTCGTAGGGGATGGTGCCGATCTGGTCGGCCACCCGCTCCACCGGCAGCCCCTCACCCCACAGCACCGCCTCGTCGCCGGCCTTGTCGGTGGCGCTTGGGCCAAGATCCACCGTGGTCATGTCCATGGAGACCCGCCCCACCAGGGGTACGATGCGGCCATTGACCAGCACAGGCGTGCCGTTGGGGGCCATCCGTGGATAGCCGTCGCCGTAACCGATGGCGATGACCCCGAGCCGGGTATCGCGATCCGACACCCAGTTGGCGCCATAGCCCACCGGCTCGCCCGCCTTGTGATCCCGCACCGCAATCAGTTGTGTCTTGAGGGTCATCACCGGCTGCAGATCGTAATCCGCCGCCACCGTATTGGGGAAGGGCGAAACGCCGTAGAGGATCACCCCCGGGCGCACCCAGTCGCAGTGGGAATCCGGCCAGGCCAGGATGCCCGCCGAGTTGGCCATGGCCCGCTCGCCCTTGAGCGGCGCGGTCAGCTGGCTGAACAGGTCGATCTGCTCGCGGGTGGTGGGCTGTTCCAGCTCATCTGAGCGGCTAAAGTGGGTCATGATGTTGAACGGCTGCACCACGTTCTTGCACTTGGCGAGCCGCTCGATAAAGGCAGGCATCTCGTCGGCCCGTACCCCGAGCCGGTGCATGCCGGTGTCGAGCTTGAGCCAGGCCACCACGGGAGCGGGCAGCTCGGCCAGCTCCAGCGCCTCGAGCTGCTCCCAGGTGTGCACCGCGGTCTGCAGGTTGTTGGCCGCCAGCACCGGCAGGTCGGCGGCGCTGAAGAAGCCCTCCAGCAGCACGATGGGCTTGACCACGGCGCAGGAGCGCAGCATCAGCGCCTCTTCGATGCGGGCCACCGCATAGGCGTCCGCATCCACCAGGGTGCGGGCGACCGGCAGCAAGCCGTGGCCATAGGCGTTGGCCTTGACCACCGCAATGATCTTGCATTGGGGAGCGTGGCGTTTGACCACGGCGAGGTTGTGGCGCAGGGCCGCTGTATTGATTTGGGCGATAGCCGCTTTCATCTGTTTTCCCTTACGAGGGCATGATAACGCGCCAACGCGTCAGGCACCGGGTGGTGTCAGCCCTCAAATGTCATCGTCTAAGGCCGGACCGGCAGAATTGTCGAACCGGGAAAACTGTTTATGGAACTCTCTTTACCATCATCAGGGTGACGCACGCAGAGCGGGTCACCTGATGATCAGTAGTCATCATCAAACGCCGGACCCGCGTAGTTGTCAAAACGCGAGAACTGCCCCTGGAAGGTGAGCCGCACCCGGCCGATGGGGCCGTTACGCTGTTTGCCGATGATGATCTCGGCGATCCCCTTGTCGGGGCTGTCGTCGTGATAGACCTCGTCGCGGTAGATGAACATGATCAAGTCCGCATCCTGCTCGATGGAGCCCGATTCCCGCAGGTCCGAGTTGACCGGGCGCTTGTCGGCGCGCTGTTCCAGGCTTCGGTTGAGCTGGGAGAGCGCCACTACCGGGCACTGCAGCTCTTTCGCCAACGCCTTGAGGGAGCGGGAGATTTCACCGATCTCCAGAGTACGGTTGTCGGAGAGGCTGGGCACCCGCATCAGCTGCAGGTAGTCCACCATGATCATGCTGATGCCGCCGTTGTCCCGCGCCACCCGACGGGCACGGGAGCGCACTTCGGTCGGGGTGAGGCCGGAGGAGTCGTCGATATACATCTTGCCCTTCTCCAGCAGCAGCCCCATGGTGGAGGAGAGACGGGCCCAATCCTCGTCGTCGAGCTGACCGGTCCGCACCTTGGTCTGGTCGATGCGCCCCACCGAGGCGAGCATACGCATGATGATCTGCTCGGAGGGCATCTCGAGGGAGAAGATAAGCACCGGCTTGTCGGCGGTGAGCGCTGCGTGCTCGCACAAGTTCATGGCAAAGGTGGTCTTGCCCATGGAGGGACGGGCCGCGACGATGACCAGGTCCGAACGCTGCAAACCGGCGGTCATCTTGTCCAGATCGTTGTAGCCCGACGAGACGCCGGTCACCCCGTTGTGGGGGGTCTTGAACAGCTCCTCAATCTTGTCGACGGTCTGCTCGAGGATGAGCTTTAAGGGCTGGGGGCCTTCGTTGGCGCTGGTGCGCTGCTCGGCGATCTGGAATACCTTGCTCTCGGCAAGATCCAGCAGATCGTTGGAGGTACGGCCCTGGGGCTCGTAACCCGCTTCGACTATCTCGTTGGCGACCGAGATCATCTCCCGCACCACCGCCCGCTCACGCACGATCTCGGCGTAGGCGCTGATGTTGGCGGCACTCGGGGTGTTCTTGGCGATCTCCACCAGATAGGCGAAGCCACCGGCCTCTTCCAGTTGCTCGGAGCGCTCGAGCTCCTCCTGGAGGGTGATGAGGTCGATGGGGTTGCCCGCATTGGAGAGGCGGGTCATGGCCTGGAAGATCAGGCGGTGCGGGCGGCTGTAGAAATCCTTGTCGATCACCCGTTCGGCGACCCGATCCCAGGCCTCGTTGTCCAGCATCAGGCCGCCCAGTACGGACTGTTCGGCCTCAAAAGAGTGGGGAGGTACTTTCAGCTGTTGTGTCTTGGCGTCTTTTTTCGCCGTCACTTGCTCTGCCATACACATAAAAACCGCAGCGGGAAGGGGACGGGAATTTTACAAAAGAAACCCCGCCATCGCGAGCGCAAATACGCGCTATTCACTTCTCTGTGGCCCAACCGCCCTCCTGTTGGTTGCTGCCATCGCTTCCTGATGTCCGTTGCCGCGCAAAACGGGGCTCAAACCACGATAAAGGGCCAGACCAGGGTCAGTTCACCCTTGCTCTGTCTGGTTTTGCTGCGCAGTTTGCGCTCCTTTCGGCTCAACCGTCTGTTTTTCATGGGACACACTCCTGCCATTGACACCCACACGACATGGTTCTTCGTTCATGAATAATTCATGCCAATCATGGTACATATCGGCCCAAGCTGCGACACATTTAGGGACATGCAGCCTGCCATGCGCCTCGCTGAGCTTGCCAAAGCAGAGCATGCCCCACCCACAGACGAGAGTGAAAAGAGTCAAAATGAAAAAGATGCTGACCCTGTTTGCCGTGATCCTGGCCATTGGCCTGGGGGCACCTCACGCCGAAGCCAAGAAGTTTGGCGGCGGCAAATCCTTCGGCAAGAGCTACAAGACGGCGCCGGCCCAGCCCGCCGCCAAGCCGGTCGACACCAAGAACCCCACAGTGGGCGCCCAGACCCCGCCGAAAAAGAGCGGCATGATGGGTGGTCTGCTGGGTGGCCTGCTGGCCGGCGGCCTGTTCGCCTACCTGCTGGGCAGCGGTGCCTTCGAAGGCCTGCAAGGGATGGACTTCCTGCTGATCGCCCTGCTGGCACTGGGCGGCGTGTTCCTGTTCCGCACCCTGCGCAAGGGCAAGATGGCGGCATCGCAGCAGCAACAGACGGCCTATGCCGGCTATCAGCCGCCCCAGAGTGCGGCTCCCCAGCAGTTCGAGCAGAACCACAGCGCCCCGCAGGCCACCGGTTTCGCCGACAGCGACGTGCCGTTCCGCCTGCCGCCAGGTTTTGACATGAACGGTTTCCTGGCCGGTGCCCGCGATCACTACCGCACCCTGCAGGAAGCCTGGAACAAGAACGATCTGGAGAAGATCCGCGAATACGTCAGCCCCGAGCTGTTCGAGCAGCTCAAGGCCGACCGCGCCGAGCTGACCGGTGAGCAGCACACCGAGGTGATGTATGTGGATACCCAGCTGGTGCGCGCCGACTACGGCAGCGACTGGGCCCAGGTGAGCGTGCGCTTCAGCGGCCGCTACATGGATCGCCAGGAGCAGGTCGAGGAGGACATCAAGGAGGTGTGGCACCTCGAGCGCAACCTGGCCAAGGACAATGCACCCTGGCACATCGTCGGCATCGAGCAGCTGTAAGCTCGACCAGCCAGAGATGACGGATAAAGGCGGCCTGCGGGCCGCCTTTGCTTTTTTGGAGGTCGCTGAAGCCCCTTGTGGTGGCTAGGAGATTGAGGTGTGATTGTGTAGTATGTCCGACCTTTTTTTGTTCAATTGAACCTTCACGAGGCGTGGTACATGGTGTTCCCCTTTCTGCGTAGCAGCAACATGCCTCGTCTCCTGGCCAGCCTGCTCTGCTGCGCCATCCTGATCCTCATCTCCCTTGCCACCCTCTACTGGCAAACCTGGTCGATGACCCGGCAGCAGGCCCAGACCGCCGCCGAACGCGCCATCATGCAGATCGACAGCGCTCTCTCCCATTCGACCCAGGCGGCCAGGGCGGCCCTGCCGCTGGCCAGCCGCCCCTGTCGCGAGGTGGCCCGGGAGCTGCGGGTGCTGGTCGCCACCTCCCCCTATGTGCGCTCGATCAACCTCTCCCGCAACGGCCGCCTCTACTGCTCCTCCATCTTCGACGAGATCGATCTCGAGGACCGGCTGCAGGACGCTCGCCACGAGCGACTCAGACTGGAGGCCGTGACCCGGCTCGGACGCAAGCCGTCGCTGCTGTTTTATCACCTGAGTGAGGGGAACAACGCCGTGGTGGTCGCCATCAACCCCTATCACCTGAGCAAACCGCTGCAGTGGCGCCTCGCCGGGGCGCACAGCTGGGTACAGATAGGCGAGCAGTGGCTCGACCTGCGTGGCAAGGTGCACGATGGCCAACCGCCCAGGCTGCGGGGCTTCAACTACCGACTCGACTCGGCGGCATTCAACTACAGCCTCAATCAGGGATTTCCGCTGAGCGCCGTGCTGACCACCACCTTGCAAAAACAGAGCACCATCATACTGCTGATCCTGCTCCTGGGAGGGCTGGCCGGCCTCGCCACCTACCGCTGGTGGAGCCATATCTCGACCCCGACCCAGGAGCTCAGACGCGCCATCATCAAGCAGGAGTTCATCCCCTATCTGCAACCCATCGTCGTCAGCCAGAGTGGCCAGCTGCACGGCTGCGAGGTGCTGATGCGCTGGCAGCATCACAGCCAGGGTCTGATCCGACCGGATCTCTTCATCCCGCTGGCGGAGGAGAGCGGCCTCATCATCCTGATGACCCAGACCCTGATGCAGCAGGTGCGACTGCAGTTCGCCCCCCATGCGGCGGCGCTGCCACCCCGCTTCCACTTCAGCTTCAACATCTGTGCCCGTCACTGCCAGCAGCTGAGCCTGGTGGATGACTGCCGCACCTTTCTCGCCGCCTTTGCCGCCAACGAGGTCACCCTGGTGCTGGAGCTGACCGAGCGCGAGCTCATCACCCCCAACCAGCTCACCGGGCAGCTGTTTGACGAGTTGCGGCAGATGGGGGTCAGGATAGGGCTGGACGACTTTGGTACCGGCCACTCCAGCCTCACCTACCTGCAGCAGTTTCACGTGGACTATCTCAAGATCGACCAGAGCTTCGTCGCCATGATCGGCACCAACGCCCTCTCCCGCCACATTCTCGACAGCACCATCAACCTGGCGACCCGGCTGGGGTTGAAAACCATCGCCGAGGGGGTCGAGACCCGGGAGCAGGCCGACTTCCTCACCGAGCGTCACGTCGACTACCTGCAGGGCTATCTCTATGGTCGCCCGCTCACCCCGCAACAATTTCTGCAGCGGCTGAACATCATTTAAACGCCCTGAATCCCGCCCGGGCACGGCAGGGTTGCATCACCCGCCGTGCTGATGGAAAATCCCCGCCGCGCCCCTGTCCTGCTGCGCAAAATCACGCAAACGTTTATTTGCTTTATTAATGTGCAGTAGCTCAAAGGAATCAGCTCTGTTTATTTCCAATTATTACTTTTTGCCTAGAATCGCCACACTCCTGTCATGCAGGAACGATATACAGGACTATAACAACAAGAGGAATATTACCGATGAAGAAGACGCTACTGGCCGTCACCGTCTCAATTACCCTGTTCGGGCTGACCGCCTGCAATTCAGAAAACAGCAGCAAGGAACATATTCCGCTGGATCTGACCATTGCCCACATCAATGATACCCACGCCCACCTCGACCCGACCGAAAATGCCCTGGCGATCCAGCCGAGCGGGCAGGAGCTGTTCAAGTTCAACGCCAAGCTGGGCGGCTATCCGCGTCTGAAGTTCAAGCTGGACGAGCTGCGCAGCCAGGCGGCCAGCGAAGGCCGCAACTTCATGGTGCTCAACGGTGGTGACGCCTTCCAGGGCACCCTCTACTTCACCCAGTTCAAGGGGGAAGAGGAATCCCGACTGCTCTCCGACATGGGTATCGATGCCATGGTGCTCGGCAACCATGAATTCGATCTGGGCAACCAGGCAATTAAAGACTTCGTCTCACGGGTGAATTTCCCGGTATTGGCTTCCAATATGGTGAAATCCAGTAGCGCCACCCTGAAGGACAGCGAGAATATTCACGAATATGTCATTAAGGAAGTCAATGGCGAGAGCGTGGGTATTTTCGGACTGGTGCTGGAAAATATGCATGATATTTCCTCACCGGACAAAGACACCCAATTCCTGCCGATGATTGAGACCGCCCAGAAAATGGTCGACACCCTCAAGTCCAAGGGTGCCAACAAGATCATCATGGTCACCCATATCGGCCTGCAAAATGACCAGGCGGTCGCCAAGGCTGTCAACGGCATCGACCTGATCGTCGGCGGTCACTCCCAGACTTTCCTCGGCGACATCACCGAGCTCAACAGCATCGGCTACACCGCCCACAACCAGAACCCGGCCGACGACAACACCTATGCCCAGATCGTCAACAACCCGGACGGCGGCAAGACCTGTATCGTGCAGGCCGGCGAATGGGCCAAGGGCTACGGCCTGGTCAACGTCTCCCTGAGCAAGGAAGGCGAGCTCACCAAGTGTGAAGGGCGCAACACCCTAATGACCGGCGACGACTTCACCAAGGAAGTGGCCAAGAAGAAGGTTCCGCTGAGCGGCACCGAGCAGACCAACGTGGTCGACTTCATCAGCAAGTCTCCGGTCATCGAGATCGTGCCGGAAGACACCGCCATGCGCGACGTGATCGACACCGAGTACAAGCCGGCCGTGGCCGAGCTCGAGGCCAAGATCATCGCCGACGTGCCGACCAAGCTGCCCCACGTGCGCGTGCCGACCACCCCGGACGGCGCTGGCCTCATCGATCCCCTGGTGGCCGAATCCCTCTACTGGAAGCTCAACAAGCTCAACACCAAGGTGGACTTCACCATCCAGAACGCCGGTGGTGTGCGTGCCGACGTGAACGCGGGCCCGCTCTCGGTCGGTTACGTGATGGGGACCCTGCTGCCGTTTGGCAACAAGATCGCCGCCTTCAACCTCAAGGGCAAGGACGTGCGTGCCACCCTGGAGTACGCCGTTGACTACTCCATCGGTCTGGAGACCGGGATCGCCGCCTCCAGCGGTGCCTTCCCCTACGTCGGCCACCTGAGCTACACCTATGACGGCAAGCTGGCCAAGGGCTCCCGCATCACCAAGCTGGAGATGTTGGACGTCAACGGCCAGTGGCTGCCGCTGGATGACGAGAAGGTCTACCGCGTTGGTGCCAACACCTACATCGCTTCCGGCAAGGATGGCTATAGCGGTCTGCTCAAGCGCGAAGAGCTGCCCAACAAGGGTGACTACGTCGACTCCGGCGTGGGCGAGAACGAGATGTTTATGGAGTACGCCGAGTCCCAGGGCACCCTCAATCCGCTGCCCTATGCGACCGTGACCTACTACAAGCCCTGATCCGGCTCACAAGCTGTTGCAACGGCGCCTGAGGGCGCCGTTTTTATGGCATACTCCCCGCCAATCGATGCCGAGGAGACCCTTTGATGGCAAAGTACGACAAGATTTCCCCCGAGACCCAGCTGGAGGCGATGAAAATTGCCCGCGCCAACCAGAAACCGGGACAGACCAAGGAGCAGACCCAGCTGATCGCCCAGGGGATCCAGAAAGGCATAGACGAATACAAGAAGCAGATGAAAGCGCGGGCCCGCGAGGCCAATCGCCAGAAAAAACTGCAGGCCAAGGCCAAACAGTCTCACCCAGCGCAGCAGGATGAGGAGCAGGACGACATCGTCGAACTGGTGGAAGTGACCCGCCAGCATCCCCTGCCCTGGCTGCTGCTGGGATTGAGCTGGCTCGGCTTTGCCACCTGGTACTGGCTGCGCTGAGACGCCGCCGGCAAACCTTTGCCTGGGATCTTCTTCACAGCCCGGGCCCTTGTGGCTGGTCATCCCGGCTGCGGGCTGATTAAATCCCGCCACTGCTGTTTACCCCCTTTTTCAGGATATCCGTTATGAACCCGGCTCCCCTCTACCTGTTGGCCCCCCTGGTGCTGTTTATCGTGACCCTGCTGCTCTATCGCATCTCGCCGCTGCGAGCGGTCGCGGCCGGCAGTGCCCGCTGGTTCATCCTGCCCGCCTTCACCCTCTTCATTCTGCTCATCATCATCAATGGTGCGGCAGACCCGAGCCTGCGCAACCCGGCCTTCCACTGGCTGATGCCGGGGCTCGGCTTTGCCCTCAGCCTGTTTCCGGCCCTGCCCAAGGCACTGGTGCCGCGCCTCGCCATCAAGGAGGGAGCCTTCGCCGCCCTCGGCCTGATGCTGATGAGCCTGGCCATGGTCTACTGACCGGCTGGCCGCTGCCGTTGCCATGACTCAAGGGGCGCTCTGTGACGAGGGCCCCTTGTACAAACAATGGCTTGCAGGCATCTTGGTGAAAGGATCGCCAGCAAGGAGGCCAGATGGACAATCCGCCCGATTTCATGGCGCAGTGGGATTACAAGGACCCCGCCGCCACCGCCCTGCGTTTTCATGCTCTGCTGCCCGAGGCGCGCGCCGCCGCCGACCTGCAATACGAGCTGGAGCTGCTCACCCAGATAGCCCGCACCCATTCGCTGCAACGCCAGTTTGCCGAGGCGCACCAGCTGCTCGACGAGATAGAGCCCCGCCTCACCGAAGCGACCCCGCGGGCCCGCCTGCGCGCCCTGCTGGAGCGCGGCCGCACCTTCAACTCCGCCGGCGACAAGGCCAGCGCCAGGACGCTGTTTGAACAGGCGTGGCAGCTTGGGCTCAAGCACAAGGAGCTCTATCTCGCCATCGATGCGGCCCACATGGTGGCCATCGCCGCCCCGCTGGAGGAGCAGAGCCGCTGGCATCAGCTGGCGATGGAGCTGGCGGAACGCAGTCAGGATCCAAAGGTGCGCGGCTGGCTCGCCACCCTCTACAACAATCAGGGTTGGACCCTGTTCGAACTGGGCCGGCTGGATGAGGCCCGTCAATGTCAGCAAAAATGCCTGGCCTGGCACGAGCAGCACCACAATCAGGCCAAGGCCTTTATCGCCCGCTGGAGTCTGGCCCGCCTGAGCCGGGCCCAGGAACAACACGAGCAGGCCCGGGCCGAGCTGACCCAGCTGAAGGACGACATGGCCGCCGCCGGCGCGCCCGAGGATGGCTATGTGTTCGAAGAGCTGGGGGAGAATGCGCTGGCGCTGGATGATCCGGCCGCCGCCGAATACTTCGCCCGCGCCTGGTTTCTGCTGTCGCAGGATCGCTGGCTCAAGGCCAACGAGGCCGAGCGGCTGGCCAGGCTCAAGGCGCTGGGCAAGCTCTAGTCAACCATCGTCAGAAACGCAGCGGGGCGGCCAGCAGGTCAGCCAGCTTGTGTTCACGCTGGCCGTAGCCGGCTCCGGGTAGGCTGGCCCAGATGTTGGCGCACTTGGCCACCGCCTGGGGGA
>NZ_JBFOCO010000005.1:0-357402 GCF_040907865.1 Aeromonas sp. s5
GAGGGGGGCGGGATTGGCACACTAGCTGCAAAGGTTCAGAAGTCCTGCATAAGGATATGTGTGTGATTGTTACCCCAACGTTCAGGTATTTAGGGCCATCCCGGCGGGATGGCCCCTTTTTTTGGCTTTTTTATGGTGAAGCTGCGTGGTGACTGTCTGTTGCCTGATATGTGCTGTGCAGTGATGGGGCTTGTCACTGGTGAGTTCACCCCATGATGGTGCAGTTTTTACCCATAAGGGATTAGATGCCGAACCGGCTCATGTCGATCACCAGCTTGCCCACCATGCGGCCGGCTTCCACCTCGGCATGGGCCTGAGCCAGGGTCGTCGGGGTCAGCTCGGGTACCACCTTGCTGAGGGTGCTCTTGACCACGCCCTGATCCACCAGGGCGGCGACCAGCCCCAACAGGTTGTGCTGCTCGATCATGTCCGGGGTCTGGAACAGGGAGCGGGTAAACATGAACTCCTGGCTGAAGGTGACGCTCTTGCTCTTGAGCAGGGAGAGATCCCAGGGCTCGCTCGACTCGGCGATGGTGCAGATATGGCCGAACGGGCTGATGAGGCTGGCCATGGCATCCCAGTGCTGCTCGGTGGCATTGGTGCAGAAGATGGCGTCCACCTGGTTGATGTCGAGGGCGGTGAGCTCCTCTTGCAACTGGTGATGGCTCACCACCTGATGGGCCCCCATCTGCAGACACCAGGCCCGGGTTTCGGGGCGGGAGGCGGTGGCGATCACCTCCATGCCGGTGAGCTGGCGGGCCAGCTGGATGGCGATGGAGCCGACCCCGCCGGCGCCGCCGATGATGAGCAGCCGTCCGCGGCTCTCGCGGCTGAGGCCCATGCGCTCGAACAGGGTCTCCCAGGCGGTGATGGCGGTGAGCGGCAGGGCGGCCGCCTCCAGGTCGCTCAGGCTGGCGGGGGCGAGGGCGGCGATGCGCTCATCCACCAGTTGCAGGGCGCTGTTGCTGCCGGGGCGGCTGATGTCGCCGGCATACCAGACCCGGTCGCCCGCCTTGAACAGGGTCACCTCGCGGCCGACGGCGATCACTTCGCCCACGGCGTCCCAGCCCAGCACCCGCGGGCTGCTCTCGACCTTGGCCTTGGGGGCGCGCACCTTGGTGTCGACCGGGTTGATGGAAGTGGCGTTGACCCGCACCAGCAGGTCGCGCGGGCCCGGCGTCGGGTCGGCCAGATTGGCCTCGATAAAGCAGTCGGGATGATCGCTCGGCAGATAGTGGGTCAGGGCGATGGCTTTCATGGCAGTTCCTTTCAAATCGGTTGGATGGGGATTGCCAGCCACTCTAGTCTGGTTGATTATTCAGATTAAGATGGGTAATTGGTAAAGACTGTTTGAATATATGAACAATGTCGAACTGGAGCTGATGGGGCTGTTTGCCACCGTGGTGGAGCAGGGCAGTTTTACCGGTGCGGCCGAGCTGCTTGGCATGCCCAAATCCTCGGTCAGCCAGAAGATCTCGCGGCTCGAATCCCAGCTCGGGGTGCGCCTGTTGCAGCGTACCACCCGCCGGTTGAGCCTGACCCCGCAGGGAGAGGTCTATGTGGAACAGTGCCGGGCGCTGCTGGCGCTGGCCCGCAGCGCCAATCTGGCGATGGCGAGGCTGCGCGCAGCCCCGGCCGGCCGGGTGCGGATCACCGCGCCGGAGGCCACCGGCACCCTGCTGCTCGGTCGGATCCTGGCCGAGTTTCGAGCCCTCTATCCCGAGGTGGTGCTTGAGCTGACCCTCTGCGATGAGCAGCTCGATCTGGTGGGGGAGGGTTATGATCTGGCGCTGCGGGCGGCGCCGCTGAAAGACTCCAGCCTCATCTGTCGGCGCATCGGTCAGGTGCCGCGCCATCTGGTGGCGGCACCCGCCTATCTGGCGGCCCACGGCATGCCGCAACAGCTGAGCGAGCTGGGTCGATACGCCTGCCTGGTGCACACATCGTTGCCGGTGTGGCCGCTGCAGGAGGGGGGCTGGCGGCCGCAGGGGGCCTGCATCAGCAACAGCCTGCTGGCGCTGCGGGAGCTGGCCATCAACGAAGGGGGAATTGCGCTGCTGCCCCATCACGTCTGCGAAGGGGATCTGGCGAGTGGCCGCTTGCAGAGGGTATTGCCCGAGCTCGCCGTGCCGCCCAACCCCTTCTATCTCATCTACCCGAGCCGGGAACACCTGGCCCCCGCCCTGCGCAGCCTGATGGATTTTGTGGCCGAGCGGTTGCCGTTTGCCTGAGGTTACCAGCCGCTCTGGCCGGCCGACTCCTGATTGGGCTTGAGGCCGAGTGGCACCGACTGGCGTTCCGCCAGCATGCGGATCTGCCCTTCAATGAGGCTGGCGTTGGGGCCCAGCACCAGCACCAGCTGATGGTCGTTGAGCTGGATCCAGGAGAGGCAGCCCAGCCCCAGCAGGCGGGATTGATCCACCAGCGAGATGTCGCGCACCCGCAGGCTGAGACGGGTCAGGCAGACGCTCATGGCCTGCAGGTTGTCCATGCCCCCCAGCACCTTGAGGTACTGGATCGCCAGCATCTGGGGATCGGAGGGGGCGACGCTGGCCAGGCGCGGGTGCTCCGGCGCGATGGGCTTGCTCGGCAGGCTGAGGGGCGTGCGCTCCAGCAGCTGATAGAACAGCAAGGTGTAGGCGACAAAGAACAGGATGCCGACCGGAATGAGCCAGAAGCTGTGCTCGCCGGCGTGGTAGCTCAGCACCAGATCCAGCAGGCCGGCGGAGAAGTAGCTGCCCACCTTGATGCCGAGCGCGCTGCAGGTGGCGAGCGACAGGCCGGTCAGCAGGGCGTGGGCCAGAAACAGCCAGGGGGCGGTGAAGGCGAACAGGAACTCGATGGGCTCGGTGATCCCCACCAGCGCCGAGGTGAGCGCCAGGGTGAGCAGCAGCCCCCCCTGCGGCAGCCGCTGCATGCGCTGGCGGTGCAGCCAGATGGCGAAACAGGCGCCAGGCAGGCCGAACATGATGATGGGGTAGAGCCCGGCCACATAGCCTTCGTGCAGCGGCTGGGCGCTGGCCAGCGCCTGCAGGTTGCTCTCCCCCAGCCCGATGAGGCTGCCCAGCACCTGGTGCAGGCCGAGCGGGATCAGCAGCCGGTTCAGCACGCCGTAGCAGAAGGCGCCGAGCGGGGTGGTGAGCAGCTCGGAGGCGAGCAGGGTGATGCCCTGCTCCAGCAGTGGCCAGAGCAGCGCGAGGGGGAAGGCCAGCAGCAGGCAGGCCAGTGCCGAGGCGAGCAGGCTGGTGAAATCGCCATTGACCAGTCGCAGCCAGTGGGGCATGGGGTGGCGCTTGAGCCAGGGGTAGACGATGGCAGTGGTCAATCCCGCCAGCAGGCCGCAGATCATGTCGCTGTGCAGGCCGGGAGCCAGGGTGCCGAGCGCCGAGCTCAGCAGCAGGAAGTTGACCGCCCCGGCCAGCGCCTGGCTCCCCTCGCCTTGGCGGCTCAGCCCGAAAGCGATGGCCACCGCATAGATGAGCGGCATCTGGCTGAACAGGGCGCGACCGGTGAGGGAGAGCACCGCCAGATCCAGCACATCCGGCTGGCCGAGCCGATAGAGCAGGGCCGCCAGCGGCAGGATGGAGACCGGCAGCAACAGGGCGTAACCGAGTCGCTGCAGGGCTTGGGTCAGGATCTGTCTGGCGTTCTGGACGGGCATAAGGGCGCACTGTTTTGTGACATGGCGCACAGTTTACCCTTAAAGCACCCATTTTGGGATAGTTTCGGAACCCTTTATTAATCCATTGCTGAACAAGGTTCGAAGAGCCGCCTTACGCTCTGGCTCGGGGCCGGGGTGAGCAGGCTGACCAGCACGAAGGCGATCAGCCCCAGCGCCAGGCTCGGCACGATGGCGTGCAGACCGGCCAGCTTGATCCCCCACTGGCTCAAGATGGCGTAGCAGAGAATGCCGCACACCATGCTGGCCAGGGCGCCGGGGCCGTTGGCCCGTGACCAGTAGAGGCCGAGCACCAGCGGCCAGAGGAACACCGCCTGCAGGCCGCCGAAGGCGAGCAGGTTGAGCCAGATGATCATCTCGGGGGGCTGCAGCGCCGCCAGCAGCACCAGGGTGCCCAGGGTCAGGGTGCAGAGCAGGGAGAGGCGCGGCACCCGTACCTCCAGTTTCTCCTGGCCGGCCTTCTCCGGGCTCAGGTAGTTGAGGTAGAGATCCTTCACCAACGTGGCGGAGGCCTGGATCAGCTGGGAGTCGATGGTGGACATGATGGCCGCCATGGGGGCCGCCAGGAAGACCCCGGCCAGCCAGGGGGGCAGCACTTCCATCATCAGGGAGGGCATGATCTTGTCCGGACTGTCCATGCCGGGCAGGATGGCGCGGCCCAGCGCCCCGGCCAGGTGCATGCCGAACATCAGGAAGGCGCTGACGATGGTGCCGATCAGGATGCCGCGATGCAGCGCCTTGCTGTCGCGATAGCCAAAGCAGCGCAGGGCCGAGTGGGGCAGCCCCACCACCCCGACGCAGACCAGCACCCAGAAGCTCAGCATGAAGGGCTGGGTCAGCATGTCGCCGGCCCCCTGCGGGCTCACCAGCTTGGGATCGATCGCCTTGAGCTGGTGGATAAGGTTGGGCAAACCATCCCCCGCGATCAGGATCCCCGCCAGCAGGGCGCCGGTGCCGATCAGCATGATGATCCCCTGCAGCGCATCCGTCATCACCACGGCGCGAAAGCCGCCGATCACCGTGTAGAGCAGCACGCAGCCGGCAAACAGCAAGAGTCCCTGCTGGTAAGAGAGGCCGGTGGCGGTCTCCAGCAGGCGGGCGCCGCCGATGAACTGCACCACCATGGTGGCGATGAAGGCGAGGATAATGGTGACCGAGCCCAGCACCACCACGGCCCTGCTCTGGTAGCGGGCCCACAGCATGTCGTTGATGGTCACCGCATTGACCCGGCGGGCGATGATGGCGAACTTCTTGCCAAGCACCCCCAGGGTGAGCCAGACGGTGGGCAGCTGGATCATCGCCAGCAGCACCCAGCCCAGACCAATCTTGTAGGCGGCCCCCGGCCCGCCGATAAAGGAGGAGGCCGAGGTGTAAGTGGCCACCAGGGTCATGGCCAGCACCAGGCCGCCCATGCTGCGGTTGCCGATGAAGTACTCCTGCACGAAGTCACCGCCCACCCGGTGGCGGCTGGCCCAGAAACCGACCCCCAGCACCAGCACCAGATAGATGCACAGCGGCAGCAGCAGCTCAAGATTCATGGGGAGGCTCCTTGTCATCGAGGGGCTGGGAGTCGAGGGGGATGTCCACGAACAGGCGATCCACCATCAGGCCGCACAGCACGATGAACAGCAGCGGCATCAGAATGCAGCTGAGCAGGAACCAGAGCGGCATATCCCAGAATTCGATCTCTTCGGGGATGAAATAGGCCGTGCCATACCAGGCAAGGAAGTAGAGCAGGGTCAGCAGCAGGCAGAGTGCTGCTTCCCGACGAGCGAGCGCAAAACGGTTCACCTTGGCCTCCGACAATTTCGAGGGGCGCAAGGATAACAAAAAAGGGCCATGTCGCCATGGCCCTTTTTCAGCAGAAGATCTGCGGACGCGAGTCTTACAGACCCAGCTTCTTGTGCAGGTAGTGGATATTGGTACCACCGTGCTGGAAGTTTTCGTCCTTCATGATCTCTTTTTGCAGGGAGACGTTGGTCTTGATCCCTTCCACCACCAGCTCGTCCAGCGCCTGACGCATGCGGGCAATGGCGACGTCGCGGTTTTCACCGTAACAGATCAGCTTGCCGATCATGGAGTCGTAGTAGGGCGGCACCTTGTAGCCGGCGTAGATGTGGGAGTCCCAACGCACGCCCAGACCACCCGGTGCGTGGAAGCGCTGGATCAGGCCCGGAGACGGCATGAAGGTGGCCGGGTCTTCGGCGTTGATCCGGCACTCGATGGCGTGGCCACGGATGCGGATGTCCTGCTGGGTGATCGACAGGGGCTGGCCGGCGGCGATGCGCAGCTGCTCCTTGATGAGGTCGACGCCGGTGACCATCTCGGTAACCGGGTGCTCTACCTGGATCCGGGTGTTCATCTCGATGAAATAGAACTCGCCGTTTTCGTACAGGAACTCGAAAGTACCCGCACCGCGGTAGCCGATCTCGATACAGGCGCGCACGCAGCGTTCACCGATGAACTTGCGCATCTCGGCGGTGATGCCCGGCGCCGGTGCCTCTTCGACCACCTTCTGGTGGCGACGCTGCATGGAGCAGTCGCGCTCGCCCAGATAGAGGGCGTTGCCCTGGCCGTCTGCCAGCACCTGGATCTCGATGTGGCGCGGGTTCTCCAGGTACTTCTCCATGTAGACCATGTCGTTCTTGAAGAACTGGCCTGCTTCGGACTTGGTCAGCGCGATGGCGGCAGCCAGCTCGGCTTCGCTGCGCACCACGCGCATGCCGCGACCACCACCGCCACCGGCGGCCTTGATGATCACCGGGTAGCCAATGCGCTTGGCAATGGCGGCGTTGTGCTTGGCATCGCTGTCAACCGGACCGTCGGAGCCCGGTACGCAGGGTACGCCCGCTTTCTTCATCGCCTCGATGGCGGAGACCTTGTCACCCATCAGGCGAATGGTCTCGGCGCGCGGGCCGATGAAGACGAAGCCGGATTTCTCGACCACTTCGGCAAAGTCGGCGTTCTCGGAGAGGAAGCCGTAGCCGGGGTGAATGGCAACGGCACCGGTCACCTCGGCGGCGGCGATGATGGCCGGCACGTTGAGGTAGGAGTCGGTACTGGCCGGTTTGCCGATACAGATGGTTTCGTCGGCCAGCAGCACATGCTTGAGCTCCCGGTCGGCGGTGGAGTGAACGGCCACTGTCTTGATCCCGAGCTCTTTGCAGGCGCGCAGGATCCGCAGGGCAATTTCACCGCGGTTGGCGATGACTACTTTGTCCAACATGGGTGGCGATTTCCCTTATTCGATGATGAACAGCGGCTCGTCGAATTCGACGGCCTGACCATTTTCAACCAGGATCGCTTTGATCACGCCGGCCTTGTCGGATTCGATTTGGTTCATCATTTTCATGGCTTCGACGATGCACAGGGTATCGCCGACATTGACGTGCTGGCCCACTTCCACGAACGGCTTGGCTTCCGGGCTGGAAGAGCGGTAGAAGGAACCGACCATGGGGGAGCGCATCAGGTGACCGGCCGGGGTGGCGTCGGCAGCCGGTGCTGCGGCGGCCGGGGCGGCGGCGACAGGAGCGGCTACCGGGGCAGCAACCTGCGGCATGATCATCTGCGGAGCAGCGGTCACCTGACCGGAGAAGTTGCGGCTGATGCGAACGGACTCTTCACCTTCGGAGATCTCCAGTTCGGCGATGCCGGACTCTTCAACCAGTTCAATCAGCTTCTTGATTTTGCGGATATCCATTAGCATTCTCTTTCTTCTTTATCTGATCAGTGATTATCAAGCCGCGCGCAACTGGTGCACGGCCGCGGTTAAAGCGAATTGGTAGCCATCGGCCCCCAGCCCACAAATGACCCCCTTGGCGACATCAGACAGATAGGAGTGATGACGGAAGGGTTCCCTGGCGTGGACGTTGGACAGGTGAACCTCGATAAAGGGGATGGCCACACCCAGCAGCGCATCGCGGAGGGCGACGCTGGTGTGGGTGAAGGCGGCCGGATTGATGATGATGAAGTCCACCTGACCCATGGCCTGGTGGATGCGGCCGACCAGCTCATGTTCGGCGTTGGATTGCAGGTGTTCCAGTGTGACCCCGAGTTCGCCGGCACTTAGCGTCAGATCGGCGACGATCTCATCGAGCGTCTTGCTGCCGTAGATGCCCGGTTCCCGTTTGCCCAGCAGGTTCAGGTTTGGCCCGTTGAGCAGGAGAATTCGGTGTTTTTGCGACATATTGAGTACATCCTCGATGATAATGCTGCTATCTGTCAGCTATCTTGTGGACTACCAGAAATCTAGCCATTTTCTGCTCAAATCGGTGTGCACTGGCACACAGATTTCGCAATTATATTGATTTCGTGAAAATTAGCAGCATTTTACTGGTCTAATCTCTACATCTGTCTGTTTTTTGCTCTATTAGGTCGGCTGTCAAAACACTCACTAGCAGGAATGACAAAGCCGGCACAGGGCCGGCTTTGGAGGCAAAAGGCAGACGGGATCAGGCGGCTTCGGACTTCTCGCGAATGAGTTTGTCCACTACGCCCGGATCCGCCAGGGTGGAGATATCCCCCAGGCTGTCGGTCTCGCCGGTGGCGATCTTGCGCAGAATGCGCCGCATGATCTTGCCGGAACGGGTCTTGGGCAGCCCCTCGGCCCAGTGGATCACGTCCGGGGTGGCGATGGCGCCGATCTCCTTGCGGACCCACTCCTTTACCTCCTTGTGCAGCTCCCGGCTCGGCTCTTCGCCGGCGATCAGGGTGACATAGGCGTAGATGCCCTGACCCTTGATCTCGTGCGGTACTCCCACCACAGCCGCTTCGGCGATCTTCGGATGAGCCACCAGCGCGGATTCGATCTCGGCGGTGCCCATGCGGTGGCCGGAGACGTTCAGTACATCATCCACCCGGCCGGTGATCCAGTAGTAGCCATCCTCGTCGCGACGGGCACCGTCGCCGGTGAAGTAACGGCCGGGGAAGGTGGAGAAGTAGGTCTGTTCAAAGCGTTCGTGATCGCCGAATACGGTGCGCATCTGACCCGGCCAGGAGTCGGTGATCACCAGGTTGCCCTCGGTGGCCCCCTCCAGCGGCTCGCCCATGTTGTCCACCAGCGCCGGCTGCACGCCGAAGAAGGGGCGGGTGGCCGAGCCTGGCTTGAGATCGGTGACGCCGGGCAGCGGGCTGATGAGGATGCCGCCGGTCTCGGTCTGCCACCAGGTGTCGACGATGGGGCAGCGCTCGTCGCCTATGGTGCGGTAGTACCACTCCCAGGCTTCCGGGTTGATGGGCTCGCCCACCGAGCCCATGATGCGCAGGCTCGAACGGGAGGTACCCTCAACTGCCTCGTTGCCCTTGGCCATCAGCGCGCGGATGGCGGTGGGGGCGGTGTAGAGGATGGTGACCTGGTGCTTGTCCACCACTTGGCTCATGCGGTTGGTCGCCGGATAGTTGGGCACCCCTTCGAACATGATGGTGGTGGCACCGTTGGCGAGCGGCCCGTAGACCAGGTAGGAGTGGCCGGTGACCCAGCCCACGTCGGCGGTACACCAGTAGATGTCCTCCTCGTGGTAGTCGAAGATGTACTTGAAGGTGAGGGTGGCATAGACCAGATAGCCGCCGGTGGTGTGCAGCACCCCTTTGGGTTTGCCGGTGGAGCCGGAGGTGTAGAGGATGAACAGCGGGTCTTCGGCCCCCATCGCCTCCGGCGGGCAGTCACTGCTGACGGCAGCCGTTGCCTCATGCCACCACAGATCGCGGTGGTTGTGCCAGGCGATGTTGCCGCCGGTACGTTTGAGCACGATCACCTTGCTGACCTTGGTCTCCGGGTTGGTGAGCGCTTCATCCACATTCTTCTTGAGCGGCACCGGGCGGCCGCCACGCAGCCCCTCATCGGCGGTGACGACGATGGTGGAGCCGGAGTCGATGATGCGACCGGCCAGGGCTTCTGGCGAGAAACCGCCGAAGACGATGCTGTGCACGGCGCCGATGCGGGTACAGGCCAGCATGGCGATGGCCGCTTCCGGCACCATGGGCATGTAGAGGCAGACCACGTCGCCGCGATGCACCCCTTGTGCCTTCAGGACGTTGGCAAACTTGCACACCTCGGTGTGCAGCTCGCGATAGGTGAGCTTGCGATCCTCGGCCGGGCTGTCCCCTTCCCAGATGATGGCGACCTTGTCGCCGCGCTCGCTCAGATGGCGATCCAGGCAGTTGGCAGAGACGTTGAGCAGGCCGTCTTCATACCACTTGATGGAGACGTGGCCCGGATCGTAGGAGGTGTTCTTGACCCGGGTATAAGGCTTCATCCAGTCGAGGATCTTGCCCTGCTCGCCCCAGAAGGCATCCGGGTTCTGCACCGAGGCCTGGTACATGGCCTCATAGCCTGCCTTGTCCAGCAGGGCGCCCTGGCTGATGTGGGCTTTGACCGGGTAGACCTTGCTCTCGCTCATGTGTCACTCCTTTGAATACATTTTTGTAATGATTGGGTAACAACTTATACCTTTGGCGGGGGAGGGCAATTAGACTTTTGGATAGATGGCAACATCCGCTTACAGTCGCGTCGATGACAATTCATCGCCGATTGGGTAAAACGTCGCTTTTACCGATGGAGACAGCCCCCGTGTTGACCCTGCTTCTTTGCTCCTCCCTCTGGCAGTTCGAGGCCCCGAAGGCCACCGATGAGGCCGCATTGGCCGCCCCCCATGCCAATGGTCTTGAACTGACACCGACACAGCCCGATTCACCCTCACTGCGGGATCACATCAGCGGCCAGCTGAGCGAGGCATGGCTGGCGCGCAAGCCGCCGGTGTCCGTCACTCTCGGGGAGAAAAAGTCCTCCTATCCGCAGGACTCCTTGCTGGAAGAGTCACGCCGGCAGCAGGACGAAGGGTGGGACGCCAGGCTGACCTTCAACGATTGAGCCGGCAGTGGCTGTCACCCCCCTGGCGCGGGGGTCAGCACCAGTGATTCCTGCCCGATGCCAGCTGCGCCGCCAGATGGGGCTCGGCCAGCGGATGGCTGAACAGATAGCCCTGCCCCTCCTGACAGTGGAGGGATTGCAGAAACTGGCGCTGGGCCTGGGTCTCTATCCCTTCGGCGGTCACCATCATGCCCAGGCTGTCGGCCAGGTTGACGATGGTGCGGCACAGCTCCCGGCTGTGCTTGTCATCGGGCAGCGCCTGCACGAAGGTCTTGTCTATCTTGATGCGATCGATGGGCAGGCTTTTCAGCAGGCTCAGGGATGAGAAGCCGGTGCCAAAATCGTCGATGGCGATCTGCACCCCCAGCGCCTTCAGCCGCTTGAACAGCTGCAGACTCTGGTCGACCCGCTGGATGATGCTCTCGGTGACCTCTATCTCCAGCCGCTGCGGCGGAAAACCGGTCTCGGCCAGGATGGCGGCGACCCGCTCCACGTAACCTGCCGAGCGCATCTCCCGCACCGACACATTGACCGACAGTCTGGGCACCGCCAGCCCTGCGGCCAGCCAGGCTTGTCCCTGCTGGCAGGCGGTACGCATCACCCACTCCCCGATCTGCTCGATAAGGCCGCACTCCTCGGCCACCGGAATGAAGCGGGTCGGCCCTATCATGCCCTCGCTGGGGTGTTGCCAGCGCAGCAGGGCTTCCAGCCCGCTCAGCTGGTTGCTGGCCAGGTCCGTCATGGGTTGATAGAGGATGCAGAGCTGCTGTTGTTCGATGGCCTGGAACAGCCCCTGCTCCATGCTCAGTCGCTCCCGGGTCTGTTCCGTCATGTCCGGGGTATAGAAAAGGTAACCGTTGCGGCCCTGGTTCTTCGCCTCGTACATGGCGCTGTCGGCGGCACTGACCAGGGTGTCCGGGGTGGTGGCGTGTTCCGGATAGAGGGCGATGCCGATGCTGGCGGAGACGGCCACCCGCTCGTGATCCAGCTCGACCGGCTCGCGCAGGCGGGCCAGCAGCTGCTCGGCGAGCCTGGCCAGCTCCTCCGGCTGCTCGAAGTAGGGGATCAGCACCAGAAACTCATCGCCCCCCAGCCGGGCCGCCACGTCATTGTGGTGTAGGAGCCGGCGAATGCGCTCGGCCAGCAGCTTGAGCAGCTCGTCCCCGGCCCGGTGGCCCAGGGTGTCGTTGATCAGCTTGAAGCCGTCCAGATCGATGAACAGCAAGGCGAGCTGCTGCCGGTTGAGGTGGGCGGTCTTGATCTCCAGCTCAAGCCGCTCCTGCAGCAGGTTGCGGTTGCCGAGCTCGGTCAGGGGATCGTGATAGGCGAGGTGGTTGAGCTGTGCTTCGGCCTTGCGAATGGCGCTGATGTCGGAGAAGGCGATGACGTAGTTGGTGGTGTTGTGGCGACTGTCGTGGACGGCGCTGACATGCTGCCAGGAGGTGAAGTAGCCGCCATCCTTGCGCAGACACATCATCTCGCCATGCCAGGCGTGACTGCCGGGCAACAGGGTATGCCAGGGATAATCGATGTCGGTGTGGCGGCGCGGGTGCATGATGGCTTCCGGTGACTTGCCGACGACCTCATCCTCCTCGTACTGAGTCATGCTGCAGAAGGCCGGGTTGACCGAGATGATCTGGCGCTGGCCATCCATGATGATGATGCCTTCGGCGGCGGTTTCGAACACCACGTTGGCCTGGCGCAGCTTGTCTTCCTGGGTGCAGCGATCGGTGGCGTCGTGGATCACTCCGGTGATGCGTCGCCCCAGATGTTCGCTGGCTGCCACGTGATCGGCATGGATGTCGACCCAGCCTCGCTGCTGATCGGGCCCCAGGTAACCGAGGGTGAGATGAATGGGGGCCGTGCCCTTGAGCGCCGCCCTGAGCTGTTCGCCAGAGAGGGGATCGAAGCGCTTGATGAACTGATCCATTCCCCCCTGAAACTCGCTGACGGCGGTGCCGAGCAGCTGCTCGACCCGGCCGTCAAACTGCAGTCTGTCCTCCTTGACATGCCACTCCCACACCCCGATCCGGCCGGCATTCATGGCCAGTTGCAGCCGCCGCTGCGACTCGACCTGTTCGGTCACGTCGCGCACTATGGTGAGAATGCCGTCGGGCACGCCCTGTTCGTCGAGCATGGGGCTGTAGATCGCCTGCCAGTGGCGTTGCTGGCCCTGATGAGCCGCGGTATGGCCGCTCAGGTTCAGCTCGACCCGGGGGACGCCGCTGCTGATGATCTGCTGGAACAGGGGCTCCAGCACGGGGGCCAGGGCCGGGACGATTTCCCGCAGGGTGTGGCCATAGTGCTCCTCCCGGGAGAGGCCGTTGAGGTCGGCCAGGGTCTGGTTGACGCTGCGGCAGCGAAAGTGGCGATCGAAGATGCCTATGCCAAACGGGGCCAGTTCGAACAGCTGCTGCAGCTCGTTCACGCTCAACTGCCCCGCCTGCGGCGGATCGGGCATGGCGTCGAAAAGCTCTTTCCCCATCACGGGACTCCAAAATTGACTGTTTTGTCATTTGAGGTGTTGTCAGTATGGCATGAAGCCTGCTGGAGGGAAGATGTGGGGGCTCATTTGCCCCCAGTTTGGTTATTTTCCGAAGTGGTAGCTCAGGGTGAGGTTGATCACCGGCTGCCAGTCATGCTCCTTGATGAGCCACTGCTTGGCGCCGATCTCGGTGCCCAGTCGCCACTGCTGCCAGCACCAGCTGCGCTCCAGCGTGAGCCCCCAGTCCCGCAAGCCTTCGTCCGCCCCATAGGCGGCCATGTGGGCCTGACTGCCGCGGGTCAGCCAGAGATTGAGGGAGAGCCCGGCAGGCAGCGGCAGGCTGTGCTCCATGTACCAGAGCTGGCCATAGCGCCCGCTGACGTCATAGAGCTGGCCCAGGGTGAGCTGGTGATCGTCATCCAGTTGCCAGCCCAGGCGCCAGAGTGCGCTGAAGCGGGTACGGTCGATCACCTCCATCGGACTGACGCCGAGGGCGATAAAGCTCTTGTCGTAGAGCGGCAGCGCCACCCCGGCGCTCTGGCCGTCGGCGAAGATGAGGCCGACCTGGGTCTCCCGCTCGTAACCGACCCAGAACTGGGTGCTGTCGCTGCTGCCGCTGCCCGCCTGCTTGCTGTCCAGCTGCCACTGACCGCCGATGGCCAGCTCCTTGGCGCAGACCGGCAGCGCCAGGAGCAGCAGCACCAGCCAGTGCTTATTTGTTGCCATAGAGCCGCACCCAGTCCCGATCCTGATGCATGCCCATCAGGTGGCAGATGATGCCGGAACGCTGGAAGGCATAAATGAGCAGCACGCTGGTGGCGCTGAGCGCCATGATGAGGCCGAAATTGTTGGGCAGGATGGTGCCCTGGCGGGCGGTCCACCACAGCAGGAGCGGGCCCCACAGGTGCACGAAGATGCTCTTGTGGAAGATGAAGACGGTCAGCGAGTACATGCCGATCCAGTTGAGCGGGCGCCAGCAGAGACGGATGTTGCGCTGATGCAGCCAGAGCACGGCCCCGATCACCAGAAACTCCATGCCCCAGATGCCGGCACGTCCGATCATGTCCATCGCCAGCTCGTGCTCGTTGGCGTAGATGTCGCTGAGCTCGACCGTGCTGGTCTCGCCGAACATGAGATAGCAGGCCAGTGCCACCAGCGAGAGCGTCAGCACCAGCGTGTTGAGGCGGTCCCGCCATTGGGGCCGCTGATGCCAGCACCAGCCGTAGAGGAAGCCGAAGCAGCCGCTGGCCATGAAGAGGTCGAGGCGGGCATCCAGCTCGTAGTCGGGGTGTACATGCAGCTTCATCCAGCCGTCGATGTGACCGAGCAGATCCTGCACGCCGAGCTGATCCAGCAGCAGGCTGAGCAGGGTCAGCAGCAACATGCCGCGGATGCCGAACCAGGCGTAGACCAGTGAGAAGAGCGCCAGCAGGCACATCCACAGCATCACCGGATAGAAAGAGATCGCCTCGCCGAAGTTGGGGGCGATCACCAGTCCTTCCACATAGAGCACCAGTATGATGCTGGCGAACAGCACCAGCTTGCCGCCCAGCTGCGGTCTGAAGCTGGCCTGATCACGGCGACTGAGGTTGAAGGCGGCCAGTGCCAGGTAGATCTGGCTGACCCAGGGGATGAGCCAGGCCGACACCTGGGCCGTCAGATGATCCATGGGCAGCAGCTGGCCGGCCATCGCCTTGTGGGAGAGGTAGAAGCTGTCCCACAGGGCGTGCTCCCGATTGAAGAAGTCGATGTACCAGTAGTTGAGGTAGCCGGTGTAGTGCTCGAAGACGGCCATGAAGATGACGAGCCCTCGCAGCAGATCGAGGCCCGTGATGCGCGCATCCTGTGGAGGCATGCTGATGCTCCTGTATCGGTCGGAAAAGGAGCGGCACTATAGCGGTTGTCGTGAAACTGAACGGGAGCTGAATGTAAGCGAATGTTACCCGCAATTACCCCGCTGACCTTGCCACAAGGGCAACCGGGGGGATCGGGCTGTCATGATTTGTAATAGTTTTGGCGCTTTTTCAGCCTTTCTGGCGGCCAAACGCCTGGATGCCGCGCACCAGGACCAGCCAGCCGACCACGTGAAACGGCAGCGCCATGGCGTAGAGCAGCAGCCAGTGGGCCTCGCTGCCACTGCTGTGAATGAAGTCGATCCAGGCGGCCAGCAGGGCCAGCATGCCCGCTATCTGGAAGCGGCGGCGCAGCACCACCTCGACGCCGAGGTTGGCAAGGTAGAGGGTCAGCAGTATGCCGGCGAAGCCGGTAAGCTGGGCGGTGCCGTAGAGTTCCCGGTCCGGATTGAACAGCAGGGTGACGAGGGGAGTAATGCCCTGATCCTGCGGGATCAGGGCCAGCAGCCAGCATGCGATCAGGAGCAGGGCTGTCTTCATCGGCTTAGTCGGCGGTTTGCGCCGGTTTGACCAGGCTGAGGTAGTTGGCATCCATCTTGAGGAATACCCCCAGCAGCCGGGCACTGGCGCCGTAGAAGCCGAACTGGTCGGCGGCGCGGCAGGCGCTCTCGAACTTGTCGAACCAGCCCAGCAGGTGGCCGTGCAGCAGGGACTCCTGCTCGCCGAGCCAGCTTTCACGCTGGGCGGCGGTGGTCGCCTCGGCGGCGCGGATGATGAGGTTGCCCATCAGATCCAGCTCGATGGCCAGGTGATCAGCAGGCTCTTTGTACTTGTCGCTGACGTTGATGCCGAGGCGATCGAGGCGAGCCTGCATCTCGCTCATGGGGGCCTGCATCAGCAGCTTGCCCTCGCCGCGATAGAGCGATTCGTAAGGCAGGGCACCCTGCTTGGGATCCACCAGGAACAGACCGGCGAAGTCGGCGGAGAGCTCCAGCTGGCGATCCGGGCGCACCAGCAGGCGGGCGATGGCCTCGTTCAGTTCGGCCACCGCCTCGCGCATCGGATCGAGAGTGGAGAGGCTCTTCAAGAAGCTGCGCACGTCATAGGTGTCGTATTCAGCGATCTGTGCATCACTGAGCTCGGCAGCGAACAGGGTGGAGAACCACCAGTAAAGCTCGGCCCGGCGTTCGCTGGTAGCCATGAATTCCTGCATTTATCCTCCGTGGATGACAATCGGGAGCCATAGAGGCTCCCGATTCTAACGACTTTAAAAATAAAGGAAACTCAAGGGGTGACTTTCGTCCCCTCGGGTCACAGTGCCGGGAACATGGGATCGATGCCCTTGGCGGATTCCGGTGCCCCGAAGGCGGTGACGGCCGGTGCCTGCCCGTGGAACTTCTCGATCTCCACCAACGCGGTGTGGGCCGTGGTGGCCTGCGCCAGGCTGGAGGAGCCGATGTCGGCGGTCAGCACGTTGGGGTCGCCATAGGTACACAAGGTCCCCACCTTGCCGCCCTCTTGCGGGCCGTACCAGGCCCCCTCCTGGATGCGCACCACGCCGGGGGCGTAGTCTTCGCTCACCACCAGACCGGCCAGCACCTGACCGCGGCCGTTGAAGACCCGCACCAGATCCCCGTCCTTGAGCCCGCGCGCCCTGGCGTCCTGCGGGTTCATGTAGACCGGCTCGCGCCCCTGCACCGTATAGGTGGCACGGTAGGCATCGGAGGAGCAGAGCTGGCTGTGCAGCCGCTTGTCCGGGTGACAGGATTGCAGGTGCAGCGGGAACTGCTGGCTGCCATGACCGCCGTGGGAGCGCTCGTAGGGCTCGATCCAGACCGGGTGGCCCGGGCAATCCGCGTAGCCGTAGTCGGCGATGGTCTTGGAGTAGATCTCGATGAGGCCGGACGGGGTGCCCAGCGGTTCCAGATCCGGCTCCTTGCGGAACGACTCGTGACGCACCCAGGGCTGGCCCGCCGGGAAGCTGACGAAGCCTTCACCGTGCCAGAACTGGCTGAAGCGGGGCAGGCGGATGCCGATGCCGCGGCCCTGCAGGCGGGCGTCGTCATAGATGCTCTGGATCCACTCCAGCTTGGTCTTGCCACCGGTGAACTCGGCCTCGCGATCGAAGCGACGGCACAGATCGGCGAAGATGTCGTAGTCGTCGCGCGCCTCGAACAGCGGCTCGACCACCTTGTGCATGGCCAGGATGCCGGCGTTGGAGTGGGACCCCCACTGCTCGATGTCATCCCGCTCGTAGGTGGTGGTGGCCGGCAGCACAATATCGGCGAAGCGGCAGCTGGCGGTCCACTGGTGATCCACGCTGACCACGGTTTCCAGCTTGCGCCAGGCGGCGATCATCTTGTTGCGATCCTGCTGGTGGTGGAACGGGTTGTTGCCGCAGAACACCGCCATCTTCATCTGGGGATAGGTGATGGTCTGACCGTTGAAGGCGATGCGCTTGCCCGGGTTCAGGATGCAGTCGACGAAACGGGCCACCGGGATGAACCTGGAGTAGCCCTTCCAGTCGCCGTTGTGCAGCGGCTTGACCCCGGGAATGACGGAGCTGAAGCCGGACATGATGGGGCCCGTGCTGGTGATGGTACCGGCGCCGTTGTAGTGCCAGCCAAACCCGTAGCCACCGCCCGGCAGGCCGATCTGGCCCAGCATGGAGGCCAGTACCACCAGCATCCAGGCGTACTGTTCGCCGTGGTGCATGCGCTGCACACACCAGCCGCCGATGAGCTGGGTGCGGCCGCTGGCCATGGTGCGCGCCAGCTCGCGAATGGTGTCGGCAGGCACGCCACAGATGGCGGAGGCCCACTCGGCATCCTTCACCTGGCCATCCTTGGTGCCCAGCAGATAGGGCAGGAACTTGTCAAAGCCGGTGGTGTAGTTCTTGAGGAAGTCCTCGTCGTGACGCTTCTCGCTGTAGAGGGTATGGGCGATACCCAGCATCAGGGGCACGTCGGTCTGCGGGTTCAGGGTCACCTGATCGCAATTGAGGTACTTCTGGGTCTTGGACTTGACCGGGTCGACGCTGATGACCTTGATCTCGCCCTTGGCCACTTTCTCTTTCAGCTGTGCCCAGTATTCGTAGACGCTGTGATCCGGCACCAACCAGCCCACCTGCAGGTTCTTGATGGGATCGGAACCCCAGATGACGATGGTCTTGCTGTGCTCCAGCACCAGGGGCCAGGAAGTTTGCTGCTCGTACACCTCCATGGCGCCCGCCACGTGGGGCAGGATCACCTGGGCGGCGCCGGTGGAGTAGTCACCGGCCTTGGCCAGATAGGTACCGTGCAGGTTCATGGCGCGGCCCAGCATGGCGCCGGCGGAGTGCAGCTTGCCGACCGACTGCCAGCCTGAGTGACCGGCGTAGAGGGCGCTCGGGCCATAGGTCTTCTGCACCCGCTCCAGCTCGTGATAGAAGAAGTCCAGCGCCTGAGACCAGGTCACCCGCACGAAGCGGTTCTGGCCGCGCTCGCTGGTGTCGGACTGGTGGCCCTTGCGCAGCCAGTCCAGACGCACCATGGGGTAGCGGATGCGGGAGGGGTTGTAGACCACTTCACTCAGGGCCTTGAGCATCTCGGTCGGATGCTTGTCATGCTCGAACGGCAGGGTCTCGACCCAGCGGCCGTTGACCACACGGGCGCGGAAGGCGCCCCAGTGGGAGCCGGACTGCACCAGTTTTTCGCCGGACTCGGCGGCCATCACGGCGCGACCGAGCAGGGAGGGGCCGATCAGGGCGCTGGCACCGCTGGCCAGCAAGCCACCCAGAAAACCACGACGGGAAATATTGATCATCTTGTTATTCCTCTTTCGAATCCGGAATTAGTGGCTGCCCTGACCACCGGTATCGGCGGCATGGTTTTGCAGGTACTTGAGCAGGGTGCGCTCCTCTTCCTTGCTCAGGCGATAGTAGGCAGACATGGCCTTGAGACCCGAGATCCAGCCGTTGGCGGTGAAGTGAGCCGGATCCGGCGCCGCGTGGCAGGAGTTGCAGGTGGACTTGTACATCTCGCCGGCATAATCCCAGATCGGTTTGAGGGAGGATTCGAGGCCCTTGCCATCGACCCAGGCCTGAACCTGTACCTGTTCCCACTTGATATGGGTGGCGCTGTCAGTTTCCTGTTTCAGGATCTTCTCGTTTGCCTTGAGCTCGTCACGGATGGTGGCCACGAAGACTCGCTTGCCCATGTACTCGCTCAGCACGCGGCCCTTGCCTTCGGTTTCGCGCCAGCCTTCGATGGTCACCTTGAGGCGATCGCCGCTGCGGGCCACGACTTCGATGCGGGAGGCGGGCAGCAGCTTGCCGACCGGATCGGTGCTCTCTTCGCTTTCGTAGAGATCCTTCTCACCCAGGGTGTAGAGGGTCTCGGCGGCCGGTGCCTGCTGGGCTTCGTTTGCCAGGGTGGCGTAGGTGGCACGGAAGCCGCCCGCCATGTTCGGCAGTTCATGAGCGATGCCCTTGTGGCACTCAATGCAGTTCATGTTCTTCGCGGCGGCCTCGGTCATCGCCTTGGCGGCGGCAGGAGACTGCTTGGCGTGGTCCATGTTGTCGTAGCTGTGGCAGGACTTGCAGGTCTTGGAGTTCTGGCTGCTCATGCGCGCCCAGACCTTCTCGGCCAGGTGCAGACGCCGGTCTTCAAATTTCTCCTGGGTGTCGATGCTGTGACCGATGTACTGCTGATAGAGGTCGTTGGCCGCCTCCATCTTGCGGGCCACCTTGCCGACGAAGTCCTTCGGCTGGTGGCAGTCGGTACAGACGGCCTGGACGCCGGAGGCGTTCTTGAAGTGAATGGACTCCTTGTACTCGGGGTACACGGTGTCCTTCATGGTATGGCAGGAGATACAGAACTCGAGGGTACTGGTCTTCTCGAAGCCGTAGTGCAAGCCAACGGTACCGGCCAGGGTGACCCCGACGCCCGCCAGAACCAGCGCCAGCACCGACCAGCGACGGCTGGGTGTGCGCAGGAAATGCCACAGTTTTTTCATAATGGTCTCTCACATCACTTTTTTGATGGAGGCCATGATAGGGAGGCGTTGTGAACAGGGCTGCCGTCGGAAATTAATGAAATAGGGGTATTTATGACAAAATATGAATAGAATAACCCTCCCTTGTTGAACGCCGCGGACCTTGCCCATGAGCCACCACATTCTGGTTGTTGAAGATGATGCCGTCACCCGCGAGAAGCTGACCGGCTATTTCGAACGGGAAGGCTATCGGGTGACCGCGGTCGAAAACGGCCAGGAGATGCGGGCCGTGCTGGCAGAGCAGGAGGTGGCCCTGGTGATGCTGGACATCAACCTGCCGGGGGAGGATGGCTTGCTGCTGACCCGTGAACTGCGCGCCCGCAGCACAGTGGGGATCATCCTGGTGACCGGTCGCAGCGATGCGGTGGACAGGATCGTCGGCCTCGAGATGGGAGCCGACGACTATGTCACCAAACCATTCGAGCTCAGGGAATTGCTGGTGCGGGTCAAGAACCTGCTATGGCGCATCTCATTGGCCGCAGCCCAGCCGTGCGAGCCGGCCCCGGCCGACGATGCGGTGCGCTTCGGCCCCTGGCGCTTCGATATTCCCCGTCGCCAGCTCAGCAAGGATGGGGTGCCGGTGCGCCTGACCAAGGCGGAGTACGAGGTGCTGGTGGCCTTCATCGCCAACGCCGGGCGGGTGCTGAGCCGGGAACGGATCCTTGCCCTCACCAGCCACCGCGGCGATGGCCCGAGCGATCGCACCATAGACGTGCTGATCCGCCGCCTGCGGGGCAAGATGGAGCAAGATCCCCGTGACCCGCAACTGTTCGTCACCGTGCACGGGGAAGGTTATCTGTTCGCCGGCGAGCTGGCCGCCTGATCCTCAGCTTTGCTAGGCGCTCAGGCCGATGGTCGGGTGTCAAACTGCGGGCAGTCATCCCCTATCTGGTGCCAGGGGGCCTTGGAGCCGACGAAGATGTGAAAGGCGGGGCGCTGGCTCGGCGCCTCGTCCAGTATCCCCAGCCGCAGATTGATCTTGCCCGTGCTGCGCTTCTGGCTGAACAGGCTGGAGCCGCAGTGGCGGCAGAAGGCGAGGCTGGTCTCGTCCGATTTCTGGTAGCGGCCGATGGCCTCGCTCCCCTTCGCGATGGTCACCTTGTCACCATCCAGCCCGCCGACCGAGGCGTAGTCCGCCCCGGAAAACTTGCGGCACTCAGAGCAATGGCAGTTGCCCATGTAGTCGAACTGATCCGGCAGGGTCAGGGCCACGGCGCCGCACAGGCAGCTCGCATGCAATGTGTTCATCTCTTCTCCTTGAGTACTTGGTTAGTTGCCGCTGGCGTCGAAGCCGACCCGGTAGACGGGGCGAAAGGTGCCATCGGACAGAGAGTTGGCGGGATTGGCCAGGGGGGCCTCCAGAGTCAGGATGGGGGGGCCCATCACCCGCGGGCACTGCTGCTCGCCGGCCTCGGGTCTTTGCAGCAGGCAGACCGCCTGGGCCACTGCAAGGCGCCCCTGCTGGCGCATCTGATCGCTGTTGGCGGCCAGGACCTTGCCCCGTCGCAGGCCGCGTTGCACCCCGTGGCTGAAGTAGGTGCTCAATACTTGGGGTTTTGTGAGTTGGCGCTGCGCCAGCTCGTTGACCGCCACTTCGGCGGCGATGGCGCCCCCCACCAGATAGTCGAGGTCGGGGTGGCGGGCCAGGGTCTGCTGCACCAGGGTGCGCTGGATCTCGCGGCTGTTGTCACCGCGCGCCGTGGTCACCAGCCTGATGGCGCTGCCCTGGATGGCTGCGGCAAAGCCGGGCTCGACGAAATTGTTGCCACCGCTCGCCTGCGGGCCGGGAAAGAGCGCCACCGTCACTGGCGGGCTGCCTGCAGGGTGGCGCTGTGCCAGCCAGTGGCCCATGCGCCAGCCCATCTGATACCAGGAGACCCCCACCTTGGCCTTGACCAGTCCGGCGGGCAGATCGTTGACCAGGCCGAACACCGGCAGCGGGCTGGCGCCGATCGCCTCGCCGAGCCCGTCGTAGCTCACCGCGCCGAGCAGGATGGCGTCGCTCCCCTCGCTCACGCACTGCTGCAACTGGCGGCGCTGTTCGGCAAGGGCGCCGTAACCGCCCGCCTCGTGGATACGCAGCTTCACGCCGAGCCGCTTGGCCTCCTCCACCATGCCCTGATTGACCGACAGCCAGTAGGCATCGCGCAGGTGGGGGTAGAAAGCGCACAGGGTCAGGGGGCGGGTGACGGGGGCTGGCCCTTGCCAGTTCAGGCGAGCCGGCTTGCCGCCGAAGGCGCCGTCCGGCCAGTGATCCACCTCGAAGGCGAGGGCGCAGGCCGGGAGCAGCAGGAGCAACAGGGAGAGACAGACGCTTCGCATGGCCGGGGGTTTTGTTAAAGTGTGGGGCCATATTATCCGGTCAAAGTCGACCACAACCAAGGTACTTCCCGTGAGAATCTTTTCCGGCCTGGCTGGCAAGCTGCTGCTGGCCTTCTCCCTGATGGCGCTGCTGACCCTGGGGGCCTCCCTGCTGGGCTGGTTCGGGCTCACTCATCTGCGCCAGCTGGAGCAGGGGGTTAAGCAGACCCTGGCGGATCAGGAGCTGGCCCGCACCCTGGCGCGGCTCGGCGGCGAGATCCAGAGCTCTTCCCACCTGCTGGCCTCCGCCACCAGCGAGGGGGAGCGGGAGCATCAGGGGCGGCTGCTCACCCTGCAGGGGCAGCAGATGCAACAGGTGTTGGAGCAACTGGGCCATGGCGGCGGCAAGCAGACCCCCGACGAGTTGCATCGCCTCAGCCAGACCATCATCGGCAACCTGGGCCAGCAGGGCTGGCTGGTGGGGGAGCGGCTGACGCTGATGGCCGACGGTAGCGCCCTGCGCTCCCGCCTGGTGACGGCCGCCGGTCAGGTGGCGGAGCTGGCCCGCAGCCAGATGGAGAACGCCGAAACCGTGATGGTGGCGGGGCTCGGCTCCCTCTATTCACTGCAGGGACGGTCTGCAGATCGGGCTATCGATCGGCTGCTGGAGCAGGATCTCGACTGGCTGGAGCAGATGACGGAGCTGCGCCACCGCACCCTGATGCAGCAGCAGCGTATCGAGGAGATCTGGCGCAGCGACCGGCAGGAGGGGCTGCAAACCCTGCTGCAGGAGGTGCGCGGGGAGCTGGCCATCCTGCGACTGCGCGCCGGGGCGGTGACGGATCCGGCCCGCCGCCAAGCGGTGGAGCGGGCGCTGGACGAGCTGGAGCAGAGCGATCGGCTGGTGCAACTGCGCAGCGACTGGCTCGGCAAGGGGGAGGCGCTGCGGGTGTTGGCCGCCGCCAACGACGCCCTGATGGGGAGTCTCAACCGTCAGGTCGGTACCCTGGTCAGTCAGGCCCGCGACTCCCTGGGAGAGAGCCAGCAGGCATTGAGCCAGCGGCTCAAGCTGCTGGAGCGGGCCCTGATGGTGATCGGCCTGCTCACCCTGGTGCTGCTCATCCTGTTGATGTGGCGGGTGGTCTATGGTCGCATCGTCTGGCCGCTGCAGCGAGCGGTCGCCGGGATGAGCCGGCTGGCGAAGGGGGATCTGGCGCCGCTGACGCCGGTTGGGGAGGTCGGGCGCGACGAGCTGGCGGAGCTGGGGCGGGCGCTGCAGGTGTTTCGCGACAACGCCATCGAGCTTGGCCGCTACCAGCGGGAGCTGGAGTCGCGGGTCGAGGAGCGCACGGAGCAGCTCAGCCACGCCAATGCGCGCCTCAACGAGGAGGTGGAGAAACAGCGGCTGGCCCGCGCCGAGGCGGAGCAGGCCAACCGGGCAAAATCGGTGTTCCTTGCCACCATGAGCCACGAAATTCGCACCCCCATGAACGGCATCCTCGGCGGCCTCACCCTGTTGGAGGACACCCACCTCAGCGAGACCCAGCAGCGCTACCTGGCCGCCATCGAGCAGAGCGGTGAATCCCTGCTGGAGATCCTCAACGACATTCTCGACTACTCCAAGATCGAGGCGGGCCATGTGGAGGCGCGCCGCGAGCCCTTCTCCCTGCGCCCGCTGGCCGAGGAGCTGATCGCCCTGTTCGGGCCGAGGGCCGACGCGAAAGGGGTGACGCTGGCGCTGGAGTATGCCCCCTCGCTCCCCCCCGTGGTGGAGGGGGATCTGGGCAAGCTGCGCCAGGTGCTGGCAAACCTCTTGGGCAATGCGGTCAAGTTTACCGGCGAGGGGCGCATCACCCTGGTGGTGGCGCCGCTGGCCTGTGCGGGTCCCTGCGCCGAGCCCTGCATCCGCTTCGTGGTGAAAGACACGGGCCCCGGCATTCCGACCGGGGAGCAGGAGGCGGTGTTCGAGGCCTTCCGCCAGCGCAAGCGGGACATGGGCCATCAGGGGGGCACGGGACTGGGGCTCGCCATCAGCCGCCGGCTGGTGGCCGCCATGGGGGGAGAGCTTATGCTCTCCAGCGAGCCGGGGCAGGGGTGTGAATTCAGCTTCAGCCTGCCGCTGCAGCGCTCGGCGGCCCAGCTGCCGGACAGTGCCCAGCCGGTGCGCCTCGGCCAGCCGCGGGAAATCCTGCTGGTGGAGGACAACGAGATCAACCGGCTGGTGGCCGAGGGCATGCTGACGCGCCTCGGCCACAGGGTCACCCTGGCCGAGGATGGGCGCAGCGCGCTGGCGCGGGTGACCGAGCGCCCCTTCGAGCTGGCCCTGCTCGACATCAACCTGCCGGACATGGATGGCATGACGCTGCGCGAGGATCTGGTGGCCATCAGCGAGGAGGAGCATGGCTGCGGCCTGCCCGCCATCGCCATCTCGGCCCAGATGTACCCGGAGGATGTGCGCGCCTGTCTGGCGGCGGGGTTTGCCGATTTCGTCGGCAAGCCGGTGCGGCTGGCGGCGCTGGCCGCGGCCATCGACCGTTTGTCAGCGGGGGAGGAGGCGCCTCCCCTGGCGGCGGGCGAGCCGCTCGCTGGTACCGGGACCGCCAACCGGGTGCTGGAGGCGGATCTGACCCTGCTCGGCAGTCAGCGCATCCGCCAGCTCATCGCCCTGTTTGCCGAGCAGGGGGTGCCCTTGGTGGTCGAGCTGGCGCACAGCGAAGGGGAAGCGCAGCGCGCGCTGGCCCACAGGCTCAAGGGCAGCGCCCTGGCGCTCGGGCTGGATGATTTCGCGGCGCAGTGCGCCGCCGTGGAGCAGGGGCAGCTGGATGGGGGGGCGCTGGCCGGGCCGTTTGAGCAGGCGCTGGCCGGTTTGCGGGCGTGGCAGACGAAGCATCTGCCGGATTAGCGGCAAGGAGGCGTGGTTCACGTCCGCGCAGGAAGGTCATTGTTCTTCGCGGTAGAGCGGCTGCCTGCACTGGGCGCAGAGGTGCTGGCGGCGGAAGTCGGCCTGGTGCACCAGGCCCACATCCAGCTGCTGATGATGGCCGCAGTGAATGCAGAAGAGGATGTCGCCATCGATGGCGTCCGGGTGGGCCGCCAGATACTGCTCGCGGGTGGGCAACTGATCCCATTGGGTGGTGAAAGGGCTCTTGCGGCTGCCGGTGTAGTAGATCCAGTAGAACAGCGCGAATACCGAAATAATCAGAAACAGCATCAAGTTATCCAGCATGGCTTACTCCCGTGAGTCTGCGGTGTGACAAGACAAGAGGGTGACGCGAGCAGCAGTTGACCGGATGCGGTGAGGGGCCCTTCCGTTGCCGGCCTGCGCACCGGGCAACTGCTGTGCCTGTTAAAGATGTTATCTGTTAGTAAATGCTATATCCATGATCTGGCTCTGGTTTTTGCCGGCGGATGAGCCATGCTCCGGCTCTTGGCCGAGTGTATCGGTGGCGGATGAAGGGGGATTGGCTAGGCTGGCGTGGGCTCGCCGGCGGGTCGCAGCCCGCCTGGTCGGTGTGAAATTTGCGACGCATTTTACATTTTTTAAACAAATTTTTGGGTGGTTGGACTGTCTCTTTGATCCAGCTCACGTTACAATGCGCCTGCCCACTTCACCTATCGCGCAAACGATTTTCAGGAGAGAAACGGATGTTGAAACGTGACATGACCATTGCCGGCTATGATCCCCAGCTGTGGCAGGCCATCACAGACGAGACCCGTCGTCAGGAAGAGCATATCGAGCTGATTGCGTCCGAGAACTACACCAGCCCCCGCGTCATGGAAGCCCAGGGCTCCCAGTTGACCAACAAGTACGCCGAAGGTTACCCCTCCAAGCGCTACTACGGTGGTTGCGAGTATGTGGATGTGGTTGAAACCCTGGCTATCGAGCGCGCCAAAGAGCTGTTCGGTGCCACCTACGCCAACGTGCAGCCGCACTCCGGCTCCCAGGCCAACAGCGCCGTCTACATGGCCCTGCTGCAACCGGGCGACACCGTGCTGGGTATGAACCTGGCTCACGGCGGTCACCTGACCCACGGCTCCCCGGTCAACTTCTCCGGCAAGCTGTACAACATCATTCCCTACGGCATCGACGAGTCCGGCAAGATCGACTACGACGAGATGGAACGTCTGGCCGTTGAGCACAAGCCGAAGATGATGATCGGCGGCTTCTCCGCCTACTCCGGCGTTGTCGACTGGGCTCGCATGCGCGAAATCGCCGACAAGATCGGTGCTTGGCTGTTCGTCGACATGGCCCACGTGGCTGGCCTCATCGCCGCCGGTGTCTACCCGAACCCGGTGCCCCACGCTCACGTGGTCACCTCCACCACCCACAAGACCCTGGCCGGTCCGCGCGGTGGTCTGATCCTCTCCGCCGCTGATGACGAGGAGCTCTACAAGAAGCTCAACTCCGCCGTCTTCCCGGGTGGTCAGGGTGGTCCGCTGATGCACGTCATCGCCGGCAAGGCCGTTGCCTTCAAAGAGGCGCTGGAGCCCGAGTTCAAGACCTATCAGGCCCAGGTCGTCAAAAACGCCAAGGCGATGGCTGCCACCTTCATCGAGCGCGGCTACAAGATCGTCTCCGGCGGCACCGACAACCACCTGATGCTGGTTGATCTGATCGGCCGTGAGCTGACCGGTAAGGATGCTGACGCAGCGCTGGGTAAAGCCAACATCACAGTTAACAAGAACTCCGTGCCCAACGACCCGCGCTCCCCGTTCGTCACCTCCGGTGTGCGCATCGGCACCCCGGCCATCACCCGCCGCGGCTTCAAGGAAGCCGAGTCCATCCAGCTGACCCACTGGATCTGCGACGTGCTGGACAACCACGACAACGACGAAGTGCTGGCCAACACCCGCGAGAAGGTGCTGGATATCTGCCGCCGTTTCCCGGTTTACGCATAATCGACCTGCTTTTCAGGTTGAACGGCAATGCCACCCTCGGGTGGCATTGTTTTTTGTGGCGTCTGGCAACATGAGAGGGGCTATGAGTCAGCACAGCAAAGAGCAGCAGGGCACAGGGGGCGGGCCCAAGGCAGAGCGGGACTTGGCGTCGGCAGCGCTCAGGCAGGCGATCCGTGCTCAGTACCACTTTCGCGCCAGCGAACAGGGGTTGCTGGCCTGGGACGTGCGCCGGCTGGTGTGGCTGAGCCGCGATCTGCCGGTGCAGGCGGTAGCACTCGGCGAGATTGCCGAGCTCGACCAGCAGCACTGGTACGGCCATGACGCCACCCGCCCCACGGTGCGCAGCGTGGTGGAGCACTGCCAGCTCATGATGGCGGCCGATCTCGCCTATCCCATCCTGCTGGACAGCGCCGGCCGGGTGATGGACGGCATGCACCGGGTGGGCAAGGCATTGATGCTGGGCCACAGCCATATCGAGGCGCGCCGCTTTGCCGTGGATCCGGCGCCCGACTATCAGGATTGTGACCCCGACACCCTGCCTTATGATGACTGAGCCCGGTCGAATGGATGACTGGGATGGGCGCCTAAAACAGCTCTGATGTTCAAGAAACGGATGGCAGGAGATAGCTCAATGAAGAGAGTGCTGGAGATCCGGAACTACCGGCTCAAGGTCGGTAGTCGGGCAGAGTTCCATAGGCTGGTTGCAGAGCAGAGTTTGCCGCTGCACCGCTAGTGGGGAATGGATGTGGTGAATCATGGCCCTTCCTTGCACGATCCGGACGTCTATTTTTTGATGCGGGCTTACGCTGATCTTGACGATCTGACCCGCTCACAGGCGGCATTCTATGCCACGGATGCATGGAGAAAAGGTCCGAGAGAAGCCATCGTCGAGCTGATAGAGAGCGACACCAATACTGTGCTCTGGCTGCCTGATGTCGCCATTGATGCACTTCGTGGTTGCTGATGGCATCTGTCACTTCCCTTGTTTTCACGGGCTTTTACCGGTTCCGGATGGCCGTGCTACACTGGCCGGCCTAGAGCCGGCCCCGGTGGTCGGCGCCCTTTTCCGTCAACGCCGGAGGTCCGATGCATTGCCCTTTCTGTAGTGCGGTAGATACCAAGGTGATCGATTCCCGTCTGGTGGCCGAAGGCCATCAGGTACGCCGCCGTCGCGAATGCCTGCTCTGCCACGAGCGCTTCACGACCTTCGAGATGGCCGAGCTGGTCATGCCCCGCGTCATCAAGTCCAACGGCTCGCGCGAGCCTTTCAACGAAGACAAGCTGCGTGCCGGCATCCTGCGGGCACTGGAGAAGCGGCCGGTGAGCATGGAGGCCATCGAGAAGGCGGTCAACCACATCAAATCCCGCCTGCGGGCCACCGGTGAGCGCGAAGTGGCCTCCGAGCTGGTGGGCAACCTGGTGATGGACGAACTCAAGGGGCTCGACAAGGTGGCCTATATCCGCTTTGCCTCCGTCTATCGCAGCTTTGAAGACATTCGTGAGTTTGGTGAAGAGATCGCCAAGCTGGAGAAGTGAGTCTTTCTTCCAAACCAGGTTGCCGCGTTCGATTACGCTGCGCTAATCGAACCTACGATATTGCGTAAGCCTGGATGTGCTGTCAGAGGAGCCCAGATGTTTAGTCAAGACGATTACCAATGGATGAGCCGGGCCCTCGAACTGGCCCGCCGCGGCCGTTACACCACGGCGCCCAACCCCTGTGTCGGTGCCGTGCTGGTGAAGGCTGGCGTGGTGGTGGGAGAGGGCTGGCATCAGCGGGCCGGCGAGCCCCATGCCGAGGTTTACGCCCTGCACGCGGCCGGCGATGAGGCCCGCGGCGCCACCGCCTACGTGACCCTGGAGCCCTGCTCTCATCACGGTCGCACCCCACCCTGTGCCGAGGCGCTGATCAAGGCCGGTGTGAGCCGGGTGGTGGCCGCCATGGTGGACCCCAACCCTCAGGTGGGGGGGCGCGGCCTGCGCATGCTCTCCGAGGCGGGCATCAAGACCGATTTCGGTCTGCTGGCTGCTGAGGCCGAGGCGCTCAACCCGGGCTTTTTCAAGCGGATGCGTACTGCCTTCCCGCAGGTGACAGTCAAGCTCGGCGCCAGCCTGGATGGCCGCACCGCCATGGCGAGCGGCGAGAGCCAGTGGATCACCTCCCCGGAGGCGCGCCGCGACGTGCAGCGACTGCGGGCTCGCCATGATGCGGTGCTCTCCAGCGCCGAAACCGTGCTGGCGGACAACGCCTCCCTGACCGTGCGCTGGGACGAGCTGCCCCCCTCGGTCAAGGCCGCCTATCCCAAAGAGACCCTGCGCCAGCCGCTGCGGGTCATCGTCGACTCGCAAAACCGGCTGACCCCGGATCTGCCTCTGTTCCAGAGCGAGAGCCCGGTGCTGCTGGCCCGCCACAAGGCGGACGGCGACTGGCCAGCCTGGGTGCAGCAGCTGGAGGTGCCGCTGCTGGATGGCAAGCTGGATCTGGTCAGCCTGTTCATGCTGCTGGCCAAACAGAACCTCAACTCGGTACTGGTGGAGGCGGGGCCACGCCTGTGCGGCGCCCTGCTGGAGAAGGGGCTGGTGGACGATCTGGTGCTCTATCAGGCGCCCAAACTGATGGGGGATGAGGGGCGCGGCCTGTTCCATCTGCCCGGGCTCACCCGGCTGTTCCAGGCTCCCAAGCTCAACATCAAGGATGTGCGCATGGTTGGCCAGGATATTTGTATTACCGCCAAAATAGCCTGATTTATCAATATTAAAGGGGGCATTGCCGCCCCCGTCATCAGCAAGGTGATCTGCATGTTTACCGGAATTATCGAAGCGGTGGGAACCCTGGCCGAGCTGCGTCGCCAGGGCGAAGACATGGCCCTCACCGTGCACGCGCCCACCCTGGATTTCAGCGATGTCAAGCTGGGCGACTCCATCGCCACCAATGGTGTCTGTCTTACCGTGATCGCCCTGGGCGACAAGCGTTATACCGCCGACGTGTCGCTGGAAACCCTCTCTCGCACCGGTTTTTCTGCCGCCAAGGTGGGCGATCGGGTCAACCTTGAGAAGGCGCTGATGCCCACCTCCCGCCTCGGCGGCCACCTGGTCTCCGGCCACGTGGACGGGGTGGGGGAGGTCAAGAGCGTCTCCAGCAGCGGCCGTGCCATCGAGTACTGGATCAAGGCGCCGACGGAGCTCTCCCGCTACATCGCCGAGAAGGGATCCATCGCGGTGGATGGCATCAGCCTTACCGTCAACGCCGTGCAGGGGGATCTGTTCCGGCTGACCATCGTGCCCCACACCGCCCAGGAGACCACCATAGCCGGCTGGAAGCCGGGCAGGAGCGTCAATCTCGAGGTGGATCAGATAGCCCGCTATCTGGAGCGGCTGATGACGGGTCAGCGCCAGGAGAGCAGTGCCTCCACCCTGACCCTGGAGAAGCTGGCCCGCTCCGGTTTCCTGTGACGGAACCTCGGCGGGAAAAACGCTTTTCTGTGATCCCGCTCCGATTGAAATGGGGCCCCGCGTGCCCCATCTAGAGCACAATAGGCAGTATCACGTCGAGCCGACTGGCTCAATCCCCAAAGCATGTTGATGGAGTAGCCCATGGCGCTGAGCACGACCCAGGAAATCATTGCCGATATCAAGGCTGGCAAGATGGTGATCCTGATGGATGACGAAGACAGGGAGAACGAAGGGGACCTCATCATGGCCGCCTCCTGTGTCCGCCCGGAAGATATCAACTTCATGGCCCGTTACGGCCGGGGGCTCATCTGTCTGACCCTGACCCGGGATCGCTGCAAGCAGCTGGCGCTGCCGCTGATGGTCGACCGCAACAACGCCCAGTTTTCCACCGCCTTCACCGTGACCATCGAAGCGGCCGAAGGGGTGACCACCGGCATCTCCGCCGCCGATCGCGCCGTCACCGTACAGGCGGCGGTGGCACCCGATGCCAAGGCTTCCGATCTGGTGCAGCCGGGCCACATCTTCCCGCTGATGGCCCAGGATGGCGGCGTGCTGACCCGCGCCGGCCACACCGAGGCAGGTTGCGATCTGGCCCGGCTGGCCGGTTACGAGGCCGCTTCCGTCATCGTCGAGATCTTGAACGAAGACGGCACCATGGCGCGCCGCCCTGATCTCGAGATCTTCGCCGAGCAGCACGGCATCAAGCTTGGCACCATTGCGGATCTCATCGAATACCGCAACCAGCACGAGACCACTGTCGAGAAGGTGGCCGAGTGCAAGTTGCCCACCGAATATGGCGAGTTTGACCTCATCACCTTCCGCGACACCATCGACAACCAGGTTCACTTCGCTCTGAAGAAGGGTGAGGTGAGTGCCGAGCAGCCGACTCTGGTGCGGGTCCATCTGCACGACGTGCTGAGCGATCTGCTGCAGACCGACCGCCACGCCGCCCGCAGCTGGCCGCTGCCTAAATCCATGGCCCGCATCGCCGACGAGGGCGGAGTGCTGGTGATCCTGGGGGCGGAAGCCCACGGCGCCGAGCTGCTGGCCAGGGTCAAGGGCTTTGAGGCCGCCGACAAGGGGCTGGCGCCGGAAGGAGCCAAGTGGCAGGGTACCTCGCGCCGGGTCGGCGTCGGCTCCCAGATCCTCAAGGCGCTGGGGGTGGGCAAGATGCGCCTGCTGAGCTCGCCGAAGAAGTATCACGCTCTCGGCGGCTTCGGCCTGGAAGTGGTGGAGTACGTCGGCGAGTAAGCGCCGCATACGGCTGAAATCATCCTCATGGCCGCCCGTTGCGGCCATGGTTTTTTGTCGTGGGTCTGTTGTGCTAGAATGTGCGCACTTTTGACTCCGGCCCTTTTGCTTTCACAGATACAGGATTTCCAATGAAGGTTATCGAAGGAAATATCGCCGCTCCTGAAGCGCGCGTTGCGATTGTCGTTGCTCGTTTCAACAGTTTCATCAACGACAGCCTGGTGAGTGGTGCACTGGACGTACTGAAGCGTCAAGGCCAGGTACAGGACAGCAACCTGACCCTGGTGAAAGTGCCGGGCGCGGTTGAAATGCCGCTGGTCATCAAGAAACTGGCCAAGAGCGGCAACTATGACGCCATCGTGGCAGTCGGCACCGTCATTCGTGGCGGCACCTACCACTTCGATCTGGTCGCCAACGAGAACAGCAAGGGCATGGCCCAGGTAATGATGGAATATGAAATTCCGGTTGCCTTCGGCGTACTGACCACTGAAAACATTGAACAAGCCATCGAGCGTGCAGGTACCAAGGCGGGTAACAAGGGTGCAGAGGCTGCACTGGCAGCGCTCGAAATGATCAACGTCCTGAAAGAACTGGACGTGTAACGAGGAGAAATGCATTGAAACCGTCTGAGCGCCGCAAGGCCCGCCATTGCGCCACCCAGGCCATCTACCAGTGGCAGATGACCAAGGCCAACGTGGGCGACATCGAAGAGCAGTTCAAGATCGATCAGGACACCAAGGGTGTGGATCTGAACTACTTCCGCGATCTGCTGTTCGGGGTAGCCCTCCACTGCAATGAGCTGGACAAGGTCTTCGCACCTTTCCTCTCCCGTCCGCTGGAAGAAGTGGACATGGTGGACAAGGCGATCCTGCGTCTGGCGACCTATGAGCTGACCCGTCGTGATGATGTGCCGCCGCGCGTGGTGATCAACGAAGCGATCGAGCTGGCCAAAGCCTTTGCTGCCGATGACAGCCACAAGTTTGTCAACGGTGTACTGGACAAGGTGATCAAGTCGCTGGACAAGCGCTGATCCCTGCGTTCATCAGCATTCCATGCTGATCGATGCTCTGTCGCGAGCCGTCGTCAGCAAGGTGAAGCGCAGCGCCTGGCCGACGTGTATGGAAATACATGAAGAGCCCGGCAGCGACCAGCCTTGAACACGGTCTCGCAGCAAGAGCCGCAACAGCATCTAATAGAGGAGCCAGCTTAATCGCTGGCTTTTTACTGTATGGGTGAATTTGAGCTGATTGATAAGTACTTCAAGGTCCCCCACGCCCGCAAGGACGTGGTGATGGGCCCTGGAGACGACTGCGCCCTGCTGACCCTGCCCCCCGACACCCAGCTGGCGGTGAGCACGGATACCCTGGTGAGCGGCGTACACTTCTTTCCCGACATGGATCCGGTAGACCTCGGCTACAAGGCGCTGGCGGTCAATCTCTCCGATCTGGCCGCCATGGGCGCCGAGCCGCGCTGGGTGTCGCTGGCGCTGACCCTGCCCACCGTCAACGAAGCCTGGGTGGCCGGTTTTGCGGAAGGTTTCCTCGAGCTTGCCGAATACTACAATGTGGCACTGGTGGGAGGGGACATGACCCGCGGCCCCCTCTCCATCACGGTATCGGTCAAGGGGTCGGTGCCGGCCGGCCGCGCCCTGCTGCGCAGCGGTGCCAAGGCCGGCGACGGTGTCTATGTGACCGGCACCCTGGGGGATGCCGCGCTGGCGCTCTCCCACCTGCTGGCCAAGCGCACCCTCAACGAGAACCAGCTGGCGGCCGTACTGCCGCGCCTCGATCACCCCCATCCCCGCATTCTGGCCGGACAGGCCCTGCGCGGACTGGCCAGCAGCGCGCTGGATCTCTCCGACGGCCTGGCCTCGGATCTCGGCCACGTGCTCAAGGCGTCGGGCGTGCGGGCCCAGATCGATCTCGGTCTGCTGCCGCTCTCACCCGTGCTGCAGGATGCGGTGAGCGAGCAGGATGCCTGGCAGCTGGCGCTGGCCGGCGGCGATGACTACGAGCTCTGTTTCACCGTACCGGAGGAGCATCGCGGCGCGCTGGACACGGCGCTGGCCAACTGCGGCGTCAAGTTCACCCGCATCGGCCGGATCTTGGCTGGCGAACCCGGCATCGACTATCTGCACGGCGAGCAGCCGGTCGAGCTGACGCTGAAAGGGTGGGATCACTTCGCATGAGCTGGTTCATGATAAAGCCCGAGCTGAAGCGGCTGAACCTCAGGAACCCGCTTCACTTCCTGGCGGTGGGCTTTGGCTCCGGCCTCTCGCCCAAGGCGCCCGGCACCATGGGGACGCTGGCCGCCATCCCCCTCTACCTGCTGGTGAGCGGCTTGCCTACAGCCTGGTTTATTGCCCTGCTGGTGGTGGGTTTCGTGGCGGGCATCCGCATCTGTCAGAGCGCCACCGATGCCATCGGCATGCCGGATCACGGCGCCATCGTCTGGGACGAGGTAATCGGCTTTGGCGTCACCATGATAGCGGCGCCGGACGGCTGGGAGTGGGTGCTGGCCGGCTTCGTGCTGTTTCGCCTGTTCGACGTGCTCAAGCCCTGGCCCATCTCCTGGTTTGATCGCCGCATCCACGGTGGCTTCGGCATCATGCTCGACGATCTCATCGCCGCCCTGTTCGCCCTGTTTTGTATGCAATTGCTGGCATACTGGCTGGGGTGACGGGGATTACGAGGGGGAATGCAGCGCTGGCATCCCCCTATTTATCTCTGTTTAGTTTTCATTCATCGGCATATGCTGCCGTTAAAAAATCATTTCACATAAATATTCACTACTCATTCGAGGCTTGAGACTATTGTGTCAATAGTGAATATTCCCGCCTGTTACACCCTTGTTGAAAGTAAAAGCACTAAAACGTCATTTATGTGGTCATAAAGTCTGGATATGTGATTGTAGTCATCATTTATGACTGCCGTGCTGGCTGCTAACTGAGCAAAGTATTGCGAAATTGTATAACCCGATCATTTACACTCGCCGTCAAACCGTCTAAGTTACTCGCGGGTTATTCCAAAAAAATGCAAAAAACCCGCCCGGATCGCTGGTTTCGTTGTCTCATGGATTGAGCGTTTAGTCGTCATATCAAACACTCACGATCACGCCAAGGCACGACCGGCATCTGCGGCCGATTTACGGACGAATTATTTGGGACGGATGTCCCCCGCAGAGGTAACCATGTCCTTGCTCGAAGTGAAAAACTTGCGGATCGAGTATCCCTCCCGCTACGGGGTACTGGCCGCAGTGAAGGATCTCTCTTTCTCCATCGAAAAAGGGGAGATAGTCGGTGTCGTGGGTGAATCCGGCGCCGGCAAGTCCACCATCGGCAACGCCGTCATCGATCTCCTGAGCCCGCCGGGTCGCATCGCCCGTGGCGATATCTACCTCAATGGCGAGCTCATCTCCGGCAAGAGCCAGAACGAGATGCGGGCCATTCGCGGCTCGCGCATCGGTTTCATCTTTCAGGATCCCATGACCTCCCTCAACCCGCTGTTCACCGTCGAACATCAGCTGGTTGAAACCATCCTCGCCAACACCGACCTGTCACGTGAGGCGGCCTTTGCCAAGGCGCTCGAGCTGATGAAGGCGGTCGGGATCCCGAGCCCGGAGCTGCGCATCAAGCAGTATCCGCACCAGTTCTCCGGTGGCATGCGCCAGCGGGTGGTGATTGCCATCGCCCTCTCCGGTGATCCTGAGCTCATCATCGCCGACGAGCCGACCACGGCGCTGGACGTCTCCATCCAGGATCAGATCCTCCAGCTCATCCGCACCCTCTGCAAGGAGCGGCAGGTGGGCTGCATGCTGGTGACCCACGACATGGGCGTGGTCTCCAACGTCACCGACAAGGTGGCGGTCATGTATCGCGGCGATCTGGTGGAGTTCGGCACCACCGAACAGGTGCTGGGTCGCCCCAACCACCCTTACACCCGCAGCCTCATCTCGGCGGTGCCCCGCTCGGATGTGAAGCTGGTGCGCTTCCCGCTGGTCTCCTATATCGAGGATGCCGGTGCGGCGGATACCAGCATCGATCTCAAGACCCACTGGCTCGGTCAGAGCCAGGACGAACGCGCCTATGAAGGGGCGCTGTTGCGGGTGGAGAACGTGGATCTGAAGTTCGTCACCAAGGACTCCTTCTTCCCGAGCCGTCGCCAGTATGTACGGGCCTGCAACAATATCAGCTTCGAGATCTTCGAGGGTGAGACCTTCGGCCTGGTGGGGGAGTCTGGCTCCGGCAAGTCGACCATCGCCCGCGCCATCACCGGCCTCTATCCGCCCGATACCGGCAAGATCTTCTTCGAGGGGATCGATCTCACCGCCCTCAAGGGTGAGCATGAGCGTCGCCCGCTGCGTCGCCAGATGCAGATGGTGTTCCAGAACCCTTATTCGTCGATGAACCCGCGCATGAAGGTGCGCGACATCATTGCCGAGCCGATCCGCTTCCACAAGCTGGCGAGCAGCGAGAGCCAGATCGCCGGCATCGTGGGGGATCTGCTGGATCACGTTGGCCTCGGCCGCGGCGCCGGGGTCAAGTACCCCCACGAGTTTTCCGGTGGCCAGCGTCAGCGCATCTCCATCGCCCGGGCCCTGGCGACCCGGCCCCGTTTCCTCATCTGCGACGAGCCCACCTCGGCGCTGGATGTGTCGGTGCAGGCCCAGATCCTGAACCTGCTCAAGGATCTGCAGCAGGAGCTTGGCCTCACCATGCTGTTCATCAGCCACGATCTGCCGGTCATCCGCCAGATGTGTGATCGCATCGGGGTGATGCAGCATGGTCACCTGGTGGAGGTGGCCGAGACCGAGAAACTGTTTACCAATGCCGAGCATGAGTACAGCCGCAAGCTGATCTCCCTCATGCCGGAGTTCAAGGGAATGTCCCGCGAGGGGCTGGAAATCGCAAGCTAGGAAAGCACCGGCTCGCCGGTATCTATGTCAATAAAAAAGCCAAAAGCATGGAGAAAACAATGAAAAAAGGATTGTCCAAGATTGCACTGGCGCTGTTTGCCGCTGGTTTCGCCTTTAACGTCTCCGCTGTCGACATCAAGGTCGGTGTCGCCTCTGACGCCACCTCGCTGGACCCGCAGGAGCAGCTCTCCGGTCAGACCCTGGAGATGTCCCACCTGGTGTTCGACCCCCTGATGCGTTACACCCAGGACCTGCAGTTCGAGCCGCGCCTGGCCGAGAAGTATGAGCGCATCGACGACAAGACCGTCCGCTTCTTCCTGCGCAAGGGCGTCAAGTTCCACTCCGGCAACGACTTCACCGCCGACGACGTGGTGTGGACCGTCAACCGTCTGAAGTCCTCCGTCGACTTCAAGGCCATCTTCGACCCCATCGCCGAAGTGAAGAAGGTCGATGAGTACACAGTGGATCTCGTCACCGCCAAGCCGTTCCCGCTGGTGCTGCAGACCGTGACCTATATCTTCCCGATGGACTCCAAGTTCTATACCGGCAAGACAGAGGCGGGCAAGGACAAGGGCGAGATCGTCAAGAACGGCGACTCCTACGCCTCCACCCACGTCTCCGGTACCGGCCCGTTCAGCGTCAAGTTCCGCGAGCAGGGCGTGAAGCTGGAGTACGTGCGCAACGCCAACTACTGGGACAAGGCCTCCAAGGGCAACGTTGACAACCTGACCGTGGTCCCCATCAAGGAAGACGCCACCCGCGTGGCGGCCCTGCTGGGTGGCGACGTGGACATGATCTACCCGGTTGCGCCGAACGATCTGGAGCGCGTGAAGAATGGCAAGGACACCCAGCTGGTGACCCTGTCCGGTACCCGCGCCATCATCATCGAGCTGAACCAGAACACCAACCCGGCGCTGAAAGACAAGCGCGTGCGTCAGGCGATCAACTACGCCATCAACCAGGTGGGTATCGTCGAGAAGATCAACAAGGGCTTTGGCACCCCCGCCGGCCAGCTGAGCCCGAAAGGCTATGCCGGTCACAACGAGGCGCTCAAGCCCCAGTATGACCTGGCCAAGGCCAAGGAGCTGATGAAGGAAGCCGGCTACGAGAAGGGCTTCAAGATGAGCTTCATCTCCCCGGCTGCCCGCTACGTCAACGACGTCAAGATTGCCCAGGCCGTCTCAGCCATGCTGGCCAAGATCAACATCAAGGTGGATCTGAAGACCATGCCGGTGGCTCAGTACTGGCCGGAGTTTGACAAGTGCGCCGCGGACATGCAGCTGATCGGCTGGCACTCCGACACCGAAGATACCGCGAACTTCTTCGAGTTCCTGACCTTCACCAAGGATGCCAAGACCGGCATGGGCCAGTACAACTGTGCCGGCTATGCCAACGCCGAGGCTGACAAGCTGGTCGAGCAGGCCAACGCCGAGACCGACCCGGCCAAGCGCGCCGAGATGCTGAAGAAGGTCGAAGCCATGCTGATCGACGACGCCGCCTACGTGCCGCTGCACTGGGAAGATCTGGCCTACGGCGCCAAGAAGAACGCCGACATCAAGCCGGTGGTCAACGTAATGAACTTCCCTTACCTGGGTGACCTGGTGGTCGGCAAGTAAGCGCAAGTCGCAAGGAAGGACGGGGCGGGGTGGTCAGCCGGCCACCCCGCCTGCTAACAGAAGCCTGTGCCATGACACAGGCCACGTAGAAGGACAAGCATGTTTACATTCCTGCTGAAACGGTTCTATCAGGCCGTGATAGTGATGTTCGTCATCAGCCTGGTCGCCTTCTCCATCCAGGACAACCTGGGGGATCCGCTGCGCGAGCTGGTGGGACAATCCGTCTCCGAAGCCCAGCGCCACGAATTGCGCGAGAAGATGGGCCTCAACGATCCTTTCCTCGTCAAATACAGCCGCTTCTTGAAGAACGCGGTACACGGGGATCTGGGTACTTCCTACTTCTTCAAGCGACCAGCCCTCGAGGTCATCCTCGACAAGCTGGTGGCTACTCTTGAGCTGGTGTTTGGCGCTGCGCTGATCATCGTGGTGGTCTCCATTCCGCTTGGGGTCTACTCGGCGATCCGCCCGCACAGCATACCGACCAAGATCATCATGGCGGGGAGCAGCATCGGCATCTCGATCCCGGTGTTCCTGACCGCCATCATGCTGATGTACCTCTTCTCCATCCAGCTGGGCTGGCTGCCGGCCTATGGCCGCGGCGAGACCTACAATCTGCTGGGCTGGGAGTCGGGCTTCTTCACTTGGGACGGCATCAAGCATTTGATTCTGCCCTGCGTAGCGCTCTCCTCCATCATGCTGCCGCTGTTCATCCGGCTGGTGCGCTCCGAGATGCTGGAGCAGCTCTCCTCCGAGTACGTCAAGTTTGCCCGCGCCAAGGGGCTGGACAACAACAAGGTCTATTACCAGCACGCCTTGAAGAACACCATGTTGCCGGTCATTACCGTTGGCGGTGTGCAGATCGGTACCATGGTGGCCTACACCATACTGACCGAGAGCGTGTTTCAGTGGCCGGGGACCGGCTTTTTGTTCCTTGAGGCGATCCACCGGGTCGATACGCCCCTCATCACCGCCTACGTCATCTTCGTCGGGCTCATTTTCGTGGTGACCAATACCCTGGTCGACCTGCTTTACGGGTTGATCAACCCGACCGTCAACCTGACCGCCAAGGGGTAACAGATGACTAATGCTGTAACTGCAAGCCCAAGCCGTTGGGCACGATTCAAAAATTCCGACATCGTCTACTACTTCCTGCGGGACAAGGTAGCCATGTTCAGCTTTGCGGTGTTCGTGGTGTTCGTGCTGGCCGCCATGCTGGCGCCCTGGCTCGCCCCGTACAACGTCTATGACCAGACCAGCTTCGATCTGATGGATGCCGAACTGCCGCCCTCCTGGCTGGCAGGGGGCGAGGAGCGCTTCTGGCTCGGTACCGACAACCAGGGTCGCGACATCTGGAGCACCATCCTCTATGGCGCCCGCATCTCGCTCACCATAGGTCTGTTCGCGGTGGGGCTGCAGCTGGTGCTGGGCATCGTCATCGGCCTGCTGGCCGGCTACTTCGGTGGCCGCATCGACAGCCTGCTGATGCGCTTTGCCGACGTTCAGCTGTCGTTTTCCACCATGATGGTGGCGATCATCATCTCCGCCATCTTCCAGGCCACCTTTGGCTCCGAGTTCTACTCGAAGTTCGCCATCCTGATGCTGGTGGTGATCATCGGCATCGCCGAGTGGCCGCAGTACGCCCGTACCGTGCGCGCCTCGGTACTGGCGGAGAAGAAAAAGGAGTATGTGGAAGCGGCCAAGGTGATGGGCTTTCGTGCCCCGCGCATCATGTTCCGCCACATTCTGCCCAACTGCCTGTCGCCGATCCTGGTCATCTCCACGGTGCAGGTGGCCAACGCCATCATGAGCGAGGCGGCCCTCTCCTTCCTGGGATTGGGGATGCCGGTGGATCAGCCATCGCTGGGCTCGCTCATCAGCGTGGGCTTCAACTACATCTTCTCCGGCTCCTGGTGGATCACCGCCTTCCCGGGCATCTGCCTGGTGGTGCTGGTGCTGGTCATCAACCTGTTGGGTGACTGGCTGCGGGATGTGTTCAATCCCAAGCTCTACAAGGGCTGATGGTCACAGATACAAAAACGAGACAGACAAACAAAAAGGGCGCCATAACGGCGCCCTTTTGCTGTGTGTGCTGAGGGATCAAGCCTGCAGCCACTGCTCGATGCTGCGCTGGATGCCGGCGCCATCGAGCCCCAGCAGTGCGTAGATCTCCTCCTGGGTACCCTGCTCCACGAAGCGATCCGGCAGGCCGAGGTTGAGCACCGGCTTGCACTGTTTGCTGCGCATCAGCAGCTCGTTCACCGCAGAGCCCGCGCCACCCATGATGGCGTTGTCCTCGAGGGTGACGAACTGATCGTGGGTCGCGGCCAGGGAGAGCACCAGCGCCTCGTCCATCGGTTTGACGAAACGCATGTCCACCAGGGTGGCATCGAGCGTCTCGGCTGCCGCTTTGGCCTGTTGCAGCAGGGTGCCAAACGCCAGGATGGCGGTGCCTTTGCCCTGACGGACAATGCGGCCCTTGCCGAGCGCCAGCGCCTGCATCTCGCTCTCCACCTGGATGCCGGTGCCGCTGCCGCGGGGGTAGCGTACCGCCGCCGGCCCGTTGCACTGATAGCCGGTGTAGAGCATCTGACGGCACTCGTTCTCGTCGGACGGGGTCATGATCACCATGTTGGGCACGGTGCGCAGGAAGCTGATATCGAACGCCCCCTGATGGGTCGGGCCGTCGGCCCCCACCAGACCGGCCCGGTCGATGGCGAACAGCACCGGCAGCTCTTGCAGCGCCACGTCGTGGATCAGCTGGTCGTAGGCGCGCTGCAGGAAGCTCGAGTAGATGGCGACCACCGGCTTCTGGTCGGCGATGGCGAGACCGGCGGCGAAGGTGACCGCGTGCTGCTCGGCGATGGCCACGTCGAAGTAGCGATCCGGATACTGCTGGCTGAACTTCACCAGGCCGGAGCCTTCGCGCATGGCCGGGGTGATGCCGACCAGCCGCTCATCCTTGGCTGCCATGTCGCACAGCCACTGGCCGAAGATGGCGGAGAAGCTCGGCTTGCCGCCGCTCGACTTGGGCAGGGTGCACTCGTCCGGATTGAATTTGGGCACGCCGTGATAACCGATGGGATCCTTCTCTGCGGGCTCGTAGCCCTTGCCCTTCTTGGTCTTGACGTGCAGCAGCTGCGGCCCCTTGAGATTGCGCATGTTGCGCAGGGTCTCGACCAGAGCCTCGATGTCGTGGCCGTCGATGGGACCTATGTAGTTGAAGCCGAACTCCTCGAACAGGGTGCCGGGCACCACCATTCCCTTGAGGTGTTCCTCGGCCCGCTTGGCCAGCTCCTTGACCGGCGGCAGGCCGGCCAGCACCTTCTTGCCACCCTCGCGGATGGTGGTGTAGAGCTTGCCGGACATGATGCGGGCCAGGTGGTTGTTCAGTGCCCCGACATTCTCGGAGATGGACATCTCGTTGTCGTTGAGCACCACCAGCATGTCCTTGTGAACATCGCCGGCGTGATTGAGCGCCTCGAACGCCATGCCGGCGGTGATGGCGCCATCGCCGATCACCGCCACCACCTTGCGCCCCAGCCCTTCGCTCTCGGCCGCCACGGCCATGCCGAGCGCCGCACCGATGGAGGTGCTGGAGTGACCGACGGAGAGCACGTCATACTCGCTCTCGCCGCGCCAGGGAAAGGGGTGCAAACCGTCTTTCTGGCGGATGCTCTGCATCCGATCGCGGCGACCGGTCAGGATCTTGTGGGGATAAGCCTGGTGGCCCACGTCCCACACCAGTCGATCGAACGGGGTGTTGTAGACGTAGTGCAGCGCCACCGTCAGTTCGACGGTGCCGAGCCCGGAGGCAAGATGACCACTGGAGCGACTCACCGAACGCAGCAGATATTCACGCAGTTCGTTGCACAGCACAGGCAGTCGCTCGAAGGGCAGGGATCGCAACTCGACCGGCGTATCCGCGAGGGCCAGGTTGGGGAAATTGCTTATATCAACGCTCATATTGTTACTGTTATCCAGCGTTTAGTGGGTTCGCTCGATGATGTAATCGGCAAACGCTTCCAGAATGTCGGTATTGTAGGGCAAAGATTGCAAGGCTGTTAAGGCTTTACCATGCAGTTCGCGAGCCAGCTCACGGGCATTGTCGAGCCCCAGCAGCGCCGGATAGGTACTCTTTTCCAGCGCCAGATCGGAACCTTGCCGCTTGCCGAGGGTGGCGGTATCGCCTGTGATGTCGAGGATGTCATCCTGCACCTGGAAGGCGAGACCGATGGCGGCGGCATAGCTTTGCAGCGCGCTCAGGGTAGTTTCATCCACATCGGCCTTGCACAGGGCACCGAGCGCCACGGCGCACTCGATGAGGGCCCCGGTCTTGTGGCGGTGTACCTGTTCCAGCTCGGCCAGGGTGATCTGACGCCCTTCCGCCTGCAGATCCAGCGCCTGGCCGCCACACATGCCGAGATAACCCGAGGCGTGGGCCAGCCGGCTCAGCATCTGGACCCGGTTGGCCAGCAGTGAATCCGGCATCGGGTGATCAGCCAGAATGGAGAAGGCCAGGGTCTGCAGGGCGTCACCGGCCAAAATGGCGGTGCCTTCATCAAACGCCTTGTGCACCGTTGGCTGACCGCGACGCAGATCGTCGTCATCCATGGCGGGCAGATCGTCGTGCAGCAGGGAGTAGGCGTGGATGCACTCCACCGCGGCAGCGGGGCCGTCCAGCAGCTCGCGCTTTACACCCAGCATCTCGCCGACGGCGTAGACCAGAAAGGGGCGCACCCGCTTGCCACCCAGCAGCAGGCCATAGCGCATGGCATCGCGCAGGCGGGGGGCCATGGGCGACAAGGATTCAAGTTGTGCAGAGAGACAGTCGTCAATACGTTGCCGGTGCAGGCGGGAAAAATCGTCCAGCGTCACTCACTCCTCTCCTTGCTCTGGCTGGAAGGGAACTGCGTGTTCTCTGCCATCGGCCTGAGTCAGCAGGATCTGGATCTTCTGCTCGGCCTGCTCCAGCTTCTGCTGGCCGGCACGCACCAGGTGAATGCCCTGTTCGAACTGCTTGAGGGCCTCTTCCAGCGGCAGGGAGCCCTGTTCCAGTTGATGAACTATGGTTTCCAGCTCTTCCAGAGTGGCATCAAAACTCAGGCGGTCGATTTTTTTACTGGCCATGTCCATCCTCGGGGATTGAAAAAAACGGCTTATCTTAACATCGACGGCGGGCAGGGGGGAGGCAGAAAAATGCCATCGGCTTAAACTCTCGGAAAAGTGGCCGATAATAAGCCATCTTCCAAAGGGGAAAATGGTAGCGGCCCTTGCCGCTGGTGAGCCAATAGCAGAAAATTCAACAAACTACAGATACAACAAATTTCAGCTGACAGGAGTAGGGATGTGGATCTAGGTAGTCTGATTGGCATAGTGCTGGGATTTGGGGTGGTCATCTATGGCATGCTGCTGGGTGGCCCTGTGGGGATGTACATTGACGTTCCTTCAATCTGCATCACGGTGTTAGGCTCCATCTTTATCGCCATGATGAAGTTCAACATCGGCCAGTTCCTGATGGCGTTCAAGGTGGCCGGCAAGGCATTCATGTACAAGGGAGACAAGCTCGACGATCTGATCGTCAAGGCGGTCGAGCTGGCCGATGCGGCTCGCAAGGGCGGTTTTCTGGCACTGGAAGCGGCCGAGGTGCCCAACCCCTTCATGAAAAAGGGCATCGACATGCTGGTGGACGGTCACGACGCCGACGTCATCCGTGCCGTGATGGAAAAAGACATAGAGCTCACCGCAGAGCGCCATGTCATCGCCATCAAGGTGTTTCGGTCGCTGGGGGATCTGGGGCCGGCCATGGGGATGATAGGTACCCTGGTCGGGCTGGTGGCCATGCTGGCCAACATGAGCGATCCCAAATCCATCGGCCCGGCCATGGCGGTAGCATTGCTCACCACTCTGTACGGCGCCATCGAGGCCAACATGCTTGCCATCCCCATCGCCGACAAGCTGGAGCTGCGCAGCGGTGAGGAGAAGCTGAGTCGCTGCCTGGTGCTGGACGCCATCATGGGCATCCAGGATGGCCAGAATCCGCGGGTGATCCAGTCCATGTTGCAGAACTACCTCAACCAGTCGAAACGCAACAATGGCGATGAATAGGGGGATGTATGTCTGATTGCAAATGTCCACCCCCCGGGCTGCCCGGTTACATGGGGACTTTCGCCGATCTGATGTCGCTCTTGATGTGCTTCTTCGTGCTGCTGCTCTCGTTTGCCGAGATGGATGTGCAGAAGTTCAAGCAGATTGCCGGCTCCATGGAGAAGGCGTTCGGGGTGCAGAACATTCTCGAGGTGAAGGACATCCCCAAGGGAACCTCCGTCATTGCCCAGGAGTTCAGACCGGGTCGCCCGGAACCAACACCCATCGATACCATCATGCAGCAGACTATCGACATGACCCAGACCGAGCTGGAATTCCAGCCCGGTGATGCCGACAAGGCTGGCGGTCATGACAAGAGCGAAGACAAGCTGGTGGGGGGCGATACCCAGCAGGAGGCGCAGAAACAGCAGCAGGAGCAGTCCAATGCGCTGGCCAAGGCGCTGGCGGATCAGATGAAGGCGCAGATCCAGGATGGGGCGATCGAGATTGAGGCGCTGGGCCAGCAGATCATCATCCGGATCCGCGAGAAAGCCGCCTTCCCGGCGGGTTCCGCCTTCCTGCAGCCCCAGTTCTGGCCGGTGGTGCGCAAGGTTGCCGCCTTGCTCAAGGATGTCCCCGGCGAGATAACCATCTCCGGTCATACCGACAACGTGGCCACTGAGGATGAGCTGTTCCAGTCCAACTGGGAACTCTCCTCCCAGCGGGCGGTGGCGGTGGCTCACCAGATGATCAAGGTGCCCGGTTTTGATGGCAGCCGGCTGGTGGTGCAGGGCATGGCGGATACTCAGCCGCTGGTGCCCAACACGACACTGGAGAACCGGCGCATGAACCGGCGGGTGGAGATCTCCATCATGCAGGGCAAACCGACGGTATCTGCGCCGATCAGCGCCCAGGAGCAGAAATAGTCATAGACAATTGTGATGCCAAAGCGCGATCTGCCTCGCAGGGACCGACATGGATTTTGTGCCGGCTTCATATTAAGATGCCTCATCCGAACCGACAGCTGCGGCTCTCTCTGATAGCCGCAGCTTCTCTTTTCAAGCAACCCAGGTTTCGACTATGAATCATACTCCGATGACTGTTCGCGGCGCTGAAAAGCTGCGTGAAGAGCTCGAATATCTCAAGACCGAGCTTCGTCCGCAGATTATCGAAGCGATTGCAGATGCCCGTGAACATGGTGATCTGAAAGAAAACGCCGAATATCATGCTGCCCGCGAGCAGCAAGGCTTCTGTGAAGGCCGTATCCAGGAAATTGAGAGCAAGCTCTCCAATGCTCAGGTGATCGACGTCACCAAGATGACCAACAATGGTCGTATCATCTTCGGGGCGACCGTGACGCTGCTCAAGAGCGAGACGGAAGAAGAGGTGGTCTACCGCATCGTGGGTGACGATGAGGCGGACATCAAGCAGAACATGATCTCCGTGAATTCGCCCATAGCCCGCGCCCTGATCGGCAAGGAAGTGGACGATGTCGCCATCGTCAAGACACCGTCCGGCGACGTGGAGTACGAGATCCTGGAAGTCGCCTACCTCTGAGGTAGCGTTCAGGCAGCAACAGGGGAGCCCGGCTCCCCTGTTTGTATTCAGCGGGGTTGATAAGCCTGGGTGAAGGCGTCCTGATGGCGCTGAAACATCCAGCCGCGCAGCTGTTCAAGGTCTTCTCTGGCCATCTGGAAGTGCAGTGCCCAGCCCTGTATGCCGTTGCGACGGTGGATCCGCCTGACCGGCTCTGCGCTGAGGGGCAGAGGAGGGAGACCTTCGATCAGCAGGGTGCCTGCCAGCGTGGTATCCATGGCCAGCTCGGCCGGCAAGCCTTCCACCACCAGCCCGTCCAGCGACAGGCTGTGCACTAGGTAGTCCTCTTGCCCCATCTGGAAACGGGCCTGTTCATCCAGCCGCCAGGTGCGCAGATGGGGGTAACCCAGCTCCTTGATGACGGGGGCGGCGATGCGTGGTTCGACGAAGCCGTCATCGCCCTGAGTAAAACGCAGTGGGAAACGGAGCTGGTGTCCGGCGAAGCGGGCTTCCAGCACCAGCTGGTCGGCGCGTTGCAACAGGCCAAGCAGGGGAGTGGCGAGATAACCGCTCAGGGGTTGTCCGGCGGCCGTCTCCTGATCGTTTCCCAAGTCCCGTAGCATGGCCAGTTCATCTTCGGTGAGAATCTGATGGTGATCCATAGCGGGTTTCCACGAGTATTCATCGCAGGTTAAGGGCCTGGCGACTACTTTGGCAAGCGACTTGGGAAGAGAGAAAATGAGAGGAAAGAGCGATGCTCTTTCCTGTTACTTGCGGGGCAGTTGGATTTTCGGCTCGTTGGCCTGACGGTAGATGGTCAGCACGTGGCCGATGCTCTGTACTTTCACCGCGCCGGTTTCACGGACGATGGCATCCATAACCAGCTGTTTCATCTCACGATCTTCAGACGCAACCTTAACCTTGATCAGCTCGTGGTGGTTGAGCGCCAGATCGATCTCGGCCAGCACACCTTCGGTCAGACCGTGTTGTCCCAGCAGGACGACCGGCTTCAGACTGTGGGCAAGGCCCTTGAGGTACTGTTTCTGTTTATTGTTGAGAATCATGGCAATTTCTTCATAAGTCAGGGTTGAAAGGGGCGTATTCTACCCCCACTTAGCCCTTAATACTAATAACCCTTGTGGTTTTTTAAAGTCGACAATCATGACCCAGAAAAAACATTCCCCCAGTTCAACCCGCTGGTTAAAAGAGCATTTTGACGATCAATACGTCAAGAAAGCCCAGAAGTTGGGGCTGCGTTCCCGTGCCGTGTTCAAGATCGACGAGATCCAGGGCAAGGACAAACTGCTCAAGCCCGGCATGACGGTGGTGGACCTGGGGGCGGCCCCCGGTGGATGGTCCCAGTTTGCCATCGATCAGGTCGGTGACAAGGGGCGGGTGATCGCCTGCGATATTCTGCCGATGGATTCCATCGCCGGTGTCGATTTCCTGCAGGGGGACTTTCGGGAGGAAACTGTACTGGGTGCCCTGCTTGAGCGGGTCGGTCCGGACAAGGTTGACGTTGTCATGTCCGACATGGCACCCAACATGAGCGGTACCCAGCAGGTGGATCAGGCCCGTTCCATGTATCTGGTCGAACTGGCGCTGGACATGTGCAATCAGGTCCTGCGTTCCAACGGCAGTTTCGTGGTCAAGGTATTCCAGGGGGAGGGGTTTGACATCTATCTCAATGAAATCCGTAAGCTTTTCTCTGCTGTCAAGATTCGTAAACCAGACTCGTCTCGTGCCCGTTCACGAGAAGTCTACATTGTGGCTACCGGTTTTAAACTGTAGTACCCTAACCTTCATCGTTAACTGTCAGTCTGCGAGGTTACTGATTTGAGTGACATGGCGAAAAACCTAATCCTGTGGCTGGTCATCGCCGTCGTGTTGATGTCGGTGTTCAATAGCTTCAGCCCCAGCGATACCACCAGTCGCCAGCTGGACTATTCCAGCTTCGTTAAAGAAGTGACCCAAGAGCAGATCCGTGAAGTACGGATGGATGGCAAGGTCATTAATGGCGTCAAGCGCACCGGTGAACGCTTCACCACCATCATCCCGGCGCCGGATCCCCAGCTGCTCAACGACATGCTCAATCACAATGTCAAAGTGATGGGCGAGAAGCCGGAAGAGCCGTCTCTGATCACCTCCATCTTTATCTCTTGGTTCCCGATGCTGCTGCTGATCGGTGTCTGGGTCTTCTTCATGCGTCAGATGCAGGGCGGCGGTGGCAAAGGTGCCATGTCGTTTGGCAAGAGCAAGGCTCGCCTGATGAGTGAGGATCAGATCAAGACCACCTTCGCCGACGTAGCAGGTTGCGATGAGGCCAAGGAAGAGGTCAAGGAGCTGGTCGACTATCTGCGCGACCCGAGCAAATTCCAGAAACTGGGCGGCAAGATCCCGACTGGCGTACTGCTGGTAGGTCCTCCCGGTACCGGTAAGACCCTGCTGGCCAAGGCCATTGCGGGTGAGGCCAAGGTGCCTTTCTTCACCATTTCGGGTTCCGATTTCGTCGAGATGTTCGTGGGTGTGGGTGCTTCCCGGGTACGCGACATGTTCGAGCAGGCCAAGAAATCCTCCCCCTGCATCATCTTCATCGATGAGATTGACGCCGTCGGTCGCCAGCGTGGCGCCGGTCTGGGCGGTGGTCACGATGAACGCGAGCAGACCTTGAACCAGATGCTGGTCGAGATGGACGGCTTTGAGGGCAATGAAGGCATCATCGTCATCGCCGCTACCAACCGTCCTGACGTACTGGATCCGGCACTGCTGCGTCCGGGCCGTTTCGACCGTCAGGTCGTGGTCGGTCTGCCGGATGTGCGTGGCCGCGAGCAGATCCTCAAGGTGCATATGCGCAAGGTGCCGCTGGCGGATGACGTCAACCCGGCGCTGATTGCCCGCGGTACTCCTGGTTTCTCCGGCGCTGATCTGGCCAACCTGGTCAACGAAGCCGCTCTGTTCTCCGCGCGCGAGAGCCGCCGCGTGGTGTCCATGGCCGAGTTCGAGAAGGCGAAGGACAAGATCATGATGGGCGCAGAGCGTCGCTCCATGGTGATGAAAGAGTCCGAGAAGGAGATGACGGCTTATCATGAAGCGGGTCACGCCATCATTGGTCGTGTGGTACCGGATCATGACCCTGTCTACAAGGTCTCCATCATTCCGCGCGGCCGTGCGCTGGGTGTGACCATGTACCTGCCGGAACAGGATCGCTGGAGCCACTCCAAGCAACATCTGGAGTCCATGATCTCCAGCCTGTACGGTGGCCGTCTGGCGGAAGAGCTGATTTACGGTGCCGAGAAGGTATCGACCGGTGCATCCAACGACATCGAGCGTGCCACCGACATCGCCCGCAAGATGGTGACCCAGTGGGGTATGTCCGAGCGTCTCGGTCCCATGCTCTACGCGGAAGAAGATGGCGAGGTGTTCCTCGGCCGCAGCATGGCCAAGGCCAAGCACATGTCCGATGACACCGCCCGCATTATCGATGCCGAGGTCAAGCAGGTGATCGACCGCAACTACGACCGTGCCAAGCAGATCCTGCTAGATAACATGGACGTGCTGCACAGCATGAAAGATGCGCTGATGAAGTACGAAACCATCGATGCCAAGCAGATCGATGATCTGATGGCTCGTCGCGAAGTGCGTGCTCCCAGCAACTGGCATGACGAGCACGGCGATACCCCGCAGGGTGGTGCTACTGTGGCACCCGAGCCCAAGCCGACCGTGACCGAGGCGGAACAGGTTGCCGATGTCGATATCGACAAGGCCAACGACCTGCCTGCCAAATAAGTCGTGATGATACAAACCCCGGGCTGGCCCCGGGGTTTTTCTTTATGTCCATGGAAGTGAAGATGCAGCTAATCAGCAAGGGGCTCAGCCTCTCCCTCGAACGTCCCCACGTCATGGGGATCCTCAATGTGACACCGGACTCCTTCTCCGACGGCGGTCATTTCAACCAGCTGGAGCGGGCGATGACCCATGCGCGCCAGATGGTGGCGGAGGGGGCAACCCTCATCGACATCGGTGGCGAATCGACCCGTCCCGGTGCGCCCGACGTGAGCGAGCAGGAGGAGCTGGACAGGGTCCTTCCCGTGGTGGAGCGCATGGTGCGTGAGCTCGACGTGATGATCTCCCTCGACACATCCAAGGCGGCGGTCATGCGGGAGGGCTGCGCGGCGGGGGCCCATCTTATCAACGACGTACGAGCCCTGCTCGAACCTGGTGCACTGGCTGCGGCCGCCGCTGCCGACGTCCCCGTGTGTCTGATGCACATGCAGGGGCAACCGAGAACCATGCAGGCCGAGCCCCATTACGACGATCTGTTGGGGGAGGTGAGAGCCTTTTTTGACGAGCGGATCGCCGCCTGTTTGACGGCCGGCATCGCTCGTGAACAGCTGCTGCTGGACCCTGGCTATGGTTTTGGCAAGACCCTTGCGCACAACTATCAGTTGCTGGCACAGCAGGAGTCATTGCTCGATTACCAGCTTCCGCTCTTGGTCGGGATGTCGCGAAAGTCTATGATAGGCAACCTGCTCGGTCGCCCGGTTGATGAACGGCTGGCCGGCAGCCTGGCCTGTGCCCTTATCGGGATGCAGCGTGGTGCCCGGATCATCCGGGTGCACGACGTGCGAGCGACCATGGATGCTCTGCGCACCGGCTGGATGGTCATGACGGGACAAGATTTCATATCCAAATAAAAAAACGAGAACAGACAATGGCAAGAAAGTATTTTGGCACCGACGGTGTACGCGGTAAGGTGGGTGAATACCCGATCACTCCCGATTTCGTAATGAAACTGGGCTGGGCCGCGGGCAAGGTGCTCTCCAAGAAGGGTACCCGCAAGGTCCTGATCGGCAAGGATACCCGCATCTCCGGCTACATGCTGGAGTCGGCGCTGGAAGCGGGTCTTTCCGCCGCCGGTCTCAAGGCCATTCTGATGGGCCCCATGCCCACCCCGGCCGTTGCCTACCTGACCCGCACCTTCCGTGCCGAGGCAGGCATCGTCATCAGTGCTTCCCATAACCCCTATTACGACAACGGCATCAAGTTTTTCTCCGCCGACGGCACCAAGCTGCCTGACGAGGTCGAGCTGGCCATCGAAGCCGAGCTGGATCACGAACTGAAGTGCGTGGAGTCCGCCGAGCTTGGCAAGGCGCTGCGTATCGACGATGCCGCCGGTCGTTACATCGAGTTCTGCAAGAGCACCTTCCCGAGCAACCTGAGCTTGGAAGGTCTTAAGATGGTGGTGGATTGCGGTCATGGCGCCACCTATCACATCGCTCCTTCCGTATTCCGCGAGCTGGGAGCCGAGGTGATCGCCATTGGTTGCAGCCCGGATGGTCTCAACATCAACGATGGCGTCGGCTCCACCGCCCCGGAGGCGCTGGCGGCCAAGGTGCTGGAGTGCAAGGCTGATCTCGGTGTCGCCTTCGACGGTGATGGCGATCGCCTGGTGATGGTGGACAGCACCGGCTATATCATCGACGGTGACGAGATCCTCTACATCATCGCCCGCGATGCCCTGCGTAACGGTCGCCTCAAGGGCGGTGTTGTCGGCACTCTGATGGCCAACATGGGGCTGGAGCTGGCGTTGCAGACCCTGGGCATTCCGTTCGCCCGCGCCAAGGTGGGTGACCGCTATGTGCTGGAGATGATGAACGAGAAGGGCTGGCGCATCGGTGGCGAGAACTCCGGTCACATCATCTGCCTGGATCAGACCACCACCGGGGATGGCATCGTCGCCGCTCTGCAGGTGCTGACCGCCATCTGTACCGCGGAGATGCCGCTGGCCAAGCTGCGTTCCGGCATGAACAAGTTCCCGCAGGTGCTGGTCAACGTGCGCTTTGCCGAAGGCAAGGATCCGCTGGCGGCTGACGCCGTACAGCAGGAAGTGGCCAGGGTGGAACAGGAGCTGGCCGGTCGTGGCCGTGTGCTGCTGCGCAAGTCCGGCACTGAACCCCTGATCCGCGTGATGGTGGAGGGGGAGCACGAGCAACAGGTGCGCGATATGGCACAACGCATTGCACAACAGGTTGAATCGGCGTTTTAATGAACAAATGGGGCGACTTTTTAGCCGTCCTGGTTGTATCTTGTTCAAGCGATTCAAAAATTTAAAAATAGCGCTTGTCAGCTGACAATCCTCTGGATATTATCAGCCCCGCTTTCGCAAGGGAGTTGCCGATGGGACATCGCAAGCCGTTTGTAGCAGCCAACTGGAAGTTACACGGTAGTAGGTCGCAGTTAGAGCAGTTTGCCGGTCAATGCCTGAAAGGTATTGGTGAGCAGGTAGACGTGGTCTTGTGTCCATCCCATGTGCATCTCGACTTCACGGCCGCTCTGCTCGGTGAGCAGAGGGTGATGAAGTTGGGGGCTCAGAATGTGAGCCAGCACAGGCAGGGCGCTTACACGGGTGAAGTCTCGTGTCAGATGCTGGTCGAGGCAGGGTGTCGCTACGTATTGGTAGGGCACTCCGAGCGCAGGCGTCTCTTTGGTGAGACCAGTTTTATCGTCGCAGAGAAGTTTGCGGCAGCCAGGTCGGCAGGACTTGTTCCAATCCTCTGTTTGGGCGAGTCGGGTGCGGCAAGGCAGGCAAGAAGAACCTTCGAGGTGATTGCCGAAGAGCTGGATATCGTCATAGAGAAAAATGGCGCGATGGCTTTCGATAATGCTATCATCGCCTACGAGCCGATTTGGGCTGTAGGTACAGGTAAATGCGCCACACCCGAGCAGGCACAAGAGGTTCATTCCTTTATACGTGGTCGCTTGGCGGAGGATACTCCGGTCATAGGTGAGAAAGTCAGAATCATCTATGGTGGGAGCGTGACACCGGCCAATGCGAGAGAGTTGTTTACCCAGCCCGACGTTGACGGCGGCCTGATTGGTGGAGCAAGTCTCGATGACCAGACGTTTTTAGGAATTGTTGAAGCGGCAAAGGGTGCAAGTTAAATGTACGAGATTCTTTTGGTCGTTTATCTGCTGGTATCACTGGCTCTGATTGGTCTGGTGATGATTCAGCAAGGTAAAGGGGCTGACATGGGCGCCTCCTTCGGCGCAGGGGCATCGAATACCGTATTCGGCTCCGGTGGTTCAGGCAGTTTCCTGACCCGCACAACAGCGATTTTGGCTACTCTGTTCTTCTTGATTAGCCTGGTGCTTGGCTCTATGTCCAGCAACAAGGTCAAACAGGGTAGTGAATGGGAAAATCTGCAACAGACCCAACAGGTTGAGCAGAGCAAAGCGCCAGTAAAGAAAGACACTGACGTTCCCGAGTAAGAGTTTTGCCGTGGTGGTGGAATTGGTAGACACGCTATCTTGAGGGGGTAGTGCTCTAGGGTGTGCGGGTTCGAGTCCCGCCCACGGCACCAATTAAGCAGTAAGCCTGGGTGACCAGGTGTGTTATAGCCAGTCAGTCTTGTGTGACGAGAGTGAAGTGGTTATAATCTCGCACGATTTCGGACGCGGGGTGGAGCAGCATGGTAGCTCGTCGGGCTCATAACCCGAAGGTCGTCGGTTCAAATCCGGCCCCCGCAACCAAATTTCACGCATTTCCTACGCTCAGGAAGGCGGTCGCTGCGAGGCGACAATCAGGGTAAAGCGCCAAGCCCCGATTTGAGATCGGGGCTTTTTGTTATGTGCAATTTACTCTGAATCTATTTCTATCTGGGCTTTATGCCCTTTTTTTGTTTTTCGGAGGGTGACTTTGGCTACGTTGGAACAACGTTTGACCGATCTGCTCGAGGCTCCTGTCGTTGCCTTGGGTTTTGAACTGTGGGGTATCGAGTTTATCCGTGCGGGTAAACACTCCACCTTGCGCGTCTACATCGACGGCGAGCATGGCGTGAGCGTCGAGAACTGTGCAGAAGTCAGCCATCAGGTTGGCGCCATCATGGACGTCGAGGATCCCATCACCGAGGAGTACTACCTCGAGGTGTCCTCCCCGGGTCTGGATCGCCCCCTGTTCAAGGTTGCCCAGTTCGAAAAATACGTTGGCCAAGAGGCGGCGGTTTCGCTTCGGATGGCAACAAACAACCGCCGCAAGTTCAAAGGCGTAATCAAAGCCGTGCAGGGCGACATGATCACTCTGACGGTAGATGGTAAGGACGAAGTGTTGGCTTTCACCAATATCCAAAAAGCGAACATAGTGCCGAACTTTGGTTAACGAGGCTATCGGATATGAATAAAGAGATTTTGCTGGTCGTTGACGCAGTGTCCAACGAGAAGGCGGTTCCCCGCGAGAAGATTTTCCAGGCTCTGGAAACCGCACTGGCGACGGCGACCAAGAAAAAATATGAAGGCGAGATCGAAGTTCGGGTAGAGATCGATCGCAAGACCGGCGACTACGACACCTATCGCCGCTGGGTCGTCATCGCGGATCAGGCCGCCATGGAGAACCCCTACGCCGAGATCACCCTGGAAGCGGCGCAGATCGAGCAGCCGGATATCCAGATCGGTGAATATGTTGAAGATCAGATCGACTCCGTCACCTTCGACCGCATCACCACCCAGACCGCCAAGCAGGTCATCGTGCAGAAAGTGCGCGAAGCCGAGCGTTCACAAGTCGTTGACCAGTTCAAGGACAAAGAAGGCACCATCATCAGTGGCGTGGTCAAGAAGAGCAACCGCGACAACGTGATCTTGGATCTGGGCAGCAACGCCGAGGCCGTGATCTTCCGCGACGACATGCTGCCGCGCGAGACCTTCCGCCCGGGCGACCGCATCCGTGGTCTGCTCTACGCTGTGCGTCCGGAAGCCCGTGGTTCCCAGCTGTTCGTCAGCCGCTCCAGCCCGGACTTCCTGAAAGAGCTGTTCCGCATCGAAGTGCCGGAAATCGGCGAAGAGATGATCGAAATCATGGGCGCCGCCCGTGATCCGGGTTCCCGCGCCAAGATCGCGGTCAAGACCAACGATCGCCGCATCGACCCGATCGGTGCCTGTATCGGCATGCGTGGTGCCCGCGTTCAGGCGGTCTCCGCCGAGCTGAGCGGCGAGCGCGCCGACATCGTGCTGTACGATGACAACCCGGCCCAGTACGTGATCAACGCCATGGCGCCGGCTGATGTGGCCTCCATCATCGTCGATGAAGACAACCACACCATGGACATCGCCGTGGAAGCCGCCAACCTGGCTCAGGCCATCGGCCGCAACGGTCAGAACGTGCGTCTGGCCTCCCAGCTGACCGGTTGGGAACTGAACGTGATGACCGTCGAGGACATGCGTGCCAAGCACCAAGCCGAAAACGACCGCATCATGAACCTGTTCACCAGCACCCTCGACATCGATGACGATTTCGCCGGCCTGCTGATGGAAGAGGGCTTCTCCACCCTGGAAGAGATCGCCTTCGTACCGGTCAACGAGCTGCTGTCCATCGACGGTCTGGATGAAGACATGGTCGAAGAGCTGCGCAAGCGTGCCAAAGACGCCCTGACCACCAAGGCGCTGGCCAAAGAAGAATCCTTTGAAGGTGTTGAACCTTCCGAAGAACTGCTCAATCTGAACGGCCTCGGCCGTGAAATGGCGTACGCCCTGGCCGCTCGCGGCATCGGTACCCTGGAAGATTTGGCAGAGCAAGGCATCGATGACCTTGCTGATATCGAAGGGCTGACCGCCGAGAAGGCCGGTGAGCTGATTATGGCTGCTCGCAATATCTGTTGGTTCGGAGAAGAGCAGTCTAGTTAAGATCAAACGGAGGAAAATGAATGGCAGAAGTATCAGTCAAACAACTTGCCACTGACATCGACACACCGGTTGATCGTCTTCTCCAGCAGTTTGTCGATGCCGGTATCAGCAAGAGCAAGGCCGACGACATGGTCAGCGAGTCTGAGAAACAGACTCTGCTGACTCACCTGAAGAAACAGCATGGAGGTGACGAGGTCACCGCACCTGCCCGCATGACCTTGCAACGCAAGACCAAGAGCACCATCAGTGTTCAGGGGACTGGCGGCAAGAACAAGGAAGTGCAGGTAGAAGTGCGCAAGTCTCGCACCTATGTAAGACGCTCGGCGCTGGAAGATGAACAGCGTCAGGCGGAAGCCGAGGAAAAAGCGCGTTTGGAAGCAGAAGAAAAAGCTCGTCGCGAAGCCGAAGAGAAGGCTCGTCTCGATGCTGAAGAGAAGGCTCGCCGTGAGGCTGAGCAGGCTCGTCGTGAAGCTGAGGAAAAGGCGCGGATCGAGGCACAACAAAAGGCTCGACAGGCTCAACAGCCCGCCAAAGCAGCCAGTAGCACAGCTCAGCAAGAGGCAGAAAAGATGGCCAAGCGCGAAGCAGAAGAACTGAAGCGCCAACAGGAACAAACAGCTTTGCAAAAGGCTGAAGAACTCGCCGCCAAGAAAGCCGAAGAGGCTCGCGTCATGGCGGAACAGAACGCAGCCCGCTGGGCTGAAGAAGAAGCCGCTCGCGCCAAAGAGAGCAGCGATTACCATGTGACCACCTCCAAGCACGCCCAGGCTGCTGAAGACGAGCTGGATCGCAAGGAAGAGACCAGCCGCCGCACCGCTGCAGCTGCCAAGGGGCCGAAGAAGGCCGGTCGCCGCGACGACGATCGCAACGACCGCAACTCCCGTGACCCGCGCGCCCGTAAAGGCAAGCGTGGCAAGGTGGCTACCCCGAACGCCATGAAGCACGGCTTCAACAAGCCGGCTGCCGCCGTCAACCGTGACGTCATCATCGGCGAGACCATCACAGTGGCAGAGCTCGCCAACAAGATGGCCGTCAAGGGTGTTGAAGTCATCAAGGTGATGATGAAGATGGGTGCCATGGCCACCATCAACCAGGTGATCGACCAGGAGACCGCTCAGCTGGTCGCCGAGGAGATGGGTCACAAGGTGGTGCTGCGTCGTGAGAACGAGCTGGAAGAGGCGGTGCTGTCCGATCGTGACGAAACCTCCGAAGCCAAGCCGCGCGCGCCGGTCGTAACCATCATGGGTCACGTTGACCACGGCAAGACCTCGCTGCTGGACTACATCCGTAAAGCCAAGGTGGCTGCCGGTGAAGCCGGTGGTATTACCCAGCACATCGGTGCGTACCACGTACAGACCGACAGCGGCATGATCACCTTCCTGGATACCCCGGGTCACGCGGCGTTTACCTCCATGCGTGCTCGTGGTGCCAAGGCAACCGACATCGTGGTGCTGGTCGTTGCAGCAGACGACGGCGTAATGCCGCAGACCATCGAAGCCATCCAGCACGCCAAGGCTGCCGGTGTACCGCTGGTTGTTGCGGTCAACAAGATCGACAAGCCGGAAGCGGATCCGGATCGCGTCAAGACCGAGCTGGCCCGCTACAACGTCATGTCCGAAGACTGGGGTGGTGACTGCCAGTTCGTGCACGTCTCCGCCAAGTCTGGCGAAGGCATCGACGACCTGCTGGAAGCCATTCTGATCCAGGCCGAAGTACTGGAGCTGAAAGCCGTGGTTGACGGCATGGCCAACGGCGTCGTGATCGAGTCCTTCCTCGACAAGGGCCGTGGTCCGGTTGCCACCGTGCTGGTACAGGAAGGCACCCTGCGTCAGGGCGACATCGTACTGTGCGGTCTCGAATACGGCCGTGTCCGCGCCATGCGTGATGAGCTGGGTCGCGAGATCAAGGAAGCGGGTCCGTCCCTGCCGGTGGAAATCCTCGGCCTGTCCGGCGTTCCCTCTGCCGGTGACGAAGCCACCGTCGTGCGTGACGAGAAGAAAGCCCGTGAAGTGGCGCTCTATCGTCAGGGCAAGTTCCGCGAAGTCAAGCTGGCTCGCCAGCAGAAGGCCAAGCTGGAGAACATGTTCGCCAACATGACCGAAGGCGAAGTGTCCGAAGTGAACGTGGTGATCAAGGCCGACGTACAGGGTTCCGTGGAAGCGATCTGCGATGCGCTGGTCAAGCTCTCCACCGACGAAGTGAAGGTGAAGATCGTCGGTTCCGGCGTGGGTGGTATCACCGAGACCGACGCCACTCTGGCGGCCGCGTCCAGCGCCATCCTGGTGGGCTTCAACGTCCGTGCCGATGCCTCTGCTCGCAAGGTCATCGATGCCGAGAGCCTGGATCTGCGTTACTACTCCGTCATCTATGACCTGATCGACGAAGTGAAGCAGGCCATGAGCGGCATGCTGGCCCCCGAGTACCGTCAGGAAATCATCGGTCTGGCCGAAGTGCGCAGCGTCTTCAAGTCACCGAAGTTCGGTGCCGTTGCCGGCTGTATGGTTACCGAAGGTGTGGTCAAGCGTTCCAACCGTATTCGCGTTCTGCGCGACAACGTGGTTATCTATGAAGGCGAGCTGGAATCTCTGCGTCGCTTCAAGGATGACGTCAACGAAGTCAAGAACGGCTACGAGTGTGGTATCGCGGTTAAGAACTACAACGACGTACGCGAAGGCGACCAGATCGAAGTTTACGAGACCGTTGAAATCCAACGGACTCTGTAAGCCAAGAGTCAGATTAAATAGGGGGCCGCGGCCCCCTTTTATCGCAGGATAGAATATGGCCAGAGAATTTAGCCGGACCCGTCGGGTCGGACAGCAGATCCAGCGCGAAATCGCGCTCATTCTGCAGCGCGAGGTAAAAGACCCGCGCATCGGCATGGTGACCGTTTCCGATGTGGAAGTGTCCCGTGACCTCAATTACGCCAAGGTGTATGTCACCTTCTTGCAGCTGGAAAATGATGCCGAGCGCATCAAGGAAGGGCTCAAGGCGCTGACCGAAGCCGCCGGCTACATCCGCAGCCTGCTGGGCAGCGCCATGCGCCTGCGCGTGGTGCCCGAGTTGCGCTTCTTCTATGATCAGACCCTGGTTGAGGGGATGCGCCTCTCCAACCTGGTGACCAACACCATCCGCGAAGACAAGCGTCGCATGGCCGAATCCGGTCGTGAAGAAGACGAAGCCGCGCCGGATGACACTACTGAGGATAAAGCCTGAGATGTCTCGTAGACGTCGTTTCAAGGGCCGTGACGTACACGGTATCCTGCTGCTGGACAAGCCGACCGGCCTGACCTCCAACGATGTGTTGCAGAAGGTCAAACGGATTTACAACGCCGCCAAGGCTGGTCACACCGGCGCCCTGGACCCGCTGGCAACCGGCATGCTGCCGATCTGCCTCGGCGAAGCCACCAAGTTCTCCCAGTATCTGCTGGAGGCGGACAAGCGCTATGAGGTAACCGCCAAGCTGGGCGAGCGTACCAACACCAGCGACTCCGATGGCGAGGTGGTCTCCACCCGTCCGGTGAACGTGGCCGTGGGTACCCTGATCGAGGCGCTGGACCAGTTCCGCGGCCCCATCATGCAGGTGCCGTCCATGTATTCGGCTCTCAAGCACAACGGCCGTCCGCTCTATGAATATGCCCGTGAAGGCATCGAGATCGAGCGTGAAGCCCGTCCCATCACCGTCTTCGAGCTCAAACTGCTGAGCTTTGAAGGGGATGAGGTGCGACTTGAGGTGCACTGCAGCAAGGGTACCTACATCCGCTCCCTGGTGGACGATCTGGGGGAAGTGCTGGGCTGTGGCGCCCACGTCACCCAGCTGCGCCGCACCCAGGTAGCCAGCTACCCCTATGAGCGGATGCTGACCCTGGAGCAGCTCGAGTGCATCTTCGAGCAGGCCAAGGCCGAGAGCATTCCGCCGCGCGAGCAGCTGGATCCCCTGCTGCTGCCGATGGATACCGCGGTGGCCTCCCTGCCCGAGGTGAACATGCTGGCTGCCGTGGCAGCCTACGTGAACCAGGGCCAGGCCGTGCAGGTGGCAGGCAGCCCGCAGAGCGGCCAGGTCCGCATGACGGTCGGCCCGGAGCGCGAATTCATCGGGGTTGGCGAGATCGACGACGAGGGACGCGTCGCGCCCAAGCGTCTGGTGCGCTACCACGACGAGGAGTGATCCTCAGGCGGTATCAGGTTGCTTGCCCGTTGCGCGTCTTTATCGTTGCGAAAAGGGGCGGGGACGATTATGATACCGCCCTCATTTCACGGCTGAATTAGAGATTGGCTGTGAACCTTTAAACACTCTACTGGAGTATTACCATGTCTCTAAATGCTGAGATCAAAGCTCAAATCGTTGCTGACAACGCTCGTTGCGCCAACGACACTGGCTCCCCCGAAGTGCAAGTTGCCCTGCTGACTGCCCAGATCAACCATCTGCAAGGTCACTTCAAGGAGCACTCCAAGGATCACCACGGTCGTCGCGGTCTGCTGCGCATGGTTTCCCAGCGTCGTAAGCTGCTGGACTACCTGAAGCGTAAAGACGTTCAGCGTTACGCTGCTCTGATCGCCAAGCTGGGTCTGCGTCGTTAATCGACCATCAGATTTCGCGAAAAAGGGGAACCTCCGGGTTCCCCTTTTTTATTGCGCGTCAGGCTGTTGCCGCCCTCACAGAATTTGTGTCACTGCTTACCTTTTGCATCGAATCAAGTATACTTGCACGCGAATTTAAAGCGCCAAATTGTAAAAAGGAAATTCACGTGAATCCTATTGTAAAGTCATTCCAGTACGGTCAACACACCGTCACTCTGGAAACCGGTGTGATGGCCCGTCAAGCCACTGCGGCCGTCATGGTCAGCATGGACGATACCTGCGTATTTGTGACCGTCGTTGGCAAGAAAGAGGCCGATCACGGCCGTGATTTCTTCCCGCTGACCGTCAACTACCAGGAGCGTACCTATGCTGCTGGTCGTATCCCGGGTGGTTTCTTCCGTCGTGAAGGTCGCCCGAGCGAAGGTGAGACCCTGATCTCCCGTCTGATCGACCGCCCTATTCGTCCGCTGTTCCCGGAAGGCTTCCTCAATGAGGTTCAGGTGGTTGCCACCGTCATGTCCGTGAACCCGGCCGTCTCTCCCGACATCGTTGCCATGATCGGTGCCTCCGCGGCACTGGCCATCTCCGGCATCCCGTTCGGCGGCCCGATCGGTGCAGCCCGCGTGGGTTACATGAACGGTCAGTACGTGCTGAACCCGACCACTACCGAACTGCCCCAGAGCGATCTGGATCTGGTGGTTGCCGGTACCGCCAACGCCGTGCTGATGGTGGAATCCGAAGCGGCCATCCTCTCCGAAGAGGTGATGCTGGGTGCCGTGGTGTTCGGTCACGAGCAGATGCAGGCCGTTATCAACGCCATCAACGAATTCGCTGCCGACGTCGGCACCAAGCCGTGGAACTGGACTGCGCCTGCCGTCAACGAAGCGCTGAAAGCCAAGGTTGCCGAGCTGGCGACTGCCGAGCTGGGTGAAGCCTACCGCATCACCGAGAAGGCCGTGCGTTACGAAACCATCGGTGCCATCAAGGCTCGCGTGGTTGAACAAGTCATCGCTTCCGGCGTGGAAGAAGATGCCAAGAAGATCGGCGAAGAGTTCCACAGCCTGGAAAGCCGCATCGTCCGTGGTCGCGTCGTTCGTGGCGAGCCGCGTATCGATGGTCGCGATCCTGAGATGATCCGCGCCCTGTCCGTCGCCACCGGCGTACTGCCGCGTGCCCACGGCTCCGCCCTGTTCACCCGCGGTGAAACCCAGGCCATGGTCGTTGCGACCCTGGGTACCGAGCGTGACGCCCAGAACATTGACGAGCTGACCGGCAACCGCGCCGATCGCTTCATGCTGCACTACAACTTCCCGCCATACTGCGTCGGTGAGACCGGCATGATGGGTAGCCCGAAGCGCCGTGAAATCGGTCACGGTCGTCTGGCCAAGCGCGGCGTTGCTGCCGTGATGCCGAGCGCCGACGAGTTCCCGTACGTGGTACGCGTGGTCTCTGAAATCACCGAATCCAACGGCTCCTCCTCCATGGCCTCCGTCTGTGGTTCCTCCCTGGCGCTGATGGACGCCGGTGTACCGATCAAGGCCTCCGTTGCCGGTATCGCCATGGGTCTGGTGAAGGAAGAAGAAGGTTTCGTCGTGCTGTCCGACATCCTGGGTGACGAAGATCACCTGGGCGACATGGACTTCAAGGTTGCCGGTACCACCGAAGGTGTGACCGCCCTGCAGATGGACATCAAGATCGAAGGCATCACCAAAGAGATCATGGAGATTGCCCTGAAGCAAGCTCGTGGTGCTCGCCTGCACATCCTGAAAGTGATGGACGAAGCCATCCAGGCGCCGCGTGCCGAGATCTCCGATTTCGCCCCGCGCATCCACACCATCAAGATCAACCCGGAGAAGATCAAGGACGTCATCGGCAAGGGTGGTTCCGTGATCCGCGCCCTGACCGAAGAGACCGGCACCAACATCGAGCTGGATGATGACGGTACTGTCCGCATCGCCGCCGTTGACGGTGACGCCGCCAAGGAAGCGATCCGCCGCATCGAGGCCATCACCGCCGAGATCGAAGTGAACCGCATCTACGAAGGCAAGGTTGTCCGTCTGGCCGACTTCGGCGCTTTCGTCAACATCCTGCCGGGCAAAGACGGTCTGGTACACATCTCCCAGATCACCGATGCACGCGTGCAGAACGTGGCCGACTACCTGAAGATCGGTGACGTGGTGAAGGTGAAGGTACTGGAAGTGGACCGTCAGGGCCGCGTACGTCTCTCCATCAAGGAAGCGAACGCCCCGACCGAAGCTGCCGCCGCTCCGGCTGCCGTTGCCGTCGAAGAGCCGGCTGCCGAATAAGCCGCTGCTTGCTGAAAAAGCCGACCTCAGGGTCGGCTTTTTTTATATTTGTGGCCTGATGTTGTCTCTCTTGAGGCCCCTTGTTATAACGAAAGGCTTCTCGCGCGACGGGCGACAAGGAGCCGTGTGATGTCGTGGGCCCTCCTCAGGCAGTTTCCTCCCCTGGTCTGGACCGTGATCCTGGGCACCTTCATGGTGCGCACGAGCTATTACATGGTCTGGCCGTTTCTCTCCATCTTGCTCTATCGGGAGTATGGTCTCTCGGCGACCACCATCGGCGCCATGCTGGGGGCGACCGCGGCCATCTCCACCCTGGTCAGCTTCTATGGCGGCTGGCTCTCCGACAAGCTGGGGCGGCGCAACATCCTGCTGGCGGGCTGCCTGGTCTCGGTGCTCTGCTATGGTCTGCTCGGCTTTTCCCACTCTGTGTTCTGGCTCGGGCTCGGGGTGCTCGGCAGTGGCCTCTCCTCCGGTCTCATCGATGCGCCCGGCAAGGCGTTGATGGCCGACAGCCTGGCTTCGGCCAAGGCCCGCGAGCTGGCGCTGCACCTGCGTTACTTTCTGCTCAACCTGGGGGCGGCCCTCGGCCCCTTGCTGGGGGTGACCCTGGGCATCAATGCCCAGCAGCAGACCTTCCTGCTGCTCAGCAGCAGCTATCTGCTGCTGGGGGCTGCCTTCCTCTGGGGATTTGCGCAAGGGAGGGTTGCGGTGACCCGTGGCAACGAGCTGGGCTTGCGGGTGGCCATCAAGGTGCTGTGGCGGGATCGGGGCTTCTTGCTGCTGGTGCTGGCCAACCTGCTGATGAACCTGGTCTATTCCCAGTTCCACTCACCGCTGGTGCAGTACCTGACCCGGGCCGGGACCCCGGAGGTGGCGAGCCTCATCGCCATCCTGGTGGCCACCAATGCCCTGACCGTGGTGCTGTTGCAGTTTCCCCTGCTGCATCTGCTGGCCCGCTGGCCGGGCAAGGTGCGCCTGCAGGTCGGCATCACCCTGTTTCTGGGGGCTCAGGTGCTGTTTGCGCTGGGGGATCCGCAGCAGTGGTCGCACTGGATCGGCGCCGTGCTGATGCTGAGCGTGGGGGAGACCATACTGTTCCCGCTGCTCAACGTGCTGATCGATCAGATATCGCCCCCGCATCTGAAGGGGAGCTACTTCGGGGCCGGCGCGCTGGCCGGGCTGGGTGGCGCCATCGGCGCCCTGCTGGGAGGCTGGATCCTTGCCCAGTGGAACGGGCAACTGCTCTATGCGTTGATGGCGTTGCTCTGCCTGCTGACCTTCCTGCTCTATGAGTGGGGCGCCCGCATGCCGCGGCCCGAGCTGGCCCGGGCCAACCCGGGTCAGTGAGTACCTTTCTGGGCGACCTGTTTCATCGCCTTCTTGGCGGCATACATGCGCTCGTCCGCCAGCCGGATCAGGCTGTTGCCCTCGTCGAACTGCACCGGCCCGGTCTGCACCAGCCCTATGCTGAGGGTCACGTCACCGGTCCGTTCGGCCAGTGTCTTGTTGAGACGGGGCAGGAAGACGTCCCTGGCCTGATCCTCGTTGCAGTTGGGCAGGATCAGGCAGAATTCGTCCCCGCCGTAGCGGAAGCAGCAATCTTCCACCCGCGACACCTGGCGAATGCAGTCGCCGACGATGCGCAGGATCTCGTCCCCGCGCTGATGGCCCTGGGTGTCGTTTATCTGCTTGAAGTCATTGATGTCGAGGTAGGCGATGACCACCGGCTCGGAGCGACGCTGGCAGGTGCGCAGGGTGCGGGTGAGGTTCTCCTGCAGATGGCGCACGCTGAGCAGGCCGGTGAGGGCATCGGTCCGGCTCATCTCCTCCAGTTGCTGGGTGCGTTCGCGTACCTTCTCCTCCAGCGCCTTGGCGTAAAGTTCGGATTTCTCCTTGGAGGATTCGATCTCCGACACCAGGCTACGGATATAGGTCTCAAACACCAGGGTGATGTCGAACAGGAACAGCTTGTCGAGGGCGGTGAGCATGGTGACCCGCTCCTGCTCGCTGGGGATCTGGGTGAAGATATCCTCGATGAGCAGCCCTTTCAGGGTGTTGATGGCGGCCAGGTAGAGCTTGGGTTCCACCCCGATCCGCTTGTGCACCAGCCCGATGCGCAGCCGGTTGTTGACGTACTCCAGGTCATACAGGCCGCTGAACAGGTCGAGAATGTAGCGGCGCTGGGCCGCCCGCAGTCGGGTCAGGGTGTCGGCATCGCCGATCAGCAGGGCAATCTCGGTGATCCCGGTCTGCAGGGTGTAGAACTTGTCGACCAGGGCGTCGATGTGGGGCTCGATCTTGGGACGATAGCTGGCGAGCAGGAGGAAATCCTGCTCGTCCAGCAGCAGCAGCTCCTTGCGATGGGCGATTTCGAACTCTGTGATCCGCATCTGCTCCAGCAGCGTCTGTTCGGTTGGGTTCATGACAGTTTCCCGAGCAAAAATGAAGGCGCACACATTGTTATGTAATTGACAGTGTAGACATTAACAGCCGGGAGCAGGTTTTCAAATGGCGCAGTGTTGTGACAGATCAACTCTGCGCCCATTTTTGCCTTGTGCTAGAAGGTGAGCACCTTGTGGGCGGCCAGGGTCCATTGGGCCAGCAGCGGCAGGGTGCCGATCTCGATCCCCTCGATCAGCGGCAGTGCCGTGATGCCGCGGGCATCGGTACAGGTCTTGCAAAGGCGGATGGTGACCCCCTGGGCCAGCAGGATTTCCAGCATCTGGCGCAGGTTGTAGCCCTCGGCCGGGGCCTGGCCCGCCAGGGCGGCGCTGACCGCGTCGGACATCAGAAACAGTTTCAGGCTGGTACCGCCCTGTTCGCCCAGGGCGATGGCCAGGCGCAGGGCATTGAACAGGGATTCGCTGCCATAGGGGGCGCCGTTGGCGATGATGACAATCTCTTGATTCATAACAGACTCCTCATGAAAGTCGCCATTGTAGACCCAGCAGCCCACCGTTGGCGTGACGTCGCACAAACTCTGTCGTAGCGGTTTGCCCGCGCCTTGACCCGGCCGGCCGAGTACGGTCTGATAGGCGGCCATCAAACATGACAGGGGAACGAGGTCGTTATGTGGAAGGTTATCGGAATGAGCATGCTGCTGTTGGCCGGTCAGGCCTACGGCAGTGAGGCCGTAGGTTGCAAGGCGCGCCAGCAGGCCGTCAAGGAGCAGCTGGCCATTGCCAAGGCGCACGACAACGGGGACCAGGTGGCCGGGCTGGAGCGGGCCCTGCGCAATATCGAGACCCACTGCACCGATGCGGGCCTGTTCAAGGAGCAGCAACAGCGGGTGGCCGAGCTCAAGGAGCAGGTCAACGAGCGGTTAGTCGAGCTGCAGAACGCCCGGGTGACGGGCAAGCCCGACAAGATCGCCAAGAAGCAGGCCAAGCTGGAAGAGGCCCAGACCAAATTGCTGGCCGCCCAGCGCGAGCTGGACGCGCTCAGCAAGCTTACCAAATCCTGATTTGTCGATAAAAAGAAGCCGGCGCAGCCCGGCTTCTTTTTTATCTCGTCTCTTCCGCCAGGGTGCTTCAGCTGCCGCGCCGGCCCACCATGTCGGCCGGCACCACCCAGGCATCGAACTGCTGCGCCGTGAGATGACCGGAGGCGATGGCCGCCTCCCGCAGGCTGAGCCTCTCATGGTGGGCCCGCTTGGCGATCTCTGCCGCCTTGTCATAGCCGATATGGGGGTTGAGGGCCGTCACCAGCATCAGGGAGCGGGCCAGCAGCTCGTCGATGCGGGGCTGGTTCGGGCTGATGCCGACCGCGCAGTGATCGTGGAAGCTCTGCATGCCGTCCGCCAGCAGTCGCACGCTCTGCAGGAAGTTGTGGGCGATCATCGGCCTGAACACGTTGAGCTCGAAGTTGCCGCTGGCGCCGCCGATGTTGATGGCGACGTCGTTGCCCATCACCTGGGCGCACAGCATGGTGAGCGCCTCGCATTGGGTCGGGTTGACCTTGCCTGGCATGATGGAGGAGCCGGGCTCGTTCTCCGGGATGAGCAGCTCGCCGAGCCCGCTGCGGGGGCCGCTCGCCAGCCAGCGCACGTCGTTGGCGATCTTCATGAGGGAGGCTGCCAGCGTCTTGAGAGCGCCGTGGCCATGGACCAGGGCGTCGCTGGCGGCCAGCGCCTCGAACTTGTTGGGGGCGCTCACCAGCGGCAGGCCGGTCTGTTCGGCCAGGGTGGCGGCCACCGCCTCGGCGAAACCGGGCGGGGTGTTGAGGCCCGTGCCGACGGCAGTGCCCCCCAGCGCCAGCTCGCACAAATGGGGCAGGGCGGCGCGGATATGGCGCTCCCCCTGCTCGAGCTGGGCCACCCAGCCGGAGAACTCCTGCCCCAGGGTGAGCGGGGTGGCATCCTGCAGATGGGTGCGGCCTATCTTGACGATGTCGTCGAAGGCAGCCGCCTTGCCGGCCAAGGTAGCGCTCAGGGTGGCCAGGGCGGGCAGCAGTTGCCGGGTGAGGGTGGTGACGGCGGCCAGGTTCATGGCGCTCGGGAAGACGTCGTTGCTGGACTGGCTCTTGTTCACCTCGTCGTTGGGGTGCACCAGCCGCCCCTCGCCGCGGGGGCCGCCGAGCAGCTCGCTGGCCCGGTTGGCCAGCACCTCGTTGAGGTTCATGTTGGTCTGGGTGCCGGAGCCGGTCTGCCATACCCGCAGCGGGAACTCCTCATCATGCTGGCCGCACAGGATCTCGTCGGCGGCGCTCATGATGGCCTGCGCCGTGCGGGCGGGCAGCAGCCCCTTGGCGTGATTGACCCGGGCACAGGCCGACTTGATGCGGGCCAGCGCGTGGATCAGCGCCATCGGCTGGCGCTCGCCGGAGATATCGAAGTGCTGCAGGGAGCGCTGGGTCTGGGCTCCCCACAGCCGGTCGGCCGGTACGGCTATCTCGCCGAAGCTGTCGTGTTCACTCCTGCTCTTCATCTCGTTCTCCCTTCATTGCGAAAAAGGGGCGACATCCTGCGCCCCTGTCGAATTATCCGCCGGTCAGTGCCATTCAGCCGCGGGGGCGAAACGGCGTCAGCTCGGCCAACGGCGCCGCCGTGGTGAACTCCTGGGTGGTCTCGGCGTGCTTGAAGATTTTGAAGCCTTCGCCGCGGGCGCTCCAGTACTCGATCTGCTCACCACTTACCTGCAGCAGGCTTGCCTCGCGCAGGGCCACCACGTGTTCGCTCGGGTTGATGGCGCAGAACTCGGCCAGGCGCTCGTCGCGGGTCTCCCCCATGTGGCCGCTGATGCTGGCGTCCAGGTAGTGGGGGTTGATCTGCAGCGGGAACAGCCCCAGTGCCGGCAGTACGGCGGCGCTGCAGACCGGCATGTCATTGGTGGTGCGAATGCTCGGGGTCGCCACGTTGCAACCGGCGCTCCAGCCCACATAGGGCACGCCCCGCTCGCGCACGGCGCGCTGGATGGGCACCACCAGGCCGTTTTCGTGCAGCAGCTGGTTGAGGCGCCAGGTGTTGCCGCCGCTGATGAAGATGGCCTCCGCCTGCTGGATGGCGTCCACCGGATCGTCGAACTGGTGGATGCTGATGGCCTCCACTCCCAGGCTCTCGCTGAGCTCCAGGGCACGGGCATCCCAGTCGCTGCGGATCACCGCGTAGGGGATGAGCAGGATGCGCTTGACCTGTTTGCGGGCGAGCAGGGTCTGCACCCGATCCCGGGCCCAGCCGAGCAGGCCCGGGCATTCGGTGGCTTTGCCGTTGCTGAGAAGAAGCAGTTCCATGAAGCGTGTCCTCGATAAGTGAAAGCGCGAAGAGGTCACCGGCCCCGGCCGGCTGACGGAAGCCCCCATTCTAGCCCGATCCGGCACCGGGTTCTGTGATCGACTCGCCATGTACCCTGATGAGACCGTTTTTTGACCAAAGAGAGGTCAGGCACTGATGGGCCTGCGACTGGGGTCATGGTGCCGAGCGGGTGGCATATGGACGCGATGAGGCTGCAGAGCAGAGGATATCCAGGGGTCAGGGGTCTCTTTGAATTTCGTCGGCGGCCACAAAAGCACAAGGGGGCCCGGAGGCCCCCTTGGTCAGCCTGGCGCGATCAGTCGAGCTTGAAGTCGACCCACACCAGACGGTGATCCGAGCTGACTCCCTTGGCGATGCCCAGCTTGGCGTCATACACCAGGTGGTAGCCAGGTTCGAAGCTGGCCGGCCAGAACACGCCGGAGGCGACCGCGTTCAGGTTGGCGGAGGGAAGCACGTGGTCAAGCTGCAGCCCGCTGCTGCTGGTGATGCGCTCCGGGGTGGGGCGGTTGTTGTTGCGCTTACACTGATCCGGCTGGCTGGCGAGGCACTCGGGGCCGCCCTGGCTGACCGGGATCAGGGCGCCGTTGGTAACGGCCTGATTGACCAGCGCATGGTTGTGCAGATCCTGAATGGCGGTCAGGTCGCCATCGCCAATCTGGGGATCGGCGTTGAGATCGCCGGCGATGACGAACTTGGCACCCGCGGGCAGGCCACCGGCTTTGCCGGCGTCATCCACCATGTAGCTGGCGGTCTCCACGTAGTCCTGCCAGAAGGCGACTTCGGCCCGGTTGTGCTTGACGTTGTGGCGCGCCGCGTTGCCGAAGATGGGCGGGGTCGGGTGGGAGATTAGGAAGTGGATCACCTCCTCCTTGTTGCCGCGCTTGATGCGCACCGGCACGTCGGCATGGTTCTTGGACGAGAGCGGGAAGGCCTGCCAGGCGGCGTCGTCATACCAGGCATCACCGCACTGGCGGCTGGCCGGGATCGGCGCCTTGGCATTGTTGCAGTCGTCGATGACGGGGTTCGTTTCGCCCGGCATGTCCTTCCACTTGAATTTCTGGAAGGTGCGGATCTGCTTGGTATCGATGGGGTACTGGGACATCACGGCGAAGGCGTACTGGCCGTGGTAGTTGCCAAAGCCCCAGGCGTCGTCCGGCCCGTTGTTGACCTTGCCGTCCAGGTTGAGGTCATGGCCGCTCATCAGGCCGGTGTTGGTGGCGAAGTTCTGCAGCACCGGGTAGCTGATGGCCTTCACCTCGTCGTGCTGGGCGTGGGCCAGATAGTTGTCGTTGAAGGCTTTGAGGTCCGTGGTGTCGCTGGCCTTGCCGTCATTGTCGAATTCGTTGAGCAGGAAGACGTCGGGGCGGGTGCGTTGCACTATCTCGGCGATGTTGCGGATCTGCTGCACGTCGAGGGCCTTGGTCTTCTCGGCGCCGCTCAAGGTGCCGTCGGCGAGGCGGGCCAGCAGGGCGTCCTGCTCGGTGCGGCTCAGAGCCAGTTCACCGGCGAGCATGCCGGCGGCGGTGCGATCGAAGGAGAGGTTGAAAGTAGCGAAGCGAACCATGGGCGTCGGGGTCCCGGAGTCATTCTGGCTGTTACAGCCTGCCATCAATCCGAGGGAAATGGCAGCCGCGAGTAGGGACTTGCTGATATTTTTCATTGTAATATTCCGTAGCATCAATAAGTTATACCTTGCTCATGGGGAGCGAAGGCGGGCCCATTATAGGGATCCCGGCAGGCCGCCGGGCTCTGAATGGGCCAAAGTGTGAGACCATTCACAGAGCAAAACGGGGAGGCGGGATGAGTCGGCGACAAACGGCCCTGGTGGTCGAGGGGGGCGCCATGCGCGGCATTTTTGCCGCCGGGGTGCTGGATGCGTTTCTGGCCAAGGGCCGCACGGCGTTCGATCACTGCATCGGGGTATCGGCCGGGGCGGTCAACCTGGCGGCCTTTCTGGCCGGCCAGCAGGGGCGCAACCACAACGTCATCACCGACTACTCCTGCCGTCCCGAGTTCATCAACCTGGCCAAGTTCGTGCGTGGCGGCCACTGGCTCGATCTCGACTGGCTGTGGGCCATTACCATTCGCGAGTGCCGGCTCGATCTGGCGCGCTTTGCCGCCAACCCGGTACCGCTGACCGTGGTGACCACTCGGGTAGCGGACGGTCAGGCGGCCTACCTCAAGGCCAATGCCGCCGAGCTGGAGCAGCAGATCAAGGCCTCCTGCTCGGTGCCGCTGGTCTACCGGGATTTCGTGCGCATCGACGGGGAGGCCATGACGGATGGCGGGGTGGCCGACTCCATTCCGGTGCGCCACGCCTATGAGCAGGGGGCGCGCGACATCACAGTGGTGCTCTCCCGCCCGCTGGGCTATCGCAAGCGGGCGCCGCGCCTGCCCGCCCTGCATCGCTACCTGCTGCGCGAGACGCCGGCGCTGGCTCGCGCCAGCCTGTCGCGCCATCAAAGCTACAACGATGCCATCGACTTCATCCGCCAGCCGCCGGCCGATTGCCGCATCCGGGTCATAGTACCGCCGGCAAACTTTCGGGTCGGCCGCATGACCACCGACCGGGCGAGGCTGGAGCAGGGTTACCGGATGGGCTGGCAGGCAGCCCTCGACTATCTGGCGGCGGAGCCGGTGCCGGCCTGAGGAGATTCGGTCGACCATAGGCAGCGTCGCTGGGACGAGATGCAAAGCACCGGGGCAACCCGGTTTTTTTGTGTCTGCGCCATCCCGGAACCCGGCCATGGCGCATCGGCTTATTATGTGAATAAATAATTGTTTGCGATATTTTCGGCGAAGTGGTCACTATTATTCCGTTGAGCCGCTATCACTATTAAGCTCTGCTAAATAATGGCTGAGTCAACTTGTGACCAAATAAAATAATGGCTAGGGAACTTTTTGGAAAAAGGGTTTTTTGTAACCGCTTTAATATTCATTATTTTGTTTTTATTCATATAGATAAATGTGAATTGCTTATGCGGTAAAGATTATTAGCGCAGGGTTGAAGCTGTTTACATCAATGGCGAATTGATAGCCTGACTTTATCTCGGCTACTGTCCCCTCTCGATTCGTTTGGGTAGCAAACGGATACACAAATAATAACAACAGAGACTGGACGCATTGATAAAGAGTCATCTTTATTGATTTTAATCCTGCCAAAGGAGCCGGAATAATGAGTGGTTTATCTTCCCATCAAATTGCCCAGAATATATTTGCCGAGCTGTTGCCCTATCGCCGCCGCTTCCCCGATCCCATCCTGGATCGGCAGCAGGAGGAGGCAGAGGTGGCCGCCATCCAGATCCCCCGTCTGCAAGACTTCATCGAGCGGGGCGAGACCATCCTCTGCGTGTTGCCCGCCTTTCCCACCAAGTCGCCCAATCCGAACAAGGTGCTGGGCTCTCTGCCGGACATGGCGGAGCGGCTCTCCCTCAGTTTTCTCAACCACCTCTGCCAGCGCATCCAGCTGCACTATGCGCCCGGCATGCGGATCCTCATCTGCTCGGACGGCCACGTGTTCGGTGACCTCATCCGGGTGCCCGATCCGGCCATCGATGCCTATCAGGCCCATATCGAGCAGCTGATCCTGGAGCTGGGGGCGACCCATCTCGGGGTCTTCCACCTGGGGATGGTGGCGGGCATGGCCGAGTTTTGCGCCAGCCGCGACTTCGACACCCTGCGCGAACAGCTGGTGGAGCGCTACGCCGAGCCGCTGGAACTGATTGCGCAGGAGGTGAGAAGCACCGAGGAGGGCATTCGCCTCTATCGCGCCATGACCCGCTTCCTCTATGAAGACAGCCAGCTGCCGGACACCCCGCTCTCCAACACGGCGCTGCAGCGGGATGCCAAGGGGCGCACCCATGCGGTGATCCAGCGCAGCCGCGCCTGGGGCAACCTGCTGGCGGAGCGCTTCCCCGAGGCGATCCGCCTCTCCATCCACCCCCAGGCGAGCCACAGCCTGAAGATGGGCATCCACATGCTGCCGACCCGGGATGACTGGCTCACCCCCTGGCACGGGGTGGCGGCCAACCTGGATGGCCAGTTCGTGCTGATGAAGCGGCGCGACGTGCTGGCGATGGAGCATGAGCTGGTCCACATCCACGGCCGTCCGAGCCACTACCTGATCAACGGCAAGCAGGCCGCCGCCTGAGGAGTTTCCCATGACTGCATCCATCGTTACCCTCGGCGGCGAGCGCTGCCGCATCCTGCCGCAGGCCCCGTTCGGCCTGCTGATTGAGCCGGCCCGCAACGCCCAGCCGGTGCAGAGCCTGGCTATCGAGGCGTTGCGCGAGCTGGCCCGCCGCCACGGCGTGCTGATCCTGCGCGGGTTCGAGTCAGGCTTCACCGATGCCGAGCGGCTGACCCGCTACGGCGAGGAGTGGGGCGAAATCATGATGTGGCCCTTTGGCGCCGTGCTGGACGTGAAGGAGCACGAGAACGCTACCGACCACATCTTCGACTCCAGCTATGTGCCGCTGCACTGGGACGGCATGTACAAGCCGACCCTGCCCGAGTTCCAGCTGTTTCACTGCGTGCACGCCCCGGCGGCGGACGAAGGGGGGCGCACCACCTTCATCAATACCCGCCAGCTGCTCACCGAGTTGGACGGTGAGCGGCTGGCCCGCTGGGAGCGGGTGCACATCACCTATCGCATCAAGCAGGTGGTGCACTACGGCGGCCAGGTGAGCTCGCCGCTGCTGGTGCCCCACCCGGTGAGCGGTGAGACGGTGCTGCGCTACAACGAGCCGCCGCGCGAGGGAGTGCGTTTTCTCAACCAGCATGCCCTCGACATCGAGGGGGTGGCGCCGGCCGAGCAGGCCGCCTTCCTGCAGGATCTGCACGAGCGGCTCTATGACCCGCGCTACTTCTATGCCCACCAGTGGCAAGAGGGGGACGTGGTGATCGCCGACAACCTCGGCCTGCTGCACGGCCGCGAGGGGTTCACCGCCCGCTCCGCGCGCCACATCCAGCGGGTCCACATCCAGGCCAGCCCGGTCTGCCTCAACCCGGCGCTGGCGCCGCAAGGGGCGGCGTGATGGCGACCCTGTTGCTGGCGGCCACCGCCACCCCGGGCCACGTCAATCCTATGCTGGCGGCGGCTCGTCTGCTGGTGGCGCAGGGGCATCGGGTACTGATGCTGTGCGGCGCCCTGTTCGAGCAGCGCATCCGCGCAACCGGCGCCGAGTTCGTGCCTTTCGCCCCCGAGGTGGACTTTGACTACCGGGCGCTGGAGCGGCACTTTCCCGAGCGGGCCAGCCTGAGCGGCACCGCCCAGATGGCGCTGGCGCTCAAGCGCTTCTTCGCCGCCCCCATGGCGCAGCATGACAGTCAGCTGCGGGCGCTGATCGCGGCGGAGGGGGTGGATCTGCTGCTGGTGGAGAATGGCTTCTACGGCGCGCTGCCCTTGTTGCAGCAGCCCCATGGCCGGCCGGTGCCGATCCTGATGCTGGGGGTGAACCCTGTCTCTTTCTCGAGTCCGGACGCCATCTTCTACGGCCCGCGCATTCCCCCCGAGCTGCGCCGCTCCCTTGGCGAGCTGCCCTGGCTCGATGAGCCGACCCGGCAACTGCAAAGGGAGGTTCAGCAGCACTTCGATGCCGCCCTGGCCGAGGCGGGTGCGCCGCCGCTGACGGCCCCCTTCACCGACGTGATGGTGACGGCCCCCGATGCCTTTTTGCAGCTCTCCTGTGCCGGCTTTGAATACGAGCGGCCAGAACTCGAGGGGGTGATCCGTTATGTCGGCCCGCTGCTGCCACCCCGGCTTGAGCTGACGCCGCCGCCCTGGTGGGAGAGGCTCGATGAGCGACCGCTGGTCATCGTCAGCCAGGGCACCCTGGCCAACGTGGATCTGGGGCAGTTGCTGCTGCCGGCCATGCAGGGGCTGGCCGGCGACGAGCTGCAACTGCTGCTGACCACCGGCGGGCGGGATCCGGCGCTGCTGGGCGATGCCGTTCCGGCCAATGCCATCGTCACCGACCACGTGCCGTTCGAGCTGGCGCTGCCTCGCGCCGCCGCCCTGGTGACCAATGGCGGCTACGGTTCGGTGCAGTCCGCGCTGGCCCACGGGGTGCCGCTGGTGGTGGCGGGCACCGGAGAGGACAAGGCGGAGGTGGCGACCCGGGTGGCCTGGAGCGGGGCCGGCATCAATCTGCACAGCAACGAGCCGACGGCGGCCATGGTGGCCACGGCGGTGCGCAAGGTGGTGAGTGAGCCGCGCTACCGCGCCCGGGCACGGCTGCTGGCCGAGGATATGGCGGCGCTCGATGGCCGCGCCGCCATCGCCGCGAGCGTGGCGGATCTGCTCGGCGGACAACAGTGATACCGTGATGAAGGGGAGGCCAGGCGGCCTCCCTTTTTGTTCAGCTTCTGCTCAGTTTGTGGCTGCTAGCGTGGCCATCATGACAGCAGGCTGCGCCAGTGACGCCGGATGCGCTTTTTCATGCAAAAAAGAGCGTTTTCGACGTTGAAATTTTGGCCGACTCAGGAAAGAATGCGCGCTCGGTAATCGACCGCGGACGCCACCTTTGCGCCCCGGCGCAACCGAGGATGACACGGCCTTCGGCCAACTTGGTACAGGAAACCACACAGGAATTTTATGAATCCCCTTCGCATTGCCGCTTCGGCTCTTTTATGTACGCTGGCACTGGCCGGCCAGCAGGCTGCCGCCGTTGAATACCAGCTGCCCGCCGCCAACAGCCGCCTGATCGGCGAGAACCAGGAATACGTGGTGCCCGCGGACAACCGTCCGCTGGAGCAGATTGCCTCCGACTTCCAGCTGGGTCTGACCAACATCATGGAAGCCAACCCGGGCGTCGACCCCTACCTGCCCAAGGCTGGCAGCAAGCTGATCATTCCCCATCAGCTGATCCTGCCCAACGCTCCCCGCGAAGGGATCGTCATCAACGTGGCCGAGATGCGCCTCTACTACTACCCGAAAGGCAAGAACGTGGTGCAGGTACTGCCCATCGGCATCGGCCAGCTGGGGGTCAACACCCCGGAGAACTGGATCACCAAGGTTGAGCGCAAGCGTGCCAACCCGACCTGGACCCCGACCGAGAACATCCGTCGCCGCTATGCCGCCCAGGGCAAGACCCTGCCTGCGGTCTGGCCGGCCGGCCCGGACAACCCCATGGGCCTGCATGCGCTCTACATCGGCAATCTGTACGCCATCCACGGCACCAACGCCACCTTCGGCATCGGCCTGCGGGTGAGCAGCGGCTGTGTGCGCCTGCGTGCCGATGACATCAAGTATCTGTTCGACCACGTGCCGGTCGGCACTCGCGTCCAGTTCGTCAACCAGCCGGTCAAGACCACGGTCGAGCCGGATGGCAGCCGCTACATGGAAGTGCACGAGCCGCTGTCACGCACCGAGGCGGAGTTCAACTCCACCGCCTCCGTACCGCTGCCCATGACCCCGGCCACCACCCGTTTCATCGCCCACGCGGAGAGTGACTCCAACGTGGTCAAACAGGTGCTGGAACAGCGTACCGGCATGCCGACCCGTCTCAACCCGCAGGTCTGATGACCCGGGAGACTGGCTCATGCACAACGGCGACCATCAGGTCGCCGTTGTTGTTTCTGGGAGCCGCCGTCATCAGCCGGCCGGCGGGGCATAGAGGGCCAGCCAGTTGCCCTCGGTATCTTCGATGATGACCCGGGAGCCATGGCCGCTGCCGATGCTGTGCAGGGGCTCGAGCACTCGTCCGCCGATCTTGGGCACCAGCTGCTCGGCCTCCTGCAGGCGATCGCCCAGGGCGAGGTAGATGAGGGGGCCCGAGTGCCCAGGCTGGTGGTACTTGTCCATGGGGCCGAGACAGGCCGCCGCGTTGTTGCCGTCGTGGCGCAGCATGGCGAAGCGGATCTCCTCCTGTATCGGCGTGACCGGCACGTCGAGCAGGGCCGAGTAGAAGGCCATGGCGCGCTCCAGATCCCGTGTCGGAATGTCGGCCCAGACCAGGGTATTGTCCATCTTGATGATCTCCTGCATGTGCCGGCCGATGCGACCGGCGGCTCTGTTTCTTGCTGACGGCCTCTCGCGGCAGGTCGTAGACAGCTTCTTAGAGGTTAGGAGTGGCCCATGAGGGGCGCCAGAGCTAAAAAAGCGGCGCCATCAGGCGCCGCTTTCGGGTGGGAATCTGGGGGCTTTTCCCCACGATATACAGTTACTTGCCCGCAATGCTCAGCCCGCCGAAGCGGATGAGCGGCGCGTAGAAGCTCTTGCCATCGTCGTGGTGCAGCAGGTTGCCGACTGCTTCCAGCTCACTCAGCAGGCGATAGAAGTTGCCCGCTACCGTGATGCCGCGTACCGGTGCCACCCGCACGCCGTCCCGGCACAGGAAGCCGGAGGCGCCGAACGAGAAGTCGCCGCTCACCGCATCGGCGCCGGAGTGCAGGCCGTCCAGCTTGACCAGCTCCAGATACTCGCCGGCTTGCGCCTCGGCCTCGCTGTGGGGGCCGAGCCCGAACACCAGGTGGCGCGGGCTGACATCCAGCGCACTGCGGGCGCTGCGGGCCGCCGAACCGTTGCTGGCCACACCGAAGTGGCGGGCGGTGGCGCTGTTGTGCAGCAGGGTCTTGAGCTCCCCTTCGCCGATCAGCAGCAGATCCCGGGTGGGGGCACCCTCGCCATCGAAGGCCTTGATATGCATGCCGCCCGGCATATAGGCCCGGCTCTCCAGGGTGAGCCAGCGGGAAGCCACCGACTGGCCCAGCTTGCCCCGCCAGGGGTTGATCCCCTGCTGGGCCCACTTGCCCGACAGTGCGGCCTGGAAGCAGCCGAACAGGCTGGCCAGGGCATTGGTGTCGAAGATGGCGCTGTAGTGGCCGCTCGGCACCGCGTCTCCCGCCAGCAGGCCGTCGGCCACGGCGTGGATCTGCTGGATGAGGGTCTGGCTGTCCAGCGCATCGAAGCGGCGCTCATACTGCCCCTGGGAGAACATGGACTGACGGCCGTCGCGCTCGATGAGGGCAGAGCTGTAGCAGCCGACGCTGAATGCCTGATGCTGGCAGAGGCTGCCCTGGGTGTTGGCGAGCCACAGCCGGCCTTCTCCCTCGAAGAAGCTGTTGTAAGGGGCGCCGGTCACGTCCGGCAGCGCCAGCATGTCCGACTCGAGGCGCAGGGCCAGGGCAATCTTCTCCTCCACTGGGGTGGTGTCGGGCTGATTGATCTCGGCGCAGTCGGTGGTGAGCCGGCTCTGCTGCACGGCGATGGTCTGATCCGGGTCCACCTTGGCGAAACGGCTGGCGTCGAGCGCATCCTGCACCATGGCGGTCAGCGCCGACTCGTCGAGAGACTCCGAATAGGCGATGCCGACCCGACCCTCTTTTATCAGCCGAATGCCGATCTGCTGGCTGCTGGTCACCTTGTATTCGCTGAGCTCGCCCTTGTCGGCCTTGAGGGAGAAGGCCTTGTCCTGGTTGGCGATGATGTCCGCCTCGGCACCCAGATCGGCGACCTGGTCCAGCAGGCGGGTCAGCAGTTGGTTCATGTCGAGTTGGCTCATCAGGCGTTCCCCCCCACCAGAATATTGTCAACCTTGAGCGGCGGCTGGCCGACCGAGGCAGGAATGGAGCCGGAGACCGAGCCGCACATGCCGGCGGAGAGGGCGAGATCGCGCCCCACCATGGAGATCTCCTTGAGCACCTGCGGGCCGGTGCCGATCAGGGTGGCCGACTTGAGGGGCCGGGTGATCTTGCCGTGTTCGATGAGGTAGGCTTCCTGCACGTTGAAGTTGAACTCGCCGGTGCCGGGTTGCACCGAGCCGCCCCCCATCCGCTTGGCATAGATGCCGTGCTCCACCGTCGCCAGCATGTCGTCCAGGCTGTGATTGCCCGGCTCTATGTAGGTGTTGCGCATGCGCGAGGCCGGTGCGAACTTGTAGGATTCGCGCCGCCCGGAGCCGGTACGGGCGTAGCCGGTGCGAAGGGCCCCCATCCGGTCCACCAGGAAGCCGGTGAGCACGCCATCCTTGATGAGCTGGGTGTGCTGGGTCGCCATTCCCTCGTCATCGATGTTGATGGAGCCCCAGGCGTTGCCCTGCAAGCCTTCATCCACCGCGCTGACCGCCGGATTGGCGATGAGCTGGCCCATCTTGTCATGGAACACCGAGGCCTTCTTGGCCACCGAGGTGGTCTCCAGCAGGTGGCCGCACGCCTCGTGGAAGATGACGCCGCCAAAGCCGCTCTCCATGATGACCGGCAGCTTGCCGCTCGGGCAGGGAGCCGCGCCCAGCTTCACCAGCGCCTGGCGGGTGGCGGTGAGGGCCAGCTCGCGGGGATCGATACTGGCGGCGTGCTCCCAGCCCATCATGGCGCCGGGGGCTTCGTAACCGACGCTCTGCTCGCTGCCAAGGGCGGCGATGGTCTGGGCCATGATGCGGTTGTAGTGGCGGCGATCGCTCACCTGCACCCCTTCGCTGTTGAAGATCTCCACCTCCTGCTCCCAGCCAAGCACGTTGCCGGCAAACTGGCTCACCTTGTCGCTCTCGGCGCGGGCCGCGGCATCCATGGCGTGCAGGTAGGCGATCTTCTGCTCCAGCAGCTTGTCGGCCGACAGGGGCAGGGCGATCGGGTTGCGGTCGGTCAGGCGGGTGAAATCGAAGGCGGTGGCGGTGACCACGGGGTCACGCCTGTCCTTGGCCGCCAGCAGGGTGACGATGCGCAAGAGCTCGTTGCGATCGGCCTGGTTGGTGTAGCCGTAGAGCACCTTGTGGCCGTAGCACAGGCGCACGCCGATGCCGAAATCGAGGCCACCGCTGATGTTTTCTATCTGGCTGGAGAGCAGGCTGAGCTGGCTGCGGCGCTTGCGCTCCACAAACAGCTCGGCGAAGTCGGCACCCAGCGCTAGCGCGTGATCGAGCACGTCGCGGGCGATGGCGGGGGCCAACAGGGAGAATGGGGTCATAGAATGTCCTTTTCTGGTCTGTCCGTTTGCTTCCGACACCCGGCTGTGATTGTTATGGGGTGTCGCTTCCATTGTTGCAGACCAGCATAAAAAAGTCGCTATAGCGTCATGCGATGATACCGATTGAGAAAATCGGTGCGATTTATGCGCCCGGTGGTTCGAAACCTGGGGCGGCAGGTGGGGAAGCGTCGCAGCTGACGTCTGTTCAAGGGGCCTGTCACAAGGCCTTTTTTGACATGCCGTGCGGGAAGCGGGCGATGGCTGGGGGCCATCGCCACTGCTGTCAGAAAACCCGGCGTCACAGCAGTTCGTGGATCTCGCTCAAAATCTGGTCGACCCACTGTTCGATGCGCGATTCGGTCTGGTCGTACTGATTGGCGTCGTCGAGGGCCAGGCCAACGAAGTGACGACCATCATCGATGAGCGCCTTGGAGGCGTCGAACTCGTACCCCTCGTTGGGCCAGTAGCCTACCAGCTTGACCCTCTTGGGCACCAGCTGATCGTGCAGCATGCCGAGGGCATCCTGGAACCATTCGCCATAGCCAAGCTGATCGCCGAGGCCAAACAGGGCGATGATGCGCCCCTCCAGATGCAGGTCGGCAATGTCTTCCCAGCGGGATTCCCAGTCTTCCTGCAGCTCGCCGAAGTCCCAGGTGGAGATGCCCAGGATCAGGATGTCGTACTCCTGCATGCGGATGAGGGGCACGTCCTTGATATTGTGGAGATCGACCAGCTCCGGGCCAATGAGGGTGCGGATCTTCTCGGCGGCCATCTCGGTGTAGCAGGTGGTAGAGCCGTAAAACAAACCAATCTTCATCGCTCTTCTCTTGATCGCAGTAGGCAAGGGGCGTGACCGGCACAGCGGCGCCCGGGGTGGGCGCCAGTCTAGCAGATTGCCCGGCGCGCTTCACTTCTTGCCGGGCCATGGACAAGCCTGCCTTGCGGGCCGGGTGGGTCGACACGTTACAATGGAAGCCTGTTTCCCTGAGCGCGGCGTACCATGAGCAAAGCTGAATCCCATCCCCTGATCGAGCCGTTTCTCGACGCCCTCTGGCTGGAGCGGGGCCTTTCCGACAACACGGTCAGCTCCTATCGCACCGATCTGGAAAAATTCTCCCTCTGGCTCGATGAGCAGGGGGGCTCCCTGCTGCTGGCCGGGCTGGACGACATCCAGCACTACCTCGCCTGGCGGGTGGATCACCAGTTCGCGGCCAGCAGCACGGCCCGCTTCTTGTCGGCCCTGCGCCGCTTCTACCAGTATCTCAACCGTGAGAAGCTGCGCAGCGACGATCCCACCGTGCTGCTGGAGGGGCCCAAACTGCCCAAGAAGCTGCCATCGGATCTCAGCGAAGCCGAGGTGGAGGCGCTGCTGCAAGCGCCGCTGGTGGATGACCCGCTGGAGCTGCGCGACAAGGCGATGCTCGAGCTGCTCTACGCCACCGGACTGCGGGTCTCCGAGCTGGTGGGGCTGACCGCCGAGCATGTCAGCCTGCGCCAGGGGCTGGTGCGGGTGGTGGGCAAGGGCAACAAGGAGCGGCTGGTTCCCATGGGGGAGGAGGCGGTGCACTGGCTGGAGCGTTATTACCGTGAGGGGCGCGGCCTGCTGCTGGGGGGCACCAGCTCGGATGTGGTGTTCCCCTCCAAGCGGGCCCAGATGATGACCCGCCAGACCTTCTGGCACCGCATCAAGCTCTATGCCCTGCGGGCCGGCATCAGCGGGGAGCTATCTCCCCACACCCTGCGCCACGCCTTCGCCACCCACCTGCTCAACCACGGCGCCGACCTGCGAGTGGTGCAGATGCTGCTGGGCCACGCGGATCTCTCCACCACCCAGATCTACACCCACGTGGCCAACGAGCGGCTCAAGGCGCTGCACGGCCAGCACCACCCGCGCGCCTAGGCCAGACAGAGGCGATCTTTCCCCTCCTGCTTGGCGCGATAGAGGGCGGCATCCGCCCGGGCCAGCACCTCGGCGGGCGGGGCATCCAGCGCCTCGGCCAGCCCGCCGCTGAAGGTGACGGTCAAGCTTGGTTCGCGCCAGTTCTGCGTGGCCATGGCGCGGCGCCACTGATCCATCTGCTGCTGTGCCTCCTTAAGTCGCCCCTGTTCGAAGATGGCGACCAGCTCCTCGCCGCCAAAGCGGCAGAGGGTGGCCTTGCCCTCCAGCAGCTTGCTGCCCAGGGAGGCGGTGCGTCTGAGCACGCTGTCGCCGGCGGGGTGGCCATGGCGGTCGTTGATCTGCTTGAAGTTGTCGATGTCGATGATGGCCAGCACATAGGGGCTATGTTGCTGGTGCAGCTCGCTCAGCAGGGTGTCCATGTAGCGGCGGTTGTAGAGCCCGGTCAGGGCATCGCGCTGGGCCTTCTCGCTCTCCGCCTGCATCTGGTCCGAAATCAGGGTGATCTCGTCCTCCAGCTCCTCGATGCCCGGAATGCGGGGGATGATGAGAGGCTGTCCCGGCGGGGTGACCCGCAGCTGGCGCACCACCTGCACCAGCATGCCGATGGTGTTCTCCAGCCGCTGATGGAAGATGACGGCCACCAGGATGAACATGACCAGCGACAGCAACAGCCCCATCATCATGTTGGGCAGCAGCTCCCTGATGACGAAGGAGTTGCTGAAGGGGTAGATGATGATGACCTGCCAGCCGGGGTTGTTGGCCAGGGTGTAGTAGGCGATGAGTTCGTCATCCTGGCTCTGGATCGCGCCATTTTTCCCCTGGAGCCTGGATAACCAGGGCTCGTCGAGCGGGGTGGCGTTCAGCAGCGGGTTGCTGTGCGCCACGATGCGCTGATACCTGCGATCGTAGAGCTGGTAGGTCATCTGCTTGCCGCCCTGCAGCATGCGCCCGATCCGGTCCGAGACTCGCGACAGCTCGACGTCCAGACCAATCACGGCCACTATCTTGCCGCTGTGGTTCAAGACCGCCCGCGACAGGGTCACCACCGGGATGTGCTGGACGGTGTCGAGATAGGGGGCACTCCAGATATTGATCCCCGGCGTATGGATAGCCTCCAGATACCATGCTTGTTTGGCCATTGCCTGGGGGGAAGGGGGGAGCTGGTGGTTGAAGTTGACCAGGGTATTGTCCCGCTGCACATAGTAGAGCCCCTTCAGCAGGCTGCCCGAGCGGCTGAGCTGCTGCCACACCGAGTAGTGCCGCGCCCGCATTTCCGGCGGGAGCACGCCGTCATGGTTGGCGAGATCCACCGCCAGAATATTGAGTTGCTCTTCGACCGAGCTCAGCGCGTTGTCCCATTGCTGGGCCGTACTGCTGCTGAAAAATTCCATGCGCTCGCGTACTACGTTCTGTTGTTTGATGAAAAACAGATAGAGGTTGCTGGCTGTCATCAATAGCAGGGGCAGGGAGAGCAACAGCAAATAGCGCAGAATGAAACCATGTTTCGCTCTGGTCTTCACTGTCGGGGATGTCATGGCGATGATTCCTGTAGGTTTACATTCATTCAAGCATGATGTGCGTGGGATGGGGGCGGATGCAGATCAAGGTCTGGGTGATGCCAAGTGTAAAGTGTTCCGTTGCTGATGTAGCTAAAAAACCGCCCGAAGGCGGTTTTTTTCCAGTACACGACAGGAGCTGGCGCTTATTTTCCCTGTTGGGATTTGAGCAGATCGCGGATCTCGGTCAGCAGCTCCTGATCCTTGGTGGGGCCGGCCGGTGCCGCGGCTTCCTCTTCCTGCTTCTTCTTCAGGGTGTTGATGGCCTTGAGCCCCATGAAGATGGCGAAGGAGATGATCAGGAAGTCGATGATGGTCTGGATGAACTTGCCGTAGGCGATGACCACGGCCGGCGCACTGCCCTCGGCGGCCTTCAGGGTCACGGCGAGGTCGCTGAAGTCCACGCCCCCCAGGATCAGGCCGATGGGCGGCATGATCACGTCACCGACGAAGGAGGAGACGATCTTGCCGAAGGCGGCCCCGATGATGATACCGACCGCCATGTCGATGACGTTGCCTCTGGATGCAAAGGCCTTGAACTCTTGAATCAGACTCATTTTCCCCTCCAAAAATGGGCTAGCAGCGGCCTGGGCCGCCCTGGTGTTTGAATAATAAAGCATCAGGAAAACAGAGGATGACCGTCGTGTTTCCTGTCGTCCCGGTTAGCTTGCTGGGGCTTTGCCCGATTGGCAACCTGTCAGATCGGGATTTTTTTGCGACTCTTCTATTAATCAATCAGTAATCAAGCAGTTGAGGCGAGCATATTTGCTGAGTAACCTTGTGAGTCCATTCGTTCATGCCAAGTGAGTAAAAAAGTGCACTATTTACTGCTGGGAATGATGCTGCTGGGCTCTTTTGCCGTCAGCGCGGGGATGGATCCCCAACTGTTGAAACAGACCATAGAGCGGCGGCTCGGGGTGCAGGTCTATCTGGTGGACGAGACCCCGGTCTCCGGCCTCTATCTGCTGGGCACGGCGCAGGGGCCCCTCTATACCGATGCCAGGGGCGACCATGTGCTGCTGGGCACCATGCTGGACCTGGCCCACGACATGAAGAACCTCACCATGCTGGGCCAGCGTCAACAGCGGCAGCTAGCCCTGGCCCAGATCGGCGAGCGGCGGATGCAGCTCAAGGCCGTGCCCGAGCGCCACCGCCTCACCCTGTTTACCGATCTCGCCTGCCGCGGCTGTCGCACCACCCTGGATGAGCTGCCCGCCTTGCAGGCGAGGGGGGTGAGTGTGCAACTGCTGCCGGTGCTCGGCCCCTTTGCCGAACTGGCCGAGGCGCAGGCGCGCTGGTGCGATCCCGGGCTGCTTCGTGAACTCGAACTCAGTGATCGTTTGCCTGAGAGCGGCTGTAATGAGATCCTTGCCCATCATATCGGCCTGAGCCAGTGGCTCGGGATCAAGGCGCTGCCGAGCTGGGTCCTGCCAAATGGCGACCTGCTGCGCGGTTATCAGAGCCCTGAACAACTGCTCAAGATACTGGATCACATCGATGCCCCTGCTAATCCGTCGTCGTCCGCGCGTGGATGATTCCCATCTGCCCGCCACCCTTCATCCCTTGCTGCGGCAAATCTTCGCCAGCCGTGGAGTCGAAGATCCTGCCCTGCTGGAGCGCAGCGCCAATCAGCTGCTGCCACCCCAGCGCCTGTTCGGCATGGCGCAGGCAGTGCCCCTGCTGGCCGAGGCGCTGACGGCGCAAAAGCGCATTCTCATCGTCGGCGACTTCGATTGTGACGGTGCCACCAGCTCGGCCCTGTGCGTGCTGGCCTTGCGCGCCATGGGCGGCCGCCACATCGACTTTCTGGTGCCCAACCGCTTCGAGTTCGGGTATGGCCTCACCCCCGAGATCGTCGAGCTGGCGGTGGTCCGCGGCGCCGAATTCCTCATCACGGTGGACAACGGCATCTCCAGCCTTGCCGGGGTGGCGGCAGCCAAGGCGGCCGGCATGCAGGTACTGGTTACCGATCACCATTTGCCGGGCCAGGAGCTGCCTGACGCCGACGCGATAGTGAACCCCAACCAGCATGGCTGCGACTTCCCCTCCAAGTCGCTGGCCGGAGTCGGGGTTGCCTTCTATCTGATGGCGGCCCTCAACACCCACCTGCGCCAGAGCGGCTGGTATGAGCGCCAGGGGCTGCGCGCCCCCAACGTGGCGGACTACCTGGATCTGGTGGCCCTCGGCACCGTGGCCGACGTGGTGGCGCTCGATGGCAACAACCGCATCCTGGTCCATCAGGGCCTGCAGCGGATCCGGGCCGGTCGCTGCCGCCCCGGCATCCAGGCGCTGGTGGATGTGTCGGGCCGCGACGGTCGTCGCCTGTGCGCCGCCGATCTCGGCTTTGCGCTGGGGCCGCGCCTCAACGCGGTGGGCCGGCTCGACGACATGTCCCTCGGGGTCGCCTGTCTGCTGAGCGAGGACCTCAACCTGGCGCGCCAGCTCGCCTCCGAAATGGACAGCCTCAACCAGGAGCGCAAGGAGATCGAGCAGGGGATGCAGCAGGAGGCGCTGGCCACCCTGGAGCAGATCCGGTTTCGTGATGGCGAGGTGCCCTCCGGTATCGTGCTGCACCGGGACGAGTGGCATCAGGGAGTGGTGGGGCTGGTGGCCTCCAAGGTGAAGGAGAAGTACTACCGCCCGGTCATCGCGTTTGCCGAGAGCAGCGAGACCGAGCTCAAGGGCTCCGGGCGCTCCATCCCTGGGGTGCACCTGCGCGATGCGCTGGAACTGCTCGATACCCGTCACCCCGGCCTGATGGGCAAGTTTGGCGGCCACGCCATGGCGGCGGGGCTGACCCTGCCCAAGGCCAATATCGAGGCCTTTGGCCGGGCCTTTGAGGCGGTCATCGGCGAGCTGGTGACGCCTGAGCTCTTGACCGGGGTGCTGCTCACCGACGGCGAACTGCTGCCGGACGAGCTCACCCTCGAGCTGGCGGAGCTGATCCGCGCCTCCGGCCCCTGGGGTCAGGCCTTCCCCGAACCATTGTTCGACGGCGAGTTCGTGCTGGTGCAGCAGCGGCTGGTGGGGGAGAAGCACCTCAAGATGATGCTGACCACGGATTCCGGCCACGCGGTGGATGCCATCGCCTTCGGGGTCGACTTGCAGCGCTGGCCCGATGCCTCGGTCAAACGGGTGCGGCTGGTCTATCGGCTCGACGTCAACGAGTGGCGCGGCAACCGCAGCGTGCAACTGCTGGTGGAGCATCTGGAAGCCGCCGGCCTCTGATCCGTGAGTCTCTCTTGCTGCCGATGACGGCCACCTCAGGGTGGCCGTTTTTTTATGGTATGAACCCGGATTTTGCCGTTGACCCGTCTATTGCTTCACGGTTTAAGCTTCCCTTCATCGGGTCATGGACCCCACTGCGAGTCGCTGTCATGAAAATATCCGAACTGGCCAGGCGCTGCGGCCTGGCCCGCTCCACCCTGCTCTATTACGAAAAGCTGGGGGTGATTGCGGGAACGAGGGGCGCCAACGGTTATCGCCACTACGACGATGAAGATCTGCAGCGGTTGCGGATGGTACAGGCCCTGCAGGCCGGCGGGCTCAGCCTCAAGCAGTGCCTCGCCTGTCTGGCGGGCGAGCTGGAGCAGGCAACGCTGCAGACCCGGGTCAGGGAGCTGGATGAGGAGCTGGCGCGGATGCAACGTGCCCGGGATCTGCTGGCGGATCTCGCCGGTTTGCGTGCGCACTCCGGCGACGAGTTCAAGGCCTGGCAGCGGCAACTGCAGCATCAAGCCCCGCAGGCCTACTTCGACTGGGTGATGAAGCAGGGATTCAGTGAAAAGGAGCGCTACCACTTGCAGTGGCTGAGCAAAGACATGAACGAGCATGATCGCTACATCCAGGATTTTAAACAGTTGCTGGATGGCATGAGCTATTGGGGACCGGGAGATCGCACCTTCACCCAGCAGCAGTTTGCCGCGCTGTCCATGGCGCCTCGCCGGATCCTCGACATGGGCTGCGGGCGCGGCGCCGCCACAATGGCGCTGGCACAGGTGACGGATGCCGCCATCGTGGCCATTGATCTCGACGAGGAGGCGCTGGCCGCCGTGGCCAGATCGGCCAGCGCGGCTGGTTTTGAGCAGGTCACCACCCTGTGCGCCAACATGGCGGCGCTACCGGCAGAGCTGGCCCCCGCCGACCTTATCTGGGCCGAAGGGAGCGCCTACACCATAGGGGTGGCCAATGCGCTCAAAGCCTGGCGGGCGCACCTTGCCGGCCCTGATGCCTGCATCGTGCTGAGCGACCTGGTGTGGCTGACGGACACGCCGCCAGAGGAGGCGCTGGCGTTCTGGCAGCGGGATTATACTGCCATGCAGACCCTGGCTGGCCTGCTCAAGACGGTGCAGGAGGCGGGGTATCGCTGCCTGTGGCACACCGAGTTACCGCAAAGGGCCTGGCACAACTATCTGGATCCCATCGAACGCAATCTGGCGCGCCATCGCGCCGAGCTGGGGGATAGCCCAGCATGGCAGGATCTGAGCCGGGAAGTGGCCATCCACCGCCAATACCTGGGCAGCTATGGCTATGTGATCTGCTGCCTGCAGGCAGTCTGATCAGAACATTCATTGAAAGAGAGCAAACGGAGAAACCCTTGTGAACATCCTCATTCGACCCGAAACGGGCGCCGATCACGACGCCATTGAAGCGGTGACCGTGGCCGCATTCCTCAAGGCCCCCCATACCGATCACAACGAGCAGCTGATCGTGCGCGCATTGCGCCAGGCCGGGGCACTCAGTCTGTCGCTGGTGGCGGAGCAGGAGGGGCGAGTGGTCGGCCACCTCTGCTTCTCGCCGGTGACCATCAGCGATGGCAGCCCGCACTGGTATGGCCTTGGCCCCATTTCCGTCTCCCCCGAGCTGCACGGCAAGGGACTGGGTTCACGGCTGATGGAGGCGGGTCTGGCCGAGCTCAAGGGGATGGGGGCGGCAGGTTGCGTGGTGCTGGGGGATCCCGGCTTCTACGGCCGTTTCGGCTTCGTGTCCGAGCCGGGGTTGACGCTGCCCGGCGTGCCGGCCGAGTACTTCATGGCCCGCTCGTTCGGCGCCGCCATGCCCAGTGGTGAAGTGCGCTACCATCAGGCCTTTGAGCAGGGGTGAGTCCTCACCATGAGAGCAGGCGTCATGGCGCTTGCTCTCATGGTGGTTTTTAATTGCTGGATTTTTTGATAATCAGGGTTTTTAGCATCGATTAAAGCTGATTTCCCATATGGTAAATTCAATAAATCGAGGAATTGTGATAAATTCGCCCTTCTTGTTCCTCTTTGTTTGAACCGGATGCATCCCTTGTTGCCCCCTGGCCGACTGTCGACCTGGTCGATGGCCCTCGCCATCGCCTGCCTTCTCTGGCTTGCCGCCTCTGGCGCGGCAGGGGTCGTTGCAACCCCGGGGCCGGCAACGGGAGGGCAGGAGGGCTCGATGCAGCTGCACGAGCCGGCCCAGCGGGGGCTGCTCGACAGCGTCAGCCTGCCGCCTGCCTCCCAGTGGCGCCTCGGCTTCGAGCAGGGGCGGCGACTGGAAGGGGCCGCTCATGCCGAGCTCTACCAGATGCTGCTGGCCTGGTTCCAGCACGAGATCCTCGGCCTGCTCTGTGGCCTGCTGTTCTTCCTGCCCCTCATCTACCTCAGGCAGCTGGCCGACCACTTCGGCTATCTGCATCGGCGGCTGCGATGCTGCCACCATCTGCAATTTCGGTTCTGTCACAGCGACTAGAGGCCGGCTGTATGCCGTGCGCCCGTTCGATCCGATCCTGATCCCTGCCACAGAGTACTGCCTGCGGGCCAGGCTCCGATCCGGCGCCTCTTGCTCCGCCTTCGTGCCCGCTTGCGCGCAGGGAGGCGGCTCCCGTTCGTACCCGTTGTGAGCCGACCCGATGGACTATTACGTAAACCTCTTCATTCAATCGATCTTTGTCGAAAACCTGGCGCTGGCCTTCTTCCTTGGCATGTGCACCTTCCTGGCCGTTTCCAAGAACATCAACACCGCCTTCGGCCTTGGCCTGACGGTGCTGGTGGTCATGGTGATCGCCATCCCCCTCAACAACCTGATCTACCGCCATATCCTGCGCCCGGAGAGCACCTTTCTCGGCGAGTTTGATCTGAGCTTTCTCGATTTCATCGTCTACATCGGGGTGCTGGCGGCGCTGGTGCAGGTGATGGAGATGGTGCTGGACAAGCACTTTCCGGTGCTCCATCACGCGCTCGGCATCTATCTGCCGCTGCTGACGGTGCACTGCGCCATCTTCGGCGGGGTGATGTTCATGGCGCAGCGGGACTACGACTTCATCGAATCCGTGGTGTATGGAGCGGGCTCAGGCCTGGGCTGGCTGCTGGCCATCGTCGCCATCGCCGGCCTGCGCCAGAAGATGAAATATGCGGATGTGCCAGAGGGGTTGAGGGGGATTGGCATCACCTTCATCGTGGCCGGGTTGATGTCGCTCGGCTTCATGTCCTTCTCCGGCATGTCGTTCTAGCCGGGTCGAAAACAACAACGGCCACCCTGGTGGCCGTTGTTGTCTGCCTCAGCCCTCCGCCAGCATGGCGAGCAGTCGGTCACGCACCAGCGGCAGGGTCAGAAAGCCGTCCCGGTCGAGGAAGTGGCCGCCATGCTCCAGGCTGTAGAGCGGCGCAGCCAGGCGCTCGCTCAGGTGCTGGCTGTAGGGATAGGGCACGATGGCATCATCCCGGGAGGCGACCACCACCCGGCGGGGGGCCAGCGCCATGATGCGGGCCGGGTCATAGTCCGGGGTCATGAAGGGATCCAGCTCCGGCAGGGTGTGCAGCGGCTGATCGAAACCGGAGACCAGCAGGATCCCCCCCACCTGGCTGCCGGCGGGCAGCCGGTCGAGCTGGCGCAGTATGGTGATGCAGCCGAGGCTGTGGCCGAGCAGGAAGGTGCGCTCGTCGTGATCCTGCACCAGGCTGTCCATGGCCGCGTCCCAGGTGGCGGGTTTTGGGTGGTGGGGGTCAGGCATGGCCAGCACCTCGACCCGGACATCCCGGGCCTCGAGCTCGGCCTTGAGCCAGGGAAACCAGTGAGCGTCGGGGGAGGCGGTATAACCGTGCACGATGAAGAGGCGGGTTTGAGACATGGTATATCCTGGGCGGTTGACGATAACGGCGGCCACATCATAACAGCGACCAAGGCCCCTCGACATGCCCGTTTCGGGGGCGCCGACCAGCAGGATGTGCTTTGCGACCTGCATAAAAAAGAGCGCCATAAGGCGCTCTTTTGCTGTCGGCGGGCAGAGGCTTATTTGACCTCTTCCCCCTTGGCCTGCAGATCCGCGTGGTAGGAGGATCGCACGAAGGGGCCGCAGGCGGCGTGGCTGAAGCCGAGCTCCATGGCCACGTCCTTGAGCTCGTCGAACTCTGCGGGCGGCACGTAGCGCTTCACCGGCAGGTGGTGGCGGCTCGGCTGCAGGTACTGGCCCAGGGTCAGCATGTTGACGCCGTGCTCGCGCAGGTCCTTGAGCACCTGGACTATCTCTTCATTGGTTTCGCCCAGACCCATCATGACGCCGGATTTGGTCGGCACATGGGGGTGCATCTCCTTGATGCGGCGCAGCAGCTCCAGGGACCACTTGTAGTCGGCACCCGGGCGGGCGACCCGGTACATGCGCGGGGCGGTTTCCAGGTTGTGGTTGAAGACGTCAGGCGGGGTCTCGCGGAACACCTCGAGGGCCTGCTCCATCCGGCCGCGGAAGTCCGGGGTCAGGATCTCGATGCGGGTCTGCGGGCTGTGCTCGCGGATCTGCTTGATGCAGTCGGCGAAGTGCTGGGCACCGCCGTCGCGTAGATCGTCGCGGTCCACCGAGGTGATCACCACGTATTTCAGCCCCATCTCCTTGATGGTCAGTGCCAGCTTCTTCGGCTCTTCCGGGTCGAGTGCCAGCGGGCGGCCGTGGGCCACGTCGCAGAAGGGGCAGCGACGGGTGCAGATTGCGCCCATGATCATGAAGGTGGCGGTGCCGTGGTTGAAGCACTCCGCCAGGTTGGGGCAGGAGGCCTCTTCACACACCGAGTGCAGCTTGTTCTTGCGCAGGGTGCTCTTGATGTGCTCGATCTTCTGGCTCGACGGTGGCAGCTTGATCCGCATCCAGTCAGGCTTGCGCAGCACTTCCTCGTTGGGATCCGGCATGAATTTCACCGGGATCAGGGCCATCTTGTCGCCATCGCGCAGCTTGACGCCCGGCTCCATACGAACGGGTTTGCTCATGATTCACTCTCGGTGTTTGTTATTGTTTGATAACCAATCAGGCGGGCCAGTTCGGCCACCAGGATGGATTGCGCCTCGGCCACGCTCTGCGGGCCGCCCAGGGCGCTGGTCTGGGTCATGGCCATGCCCGCATAGCCGCACGGGTTGATGCGCAGGAAGGGGGTCATGTCCATGTTGATGTTGAGGGCCAGCCCGTGGAACGAGCACCCCTTGCGAATGCGCAGGCCAAGGGAGGCCAGTTTGGCCTCCATGCCGAGCTCGTTCTTAACGTAGACCCCGGGGGCATCGGCCTTGGCATAGGCGCTGATGTCGCTGTTGGCCAGGGTGTTGATGATGGCGGTCTCCAGGCAGGTCACCAGCTCGCGTACCGTCAGCTTGCTGCGGCGCACGTCCACCAGCACGTAGAGCACCAGCTGGCCCGGGCCGTGATAGGTCACCTGACCGCCACGATCGCTCTGCACCACCGGGATGTCGCCGGGGGCGAGCAGGTGTTCGGCCTTGCCGGCTTGCCCCTGGGTGTAGACGGGGTCATGCTCCACCACCCAGAACTCGTCCGGGGTGTCGGGAGTGCGGCTGTCGGTGAAGGCCTTCATGGCATCCCATACCGGCTGGTAGGGACGACGGCCCAGCTGTCTCACCAGCAGCTGGCTGGCGGACTGTGATGACTCGGCGGGAGTTTGGGGTGACATCTTTCCTCACTGACAGGCGCTTGGGTCGGCCGGCACGGCGCTGGTCGCCGGCGGCAAATAATCAGTCGCCCCGGTGGCGGGGCGAAAGAGGCGACTTACAGGACGTAGCGAACCAGTTCTATGTTGCCGAGGGCGGTATACATGGCTTCGATATGTTCCTTGCTCTGGGCAGTCACAGTGACCCGGACCGAGTGGTAGTTGCCCTTGGAGCTGGGCTGGACGGTCGGGCTGTAGGTGCCGGGGGCGTGCTGCTGCAGCACTTCCACCACCATGTCCGGCAGGGCCGGGTCGGCAACGCCGAGCACCTTGAACGGGAACTTGCAGGGGAACTCCAGCAGTTCATCAAACTTGGTATTCATTTACTCACCTTTTGCGGTCGTCGCGAGACGACTTTCTTGCTTGTGGCTAATGGCCGTTGGCCCCTCGGGGCCGCCATGCCCCCGTCTGTGCGGGGCACTGCTCAAGTGTATATGGGCATTGCCCGGGCCGGGATCAAGGCCGGACCGGCAGACAAGGGATGGAGGTGCTGCTTTTTACCACAAATCGTCAGTCGGCGGAACCTGCAGTTTACAGGGTTATTGACTGGCCCGACCCCAAAAAGACAGCAGCGGCGCCTGTTGGCGCCGCTGTTTGGTCGGGATCCTGCGTGCGGATTACTTGAACCAGCTGGAAACCAGCATCACCAGGTAGTCCCACAGACGGCTCATCAGGCCACCCTCTTGCACCTCTTCCAGGGCGACCAGCGGTACCTGCTTGATCTCCTTGTCCCCTTGCTTGAGGAACACGGTGCCGACGCGCTGACCTTTGGCCAGCGGTGCCTTCAGTTCGCTTTCGAGCTGGAAGTCCGCCTTGAGGTTGTTGCCCTGGCCACGGGTGACCAGCACGGAGACGTCCTTGTCGACGCCCAGCTTCACTTCCGGCTTGTCGCCCATCCAGATCTTCTGGGTCACCAGCTCGGTGCCGGCCTTGTAGGGTGTCAGGCTCTGGAAGAAGCGGAAACCGTAGGTGAGCAGCTTCTTGCTCTCGGCGGCGCGGGAGGCTTCGCTGCTGGCGCCCAGCACCACGGCGATCAGGCGCATGCCTTCGTTGTTGGTGGCGGAGGAGACCAGGTTGTAGCCGACCTGGCTGACGTGGCCGGTCTTGATGCCGTCAACCTGCAGGGACTGATCCCACAGCAGGCGGTTGCGGTTGTGCTGGGTGATGCCGTTGAACACGAAGGATTTCTGGGCGTAGATCTTGTACTCCTCCGGCAGGTCGCGGATCAGGGCCTGGCCCAGGCGCGCCATGTCGTGAGCGGTACTGTAGTGACCTTCCGCATCCAGACCGTGCGGGTTCATGAAGTGGCTGTCGTTCATGCCGAGCTTGGCGGCCCAGCTGTTCATCAGGCTGGCGAAGGAGTCGGTGCTGCCCGCCAGGAATTCGGCCATGGCGACGCAGGCGTCGTTGCCGGACTGGATGATGATGCCCTTGTTCAGGTCATCGACGGAGACCTGCTTGCCCACCTCGATGAACATCTTGGAGGAGTCGGAGTAGTTCTTGGACCAGGCGTTCTGGCTGATGGTCACCATGTCGGTGCGCTTGATGTTCCCCTTCAGCAGCTCCTGGCCGATGATGTAGGAGGTCATCATCTTGGTCAGACTGGCGGGCGGCAGACGCTCTTCGGCGTTCTGCTCGGCCAGTACCTGACCGGAGTAGTAGTCGATCAGGATGTGGGCCTTGGCGGAGATCTCCGGCGCGGCGGGAACCACCACGGGGTTGGCGTTCGGCGTCGGGATCGGTACAGGCGTGTTGGCCTGGGCGGTGGCGCTTATCAGGGAGGCCAGAATAACTGAACGGGCAAATTTGGACATCTTGAAATTCCTGGTGCCTGGTTGGGGTAACCCAAGTTAAAAATGCGGGCTTCACTATACCAGAAGCGACCGTCGGTCAAAGCCCGACGTGCCATCTGGTCTGGTTTTTTCTCCCTCAGTAGCCGCCATCACGCCGGGAAACGACGTGATGGCGGGCCACAGAGGGCGGTTCGGTCAGCTTGAGCCTGAGACGCTCAGGGGACGATGAAGGCTTGCTCCAGCCCCCCCTGGCGCACTTTCTCCAGGGTGGCGGCCTGCTGGTCGGCAGGCACGGGGCCGATCAGCACCCGGAAGATGGCACCATGGGCGTCCACCCGATAGGGCAGGCCGTGACGCTGGGTCATCACCTTGCCCATCGCCTCCGCCCGTGCCTGCGAGCCGCTGGCCAGCACCTGGATCATCTTGCCCTCGCCGCTGCTGGCGGGTGCCACCGTCTTGGCCGCTGCCGGTTTGGCGGGTTTGGTGACCGGCGCCTTGACGGGGACCTGTTCGGCGGCGGCCGGCGTGGCCATGGCCAGCTCGGTGGGTTGGCCGACGAAGCCGTCCTGAGCGACGGGGGCCGGGGTGGTCGGCGTCATCTCGATGGGCTTCATGGGGGCCATGAGTACCATCTGATCCGGGGTATCGTTGATGAGCTCGAGCCGTACCCGCGCCTCGCCCCCTTCCACCATCCCCAGCTGCGTGGCGGCGGCATGGGAGAGGTCGATCAGCCGATCGCTGCCGAAGGGGCCGCGATCGTTGACCCGCACTATGGTCTCCTGCCCGTTGTCCAGATTGGTGACCCGCACATAGCTTGGCAGCGGCAGGTTGCGGTGGGCGGCGCTGAACAGCTTGCTGTCCTGCACGTCGCCGTTGGCGGTCTTCTGGCCGTCCAGATCCTGGGAGAGCCAGCTGGCGGTCCCCTCTTCGCTGTAGTGTTTGATGTCGCGCCACACCTCGTTCTTCTGCTTGCCAATCCAGTAGTCACGGTTGCCGCTGGCGCTCAGGGGCTCGGGACGCGGGATGGCGCCGGTGGCCTGCGGGATTTCGATGACCTGGGGTTTTTCCGGCTGGACCGGTTCGGGAGGCGGGGGAAGCTGTTCCGGCTGGCTGCTACAGGCGGCCAGCAACAAGGTCAGGCTGAGCGGGAGAAGTTTGTGGCTGTAATGCATACGCGTCCTGGATTGCTTGACTGAGTTGATGCACCGCCATCGCATAGAGCGGGCTGCGGTTATAGCGGGTGATCACGTAAAAATTGTGGCGCGCGACCCAGTATTCCGGTCCATCGGCCTGTTCCAATGCCAGCAGTTTCACCGGCGTGTCGGGTGCCAGCGGGGTGGCGAGTTCAATGCCCGCGGCGGCCAGCTCGGCCCAGGTCTGGGTCAGCTCGGGGGCAGGCCCCAGCAGGGTACCCACTGGCGCCAGTCCGATCAAGGCGGGTTCGACCGCCGACTCCCCCCAGCGCCACTGATGCTCGGCAAAATAGTTGGCGACGCTGCCGATGGCATCCACCGGGTTGGCGAACAGATCGCGCTTGCCGTCGCCGTCGAAGTCGACCGCGTAGTGGCGATAGCTGGAGGGCATGAACTGACCCATCCCCATGGCGCCGGCATAGGAGCCCTTGAGAAGGGTGAGCGGCCACTTCTCTTCCCGGGCAAGCAACACCAGCTGGGCAAACTCCTTGGCGAAGAAGTCGGCCCGCTCGGGGTAGTGAAAGCCCAGGGTGTAGAGGCTGTCTAGCACCGGATGGCGGCCCATCTGGCGGCCGTAGAAGGTCTCGATGCCGATGATGGCGACGATGAGGGAGGCCGGCACCTGATAGGTCTGCTCGGCCCGCGCCAGGGTGGTGGCGTGGCGTTGCCAGAAGCCGACCCCGTCCCGGATCCGCTCCGGAGTGATGAACAACGGCCGGTAGCGATGCCAGGGTTTGGCCTCCCAGGGGCGGCTGATGGTGTCGAGCACCTCCTGGCGCAGGCTGGCCTGGGCGGTGGCGGCCTGCAACTCGGCCAGCGGCACCTGCTGCTGCTCGGCGAGCCGGGCGAGCCCGGGGGGCTCGACGGCCGCCGTTGCGTTCAGGGCAACGAGAGAGAGCAACACACCGGCCAGTCGCATCAGGCCAGCAGCCTTCTGTGGGTCTGGATGGACATCAGGATGCCGAAGCCGGCCATCAGGGTCACCATGGAGGTGCCGCCGTAGCTCACCAGTGGCAGGGGGACCCCCACCACCGGCAAGATGCCGCTCACCATCCCCATGTTGACGAACACGTAGACGAAGAAGGTCAGCGTCAGAGCACCGCCCAGCAGGCGTTCGAAGCTGTTCTGGGCCTGCATGGAGATGAACAGGCAGCGGCTGATGATGTAGAGGTAGATCACCAGCAGGAGGGCGACCCCCACCAGGCCGAACTCCTCGCTGAACACCGCGAAGATAAAGTCGGTATGCCGTTCTGGTAAAAACTCCAGCTGGGACTGGGTGCCCTGCAGCCACCCCTTGCCGAACACGCCGCCGGAGCCGATGGCGATCTTGGACTGGATGATGTGGTAGCCGCGACCAAGCGGGTCCTTCTCCGGATCCAGCAGCATCAGCACCCGCTGGCGCTGGTAGTCGTGCATCAGGAAGAACCAGAGCACCGGCATGAAGGCGCAGATGAGCAGCACCGCGAGGCCGATGAGCCACCAGCTGATCCCCGCCAGAAAGATCACGAAGAAGCCGGAGGCGGCCACCAGGATGGAGGTGCCAAGGTCGGGCTGGGCCGCGATCAGCAGGGTGGGCAGCAGCACCATGATGAGGCTCAGCACCAGGTGGCTGAACTTGGGCGGCAGCGAATGACGGCTGAGCCAGGCGGCCACCATGATGGGCATGGAGAGCTTCATCACCTCGGAGGGCTGGAACTTCATGAAGCCGAGGTCCAGCCAGCGCTGGGCCCCCTTGCCGATGTGGCCGAACACGTCCACCGCGATGAGCAGCAGCACCACTACCGCAAACAGGGGCACCGACCAGCGGGCATAGAGGGAGGGCGGCAGCTGGGCCATGCCGATCATCAGGGCGAACGCCAGTCCGCCACGCACCAGCTGGCGCACGATGGAGTCGACGTCCTGACCGGAGGCGGAATAGAGCACCACCATGGAGAGGGACATCAGGGTCAGCAGGCCGAGCAGCAGCGGCAAGTCGATGTGCAGCTTGTACCAGATGCTCTGCTGGCGAGCGGAGTTACTCATGAGAGGCAACCTCTTCGGATTGGGGCTTCTTGGCCGGTGCCGGCGGCAGCTGAGGCTCCGGCGGCAGCAGATAGGCATCCAGCATGTTGCGGGCGACCGGCGCCGCCATGGCGCTGCCGCCCCCGGCGTTCTCCAGCACCAGGGCGACCACCGCCTTGGGTGCTTCGAACGGGGCGAACGAGACGAACAGGGCGTTGTCGCGATGCTCCACCTTGGTGGTGGCCGCGTTGTAGACCTGGTTCTCCTTGAGACCCACCACCTGGGCGGTACCGGACTTGCCCGCCGCCTTGTAGGGGGTGTTGGCAAAGGCGCGCCGACCGGTCCCTTCGTGGCCGTTGATGACCCGCCACATGCCGTCCTTGGCCACCTGCCAGTAGCTGTCGCTCTTGGTCTGGATGGCCATGTTCGGGTTGATGGGGGCGTTGACCACGCCATCGATGGAGGCGGTGCTCTTGAGCAGATGCGGCGTCACGTCGTGGCCGTTCTGGGTCAGGATGCTGATGGCCTTGGCCAGCTGGATCGGGGTGGCGCTCCAGTAGCCCTGGCCGATGCCGATGGAGATGGTGTCACCCTGATACCAGGGCTGGCGCCAGCGGGCCATCTTCCAGTCGCGGGACGGCATGACCCCCTTGGTCTCTTCGTAGATGTCGACACCGCTGTACTGACCGAAGCCGAACCTGGTCATGTAGCTGTTGATCTTGTCGATGCCGACCCGGTAGGCGAGATCGTAGAAGTAGGTATCCGCCGACACCTCGATGGCGCGATAGACGTCGAGCCAGCCGTGGCCCCAGCGGCGCCAGTCGCGAAACTTCTTGGTGGTGCCGGGGATGGAGAAGCTGGGGCCGCCGAAGTAGCGGTAGTTGGGGGTGATGGCCCCCTCGTTGAGCCCCATCACCGCCATCATGGGCTTGACGGTGGAGGCGGGGGCATAGATGCCCTGGGTGGTGCGGTTCACCAGCGGCCGGGCCGGATCGTTGAGCAGCGCCGAGTAGTTGGCGCTGGAGATGCCGGTCACGAACAGGTTGGGGTCATAGCTCGGGCTCGACTCCATGGCCAGGAGGGCGCCGGTATTGGGATCCATCATCACGATGGCGCCGCGGCGGCCGGCCAGCAGTTGCTGGGCCTTGAGCTGCAGGCGGATGTCGATGTTGAGGTAGATGTCCTTGCCAGGCTCGGGCGGCTGGAATTTCAGGGTGCGCACCACCCGGCCGCGGTTGTTCACCTCGACCTCCTGGTAGCCCGCCACGCCGTGCAGCTGATCCTCGTAGTACTTCTCCACCCCCTGCTTGCCGATATCCTTGGTGGCGGCATAGTTGGCGAGCTTGTCCTCCTTGTCGAGGCGCTCCACATCGCGGGTGTTGATCTTGGCCACGTAACCCAGCGCATGGGTCAGGGTGTCGCCAAACGGGTAGTAGCGCTTGAGGTAGGCCTCGATGCTGGCACCCGGGTAGTTGTGCTGGTTGACCGAGAAGAGAGCGACCTGATACTCGGTCAGCTTCTCGTACAGGGCGACCGGCTTGAAGCGGCGCTGGCGTTTCACCTCGGCCAGGAACTTCTCCTTGGTCCCCTCCGGCAGCTTCAGCAGGGCGATCAGCTCGTCGGCGGTCTTCTCCAGATCCTTGGTCTCTTCCGGCACGATCTCGAGGCTGTAGACAGGGCGGTTTTCCGCCAGCAGCACGCCGTTGGTGTCATAGATGAGGCCGCGCGGTGGCGCCACCGGCACGACGCGGATGCGGTTGTCGTTGGAACGGGTCTGGTAGGTGTCGTAAGACTCTACTTGCAGATAGTAGAGATTGCCCAGCAGCACCAGCATCAGCACTATCATGCCAACGTAGGCGACTAGGGTTCGTCGGAAGAAGAGGCGACCCTCGGCGCTGTGGTCGCGCATTTCGATGCGAGTCTTCAGCATGCCGCTACCTTATGACTGTCGAGCAGGTGAGAAACGGGGTGCAGATGTGCATGCTCACGCTCTGTGATTCGGGTTTGAGAGGGGAATGCTTGGATAGTGCATGGCTCACTCTCTGTGATACGGGTATGTGAGGGTGATGCTGGAATAACGCATGGTTCACTCTCTGTGATACGGATGATTGGTTGTGATGCTCCAGGCGCGATAGAGGCTCTCGGCCACCAGCACCCGCACCAGCGGATGGGGCAGGGTCAGCGGCGACAGCGACCAGCTCTGCTCGGCGGCAGCCTTGCATTCGGGGGAGAGCCCTTCCGGGCCGCCCACCAGCAGGGCCACGTCGCGGCCATCGAGCTTCCAGGCTTCCAGTTGCACGGCCAGCTGCTCGGTAGTCCAGGGTTTGCCGGGGATGTCCAGGGTCACGATGCGCGAGCGGCCGGCGGCAGCCAGCATGGCTTCCCCCTCTTTTTGCAGAATGCGGGGAATGTCGGCATTTTTACCACGTTTTCCGGCGCCGATCTCGACAAGTTCGAATGGCATGTCTTTGGGGAAACGGCGGCGATACTCTTCGAAGCCATGCTCTACCCAGGCGGGCATCTTGGTGCCCACCGCAATCAACTGGATTTTCATCGGTCGTTACACTTGTGCTCGTTTATTGCGCATTCACCTGAGCGGTGTTGCTCCAGAGTTTTTCCAGCTGATAGAAATCGCGATGCTCATCCTGCATCACGTGCACGATGACGGAGCCCAGATCCACCAGCACCCACTCGCCGGTGAGCTGGCCTTCCACGCTCAGCAGATCGAGCCCGGCATGGCGAGCTTCGCTGGCCAGATGGTGGGCGATGGCGCTGACGTGACGGCTGGAGTTGCCGGAGCAGATGATCATGGTGTCGGTGATGCTGGATTTGCCGCGCACATCGAGGGTGATGATGTCGCGGCCTTTCATGTCATCGATCTTGTCGACGATAAAGGCATGCAGTTCTTGGCCTTGCAATGAGTCTCTCCTGTATTCCGGCGCGCTTTCACGGCGTGAGGGCGGCGGATTATATCATGGTCACTCCCGTTTCCCAGTCCGGTGAAGGGGAGTGGAACAGGGGCCGTGCCCGCTCGGAAAACGGCCCCCTGTTGATCACTATAGTGCGCGATCCGCGCCGGACAACCACCCCGGCAAACCGGGTTCAGACTGGTCGATAGAGCCCCTGCTGGCGGATGTACTCCGCCACCGATGGCGGTAGCAGATAGCGGGGATCCGCCCCCGCTGCCAAGCGCTCTCTGAGCCGGGTGGCCGACAGCTCGATGGGCAGGTTGTCCGCCAGCCAGATGCGGCCGTGACGCAGCCGGTGCAGATCCGCCACTTCGCGGGTCTGGTGGCGGGCCAGCAGCGCGGCCACTGCGGCCGGGTAATCCGGCTGCCAGCCGGGACGGGTGCTCACCACCAGGTGGGCGTAATCGAGCAGCTCCTGCCAGCGGTGCCAGCTCGGCAGGCTCAGCAGGGAGTCCATCCCCATCAGAAAGCAGAGCGGGGTGTCCGGCAGCTCGCTCCTCAGCTCGATCAGCGTGTCGATGGTCCAGGAGGGGGTATCGCGCTTGAGCTCCCGCTCATCCACCACGAAGCCCGGGTTTTCCGCCGCCGCCAGGGCAACCATGGCCAGACGCTGCTCGCTCGAGCAGAAGGGATTGGCGCGGTGGGGCGGGATATGGTTCGGCAACAGGCGTACTTCGGCCAGACCAATGGCGTCGCGGGCCTCGATGGCCGGGCGCAGATGGCCGATGTGGATGGGATCGAAGGTCCCCCCCAGGATGCCGATGGGCGGCTGCAGCATGGGCTCCCCTCCGGGGATGGCCGGGATGTCGACGGGCTGGCTCATGCGTCAGATCCCGCCAGCGGCAAGGGGGTACCATCGCGAAAACCGAGGGCGATGGTCTGCAGCATCAGCCAGGCCTGCTCGGTATCGAAGCGACGCTGGGCGTCGTCAAGGCGGGCCATCAGCTGCCACAACTGTTGCAGCTTGGCGAAGGGGAGCCGGGTCAGCGCCTGCTGAATAAGCTGCTGGCGGCTCTGCCAGATGCGCAGGCGGCTGAAATGCTCAACCAGCGGTTGACCGGCCCTGGCCGCCAGCGCCAGCTCGGTGAGCTGCTCCAGCTCGCGACAGAGAGACCAGGCCAGCATGCCGGGCTCGGTGCCTTCGGCGCGCAGGGCCAGCAGGATGCGCTGGGCCCGGTTCACCTTTCCTTCCAGCAGGGTGTCGATAAGCTGGAACGGGGTGAAGTGGGCGTGGCGGATGATGGTCTCCTGCAGATAGGCGACGCTGATGGGCTGGGGCGGCGAGAGCAGGGTCAGCTTCTCTATCTCCTGGCTGGCGGCCAGCAGGTTGCCCTCGTAGGAGTGGCACATGAAGTTGACCGCATCCGGCAGCGCCTTGAGGCCAAAGCGCTGGAAGCGGGCGCTCATCCAGCGCGGAAAGAAGCGGGGCTCGGGGTGGTTGACCGGCACATAGGTGCCGCTCTGGCTCAGCTTGTCAAACCAGGCTGCCTTCATCTGGGTCTGGTTGAGACGATTGCCGCTCAGTACCAGCAGCAGGTCGGGGTGCAGCTGCTTGCCGATCTCGCTGATGCGGGCGGCCAAGTCCTTGTCGACCTTGGCCGGCAGCTCCAGCTCGATGATCTGGCGGGCCGAGAAGAGGCTCATGGCCTGGCAGGCATCGTAGACCTGATTCCAGTCCAGCCCCTGTTCCACCACGAAGCTGTGGCGCTCATCGAAGCCCTGTTTGCGCGCCACCTGGCGCACGGCATCGATGGCTTCCAGCTTGAGCAAGGGCTCGTCCCCAAAAATGAGATAGCAGGGCTTGAGCCCTGCCTTGAGATGATCCGCAAACTGCTCGGGATAGACTCTCATCAACACACTCTCATCAGGATGGGCGCATCAGAATTTGACCTGACTGAGCTGGCGGATCACCAGGTTGGCGGCCTGCTCCTGCATCTCCTTGCCGAGCTGCTCCTGCTCGCGGGAGGAGGCGAGCGCCGCGTCCGGCTTGTTCAGGAAGCTGCGGTTGAAGGCGATGGGGAAGACCTGGGTCGGTTTGCCCGGCATGGAGACGGTGAACTTGGTGTTGTAGCCCAGCACGTACTCACGGGCCTGGCCGATGGAGTCGACGGAGGCGACCTGACTGGTGCTGCCGACGCCGGACAGGGTCAGCACCGGAATGCCCTCCTTGTCGGCAAGCTCGACGCCAGCGGCCTTGAGGCGGGTGGTGACCAGCCGGTAGAAATCGCTCTTGTTGTCACCGACCACCTTCATGGTCATCAACTCGGGCGGGATGGCGGTGCCGCGCATCTGGAAGCCGCAAGCCTGCAGCAGCAGACCGGTCAGCAGGATGGCCATCCAGCGGGTGAGGGTGGTGCCCATAGAAAATCCTCTTTGCATGAAGTGAAGAGCGGCGGGCGCAGGGCCCGCCGTTATCATCCGTTTGCTGTGACCGCTTGGCAACCGCTCCGTTGGCGACGCAGTTGCGTCGACCCGAACCGGTACCCGGTTGCCAGTAAGCGATATGGCATCAGTTGGCTACGATGTTGAGCAGCTTGCCCGGCACGTAGATCACCTTGCGCACGGTCAGGCCGTCGGTGAACTTCTGTACCGAGGCATCGGCCATGGCCAGCTTCTCGACGTCGGCCTGGCTGATCTCGGCCGGCACGGTCAACTTGCCGCGCATCTTGCCGTTGATCTGCACCACTACCAGCTTCTCGGTCTCGACCATGGCGGCCTCGTCGGCCACCGGCCAGGCCGCGTGATCGATGTCGTCGCCCTTGCCCAGCATCTTCCACAGCTCGAAGCCGATATGCGGGGTGATGGGGTAGAGCATGACCACCACAGCTTCCAGCGCTTCCTGCATCAGGGCGCGATCCTGAGCGTCGCTACCCAGCTTGGCCAGGTTGTTCATCAGCTCCATGATGGCGGCGATGGCGGTGTTGAAGGTCTGACGGCGACCCACGTCGTCGCTCACCTTGGCGATGGTCTTGTGCAGCTCGCGGCGCACGGCTTTCTGGTCGCTGGTGAGAGCAGCCAGATCCAGAGCGGCAACGGCGCCACCAGAGACGTGCTCGAAGGTGATGCGCCACAGGCGGCGCAGGAAGCGCTGGGCACCCTCTACGCCAGAGTCGGACCACTCCAGGGTCATCTCGGCCGGGGAGGCGAACATCATGAACAGACGGACGGTATCGGCGCCGTAACGCTCCACCATCAGCTGCGGGTCGATGCCGTTGTTCTTGGACTTGGACATCTTGGTCATGCCGGAGTGCATCACTTCACGGCCTTCGAGGTCGACCGCCTTGGTGATGCGGCCCTTGTCGTCGCGCTCAACCTTGACGTCGAGCGGGCTGACCCAGACGTTGCCGCCTTTCTCGTCCTTGTAGTAGAAGGCGTCAGCCAGCACCATGCCCTGGCAGAGCAGGCGCTTGAACGGCTCGTCGCTGTTCACCAGGCCCGCATCACGCAGCAGCTTGTGGAAGAAGCGGGCGTAGAGCAGGTGCATACAAGCGTGTTCGATGCCGCCGATGTACTGGTCCACCGGCAGCCAGTGGTTGGCAGCAGCCGGATCCAGCATGCCCTTGTCGTAGTCCGGGGAGCAGTAGCGCGCGTAGTACCAGGAGGACTCCATAAAGGTGTCAAAAGTGTCAGTTTCCCGGAACGCTTCCTGACCGTTGTAGGTGGTTTTGGCCCACTCGGCGTCGGCCTTGATCGGGCTCTGGATGCCATCCATCACCACGTCTTCCGGCAGCAGCACCGGCAGCTGATCTTCCGGGGTCGGCACCACTGTACCGTCAGCCAGGGTCAGCATGGGGATGGGGGCGCCCCAATAGCGCTGACGGGAGACTCCCCAGTCGCGCAGACGGTAGTTGACGGTGCGCTTGCCGTGGCCCAGGGCTTCCAGCTTGTTGGCGATGGCATCGAAAGCGCCCTGGAAGTCGAGGCCGTCGAACTCGCCGGAGTTGAACAGCACACCCTTCTCGGCGTAGGCGGCTTCGATCACGTTCGGTGCTTCACCGTCGGCCTGCTTGATGACCGGCTTGATCTCGAGGCCGTACTTGGTGGCGAATTCGTGGTCGCGCAGGTCGTGACCCGGTACTGCCATCACGGCGCCGGTGCCGTAGTTCATCAGCACGAAGTTGGCGACCCAGACCGGCACCTTGCGGCCATCCAGCGGGTGAATGGCGTAGAGGCCGGTGGCCATGCCCTTCTTCTCCATGGTGGCGAGCTCGGCTTCGGCCACCTTGGTGTTCTTGCACTCTTCGATAAAGGCGGCCAGCTCCGGATTGCTTTCGGCAGCCTGCAGCGCCAGCGGGTGGCCGGCGGCGATGCCCACATAGGTCACGCCCATGAAGGTGTCCGGACGGGTGGTGTAGACCTCGAGATGCTCAGTTTGACCGTCGATGGCGAAGCTGATGTTGACCCCTTCGGAGCGGCCAATCCAGTTGCGCTGCATGGTCTTGACCATCTCAGGCCAGCCTTCCAGGTTGTCGATGTCGTTGAGCAGCTCTTCGGCGTAGTCGGTGATCTTGATGAACCACTGGGGGATCTCTTTCTGCTCCACCGGGGTGTCACAGCGCCAGCAGCAGTTGTCGACAACCTGCTCGTTGGCCAGCACCGTCATGTCGTTCGGGCACCAGTTGACGGAGGAGGTCTTCTTGTAGACCAGACCCTTCTCGTAGAGCTTGGTGAAGAACCACTGCTCCCAGCGGTAGTAGTCCGGCTTGCAGGTAGCCAGCTCGCGATCCCAGTCATAACCCAGACCCAGCATCTTCAGCTGGTTCTTCATGTATTCGATGTTTTCGTAGGTCCAGGGGGCCGGCGCCGTGTTGTTCTTGATGGCGGCGTTTTCCGCTGGCAGGCCGAAGGCGTCCCAACCGATGGGTTGCAGCACGTTCTTGCCATTGAGGCGTTGATAACGGGAGATCACATCACCTATGGTGTAGTTGCGAACGTGCCCCATGTGTAGACGACCAGACGGATAGGGGAACATGGAGAGGCAGTAGAACTTTTCCTTGTCTACTTTCTCCACCGCCTTGAAGGTTTTCTTGGCATCCCAGTGCTTTTGCACTGCTGGTTCTATGGATTGGGGAACGTATTGCTCTTGCATTGGTGACATCCGGATCTGTGAAATGGATAGATAAATCAGCTGGGAAATCGCAATAGAATACCCATATCCTGCGGCGGCAACAACCGCCAGCGTCCCTCGGGCCTTAAGCCGGGCTCGATCAGGGTTCAGTAGAGGAGTAACGGCCATGGACAAACGTCAAAAAGGGTACGAAGCCTTCATTGCCGAACTGCAGAAGCAGTGGCAAGAGACAGAACAGTTCCAGGGGGAGCGCCTCAACCGGATGATCGCCAAGGTACAGGCCTATCTGGAGGCCGCCGGGGATCTGACCCAGGACGAGCTGGCGCTGATCGCCGAGTATGTGAAGCGGGATCTGGGCAACTATGACGAGGGGCGCAAGGATGAGCAGGTGGAAGAGTCCGCCTTCATGCTGGCGCTCAAGGATACCGCCTGGTCCTGGCTGGCGGACGTGACCGACCGCACTCAGGTGGAGTGGCAGGAGCTGGCGGACGAGCTGGAGCACAAGGGGATCTACCGGGCCGGTGACTGGGTAGGGCTCGGGGTCTTGGTGTGCGATCACTGCGAGTGGCGCCATACCGTGCTGCACCCCGAGCAGCTCGGCACCTGCCCCGAGTGCGGGGCCGATGAGTATCACCGTGAGCCGCTCTCGCCCTGAGAACCTGTCCACACTCTTACTGCGAGGCCGTGATCAAGGCTCATGTACTGCTCGCTTGTTTGTAACCGAGAGTTCTCACGTATATCTATACGCTCCGGTTCCTGCGCTGCTCTTTACCTTGCTGACGACCTCTCGTTGCAGAGCCTGAACAGGTTCTGAGCGGGTATCAGACTGAACAGAAGAGAGGCGCCCCTGGGCGCCTCTCTTGTTTATCTACCTTGTGTTGCCTCAGCCCTTGCGCGCCCAGGGGTGGGCGCGGGGACGCAGCCACAGGGCCAGTGCCAGCAGGGCGGCGGCCAGACCGTACATGGGCCAGCTGCCAAAGCGCAGATAGGGGGTCACGCCGTGGGCGGGACGCACCTCGGTGCGCAGCACGCCAGCCTCGAACTGCGGGATCTGGGCGATGATGCTGCCGTCGATCTCGGTGACTATGGTGATGCCGGTGTTGGTGTCGCGCAGCAGCGGGCGGGCCAGCTCGAGGGCGCGCATGCGGGCGATCTCCATGTGCTGCCAGGGACCGATGCTGGTGCCGAACCAGGCGTCGTTGGAGACAGTCAGCAGGAAGTCGGTATCCGGCTGCACGTTGCGGCGCACCTCATCCGGGAAGATGATCTCGTAGCAGATGGCGGCGGCAAACTTGAGCCCCTTGGCGATCAGGTTCGGTTGCACCTCGTCCCCGCGACTGAAGGAGGACATGGGCAGGTTGAAGAAGGGAGCGATGGGGCGCAGCAGATCTTCAAACGGCACGAACTCGCCGATGGGCAGCAGGTGATATTTGTAGTAGCGGTTCTTGTGCTGGTAGTAGTAGGACTCCTTGCCCTCCGCATCCTGCACCCCCATGCCGAGCACTGTATTGAAGAAGCGCTGCTGCTCGAGATCGTAATGGATGATCCCCGCCAGCAGGCCGGTATCGTTCACCTTCATCGCCTTGTCCAGGCTCTCCAGGTAGTTGCCCATCTCCTTCTCGATGGCCGGGATGGCGGATTCCGGCCAGACGATGATGTCGGCATCCTGGTTCTCGCGGCTCAGATCCTGATACTTGCGCACCGTCGGCACCAGGGCTTCCGGATCCCACTTGAGGGACTGTTCGATGTTGCCCTGCACCAGCGCCACCTTGACCGGTTCACCGCGGGTCACCCAGTTGAGCTGCATCAGCCCCTGGGCGGCGCCCACCAGAGCCACCGGCACCAGCAGCCAGGCAGGCTTGCGGCTCTGCCAGAGCAGCCAGAGGGCGGAGGCGGTCAGCAACAGCGCGAGGGTGATGCCCTGCACGCCGAGGATGGGGGCAAAGCCCTTGAGCGGCCCGTCGATCTGGCTGTAGCCAAACCAGAGCCAGGGGAAGCCGGTCATCACCCAGCCACGCAGCCAGTCGGCCATCAGCCAGAGTGCCGGAAAGGCGAGCAGCCAGCGGCTCCAGTGACGTTCGCGGAAGAAACGGGCAAACAGCCAGCAGGCCAGGGTCGGATAGAGCGCCAGATAGGCCGACAGCCCGGCCAGCAGCACGAAGGCGACCGGCAGGGCGATGCCGCCGAACATGGTCATGCTGACGTGGATCCACCACAGCCCCGGCAAAAACAGCCCCATGGCGTAGCCAAAGCCGCGCCAGGCAGCCTGCTTGGGGGTGGCCTTGTCCAGCAGGGCATAGAGGCCGAGCAGGGACGGGATCACCAGCGGCCAGTAGTTGAAGGGGGAGAAGGCCAGCACGGCGATGGCGCCAGAGGCCATGGCAAACAGGCTGGTCAGAAGTTTCGATTTTGCGGGCTGTAATTTCACGGGCGATGAGGCTCGGATTGGACTGCTATGGGTTGAATGGCCGGTATCTTAACCCGTAAAGGCGGTCAACGGCGAGCCTCCCGGCCGACGGCCCGAAGCGAGGGGATAAAAGGGTGATGACGGGCCCGGTAGCCGGTGGGAAACAGGGGTTGTATGTGGTCAAACGAACAGCGCCCCGACGGGCGGGGCGCTGTTGACTCGAACCAGGGCTTATTGGGCCTCGGACTGGGCCGCGACATGATTGTCGGGGATCTTCACCTGCAGCTGCTGCAGACGACGCTTGTCGGCATGCATCACCTTGAACAGGTAGCCGTCCAGCTCGATCTCCTCGCCCTTCTTGGGCAGGTGGCTGAAGGCGTGCATCACCAGACCGCCGACGGTATCCACCTCTTCATCGCTGAACTGGGTGCCAAAGAAGTCGTTGAAATCCTCGATCTCGGTGAGGGCGCTCACCGAGAAGACCCGTTTGCTGATGCGGCGGATCTCGTCCGGCTCGTCTTCGATGTCGTCGAATTCGTCGTCAATCTCGCCGACGATGAGCTCAAGGATGTCCTCGATGGTCACCAGACCGGAGACGCCGCCGAACTCGTCCACCACGATGGCCATGTGGTAGCGCTCTTCGCGAAACTCCTTGAGCAGCCGGTCGACCCGCTTGCTCTCGGGCACGATCACCGTGGGGCGCAGGATATTCTCCAGTTGCAGCGGTTCGCTGGCATGGTGGCCGCCGAACCCGAACGGCAGCAGATCCTTGGCGAGCAAGATGCCCTCCACGTGATCCTTGTCCTCGTTGATCACCGGGAAACGGGAGTGGCCGGATTCGATGATGACGGGCAGGAACTCGTCCACCGGCTGGGATTTCTCGATGGTCACCATCTGGGAGCGGGGGATCATGATGTCGCGCACGCGCAGCTCGGCAATTTCGAGCACCCCCTCGATCATGTCCTTGGTGTCCTGATCGATGAGATCGCGCTCTTCGGCGTCGGCTATCACTTCCACCAAATCGTTGCGGTCTTTTGGCTCGCCCTGGAAGAGTTGGCTGAGTTTGTCGAGCCAGGTTTTCTTCGGCGAGCCGGTACTAGGGTGATCGTCGGTCATTTTCTCTCTTGGTTACTCGTATGAACACACTTGAAATCGTTGTGGCTATATGAGGATGACCATCGGCTGTTTCAAGGCGATGACCATCCCGCGGTTTACTCTTCGTCGTTCAGATAAGGATCGGCGAAACCGAGCTCCTGCATGATGTCGCGCTCGAGCGCTTCCATCTCTTCGGCCTCGTCATCCTCGATATGGTCATAACCTAGCAGATGGAGACTGCCGTGCACAACCATATGGGCCCAGTGGGCCATCAGCGGCTTGCCCTGCTCGATGGCTTCGTGCTCCACCACCTGGCGGCAGATCACCAGATCGCCCAGCAGCGGCAGCTCCAGGCCGGGTGGTGCCTCGAACGGGAAGGAGAGCACGTTGGTGGGCTTGTCCTTGCCGCGATAGGTGAGGTTGAGCTCGTTGCTCTCCGCCTCGTCGACGATGCGCACCGTCACTTCGGCCTCCTGCTGGAAGCCGAGAATGGTGCCGTCGAGCCAGCCCTGCAGCTGGGCCTCGCTCGGCAGGCCGTCGGTGTTGGCACTGGCCAGTTGCAGATCCAGGGTCACGCTCATTGGGCACTCTCTTTACTGGTGTGGGTGGCGACTTTGTCGGCCGCCTGTTTGGCATCGAACGCCTCGTAGGCCTGCACGATGCGGGCCACCACAGGGTGGCGCACCACGTCGGCGGACTGGAAGAAGTTGAACGACAGGCCGTCGACATTCTGCAGCACTTCCAGCGCGTGGCGCAGGCCCGATTTCTGGTTGCGGGGCAGGTCTATCTGGGTGATGTCACCGGTGACCACCGCCTTGGAGTTGAAGCCGATGCGGGTCAGGAACATCTTCATCTGCTCGGTGGTGGTGTTCTGGGCTTCGTCCAGGATGATGAAGGCGTCATTGAGGGTGCGGCCGCGCATGTAGGCGAGCGGCGCCACTTCGATGATGTTGCGCTCCATCAGCTTCTCCACCCGCTCAAAGCCCAGCATCTCGAACAGGGCGTCGTAGAGCGGGCGCAGGTAGGGATCCACCTTCTGGGAGAGATCACCGGGCAGGAAGCCGAGCTTCTCGCCCGCTTCCACCGCCGGCCGGGTCAGCAGGATGCGACGGATCTCCTGGCGCTCCAGCGCATCCACCGCCGCCGCCACCGCCAGATAGGTCTTGCCTGTTCCTGCAGGGCCTATGCCGAAGCAGATGTCGTGGCGCACGATATTGGCGATGTACTGGGCCTGATTGGGGCTGCGCGGCTTGATGAGGCCACGTTTGGTCTTGACCGTCACCTCCTTGCCGTAGGGGATGCTCGGCGCCGGCTCGTCATCCTGCTCCAGCACCCGCGACTCCTGAATGGCCAGATGGACCATGTCGGGGGTGATGTCGGTCACCTTGCCGCCCTTGAGCGGCTGGGTTTCCACATAGAGGTGCTTGATGATGACGGCGGCCGCGTCCACCTGGGCCTGTTTACCTAGCAGCTGGAAGTGGTTGTCGCGGTAGCTGATCTCGACGCCGAGGCGGCGCTCCAGCTGTTTGATGTTGTCATCGAACGGGCCGCACAGACTGGCGAGACGCTGGTTGTCGGCGGGTTCCAGATGCAGATTCAGGGTCGAGAGGTGTCGGCTCAAAGTGTCCTCGTCTTGACGCGATCCCATCCGGCCGGGGCCGGATGGGGTGAACAGATTAGTGGGGAGTGAAGGCGGCCACGCCCAGCTGGTCCGGTACGTTGTCCGGGCGGCGGGCCAGGATTTCGCTCGGGGCGGTGGCGATGCGCAGGTTCATCTCGTTCTCGCCGCGCAGGAATTTGCCGCGCAGGGAGTTGGGGCGCACCTCGGTGATCTCCACGTCGGCAAAGCCGCCGATCAGGGTGTGCGGGCCTTCGAAGTTGACCACCCGGTTGTTCTCGGTGCGGCCACACAGTTGCATGGGGTCGAGCTTGGAGGGCCCTTCCACCAGGATGCGCTGGGTGGAGCCCAGCATGGCGCGGCCAATCTGCATCGCCTGGTTGTTGATGACGTGCTGCAGGCGGCTCAGGCGGGCTTTCTTCACCTCCATGTCGACATCATCGGGCAGGTCGGCGGCCGGGGTACCGGGGCGCGGGCTGTAGATGAAGCTGAAGCTCATGTCGAAGTTGATCTCCTCGATGAGTTTCATGGTGGCCTCGAAATCCTCGTCCGTCTCGTTCGGGAAGCCGACGATGAAGTCGGAACTGATGGTGATGTCGGGACGGGCGGCACGCAGGCGGCGGATCTTGGACTTGTACTCCAGCACGGTGTGCGGGCGTTTCATCATGGTCAGGATGCGGTCGGAGCCGCTCTGTACCGGCAGGTGCAGGAAGCTGACCACTTCCGGGGTGTCCTTGTAGACCTCGATGATGTCATCGGTGAACTCGATGGGGTGGCTGGTGGTGTAGCGAATGCGGTCGATGCCGTCGATGGCGGCCACCAGTCGCAGCAGCTCGGCGAAGGTGCAGATGCCGCCGTCGAAGGTCGGGCCCCGGTAGGCGTTGACGTTCTGGCCGAGCAGGTTCACTTCGCGCACGCCCTGCTGGGCGAGCTGGGCGATTTCATAGAGCACGTCGTCGAGCGGGCGGCTCACCTCCTCGCCGCGGGTGTAGGGCACCACGCAGAAGGAGCAGTATTTGGAGCAGCCTTCCATGATGGAGACGAAGGCGGTCGCCCCTTCGGCGCGCGGCTCGGGCAGGCTGTCGAACTTCTCGATTTCGGGGAAGGCGACGTCCACCTGGGCGCCACGCCCCTCCTGTACCTGCTTGATCATGGTGGGCAGGCGATGCAGGGTCTGCGGACCGAACACTATGTCCACATAGGGGGCGCGGGTGCGAATGTTGTCCCCCTCCTGGGAGGCGACACAGCCGCCCACGCCGATCACCAGACCGGGCTTGTTCGCTTTCAGTTTTTTCCAGCGTCCCAGCTGGTGGAACACCTTCTCCTGCGCCTTTTCGCGGATGGAGCAGGTGTTGAGCAGCAAAACGTCTGCCTCTTCGGGCTCTTCGGTCAGCGTGTAGCCATTGCTGGCATCCAACAGGTCGGCCATCTTGGACGAGTCGTACTCGTTCATCTGGCAGCCCCAGGTTTTAATGTGAAGTTTCTTGCTCATTGCTTCTCTTGACTTGTTTTGAATGCGGCATGGTCAAAGGACCGGGCATTTTACTCCGCAATCCGGAGACTGCCTAGCAAATATCCAGCCCGCCATGGCCGGAACGCAGCCGCAGCCGCCCCGAGAGGCATCGGCTTTCTCCTTGATTTGGCGCACTAATTCTCCACGGCCTTCACTGTTTCTCGGCGCCCCTTGCGGTATCATGTGACCATTCGGTCCGGCTGCGCGCTCCCCTTGTCCGGTCCCACACCTTGCAGGAATCAAGTTATGGAACAGTGTGATATCGCCATCGTCGGGGCCGGCATGGTCGGCGCCGCCACCGCCTGTCTGCTGGCGGCGCAGGGCCTCTCCATCCGGGTCATCGAGACCCGGTTGCCGGAGCAGTACGCCCCCGAGCAGCCGCTGGATCTGCGGGTCTCCGCCATCAGTCAGGCCTCGGTGGCCCTGCTGGAGCAGGCCGGTGCCTGGCAGCACCTGCAACAGATGCGGCTGTGCCCCTATCGCCGGCTGGAGACCTGGGAGCTGGACGGCTTCGTCACCCGCTTCAACGCCGCCGACCTCGGCCTTCCCCAGCTCGGCTACATCATCGAGAACCGGCTGGTGCAGCTGGCGTTGCTCAGACGCATGGAAGATTTCCCCAACATCCAGACCCACACCCCGGCGGCGGTGACCAGCCTGCGCCAGGGCGCGGACGAGGCGGTGCTGACCCTGGATGATGGCAGCGAGCTGGCCGCCCGCTGGGTGCTGGCGTGCGATGGCGCCGAATCCCGCACCCGCCAGCTGGCCGGCATCGGGGTGTCGCGTTTTGAATACCGACAGCACTGCATGCTGATCAACATCGACACCGACTTCGAGCAGGAAGACATCACCTGGCAGCAGTTTACCCCGCGCGGCCCGCGCGCCTTCCTGCCGCTGCTGGGCCGGCACGGTTCCCTGGTGTGGTATGACAGTCCGGCCCGCATCCGGACGCTGGCGGCCATGAGGAACGAGGGGCTGGCCGCCGAGGTGCGCCGCCACTTCCCGGCTCGCCTCGGTGGTTTTTCCGTGACTGGCAAGGGGAGTTTCCCGCTGGTGCGCCGTCACGCCAACGACTACCACGCCGGCCGGGTGGTGCTGCTGGGTGATGCCGCCCACACCATCAACCCGCTGGCGGGGCAGGGGGTCAATCTCGGCTTCAAGGACGTGGCCTGCTGGGCGGATCTGTTGCACAGTGCCGGTGCCGAGTGGCACAAGCCCGAGCTGGCGACCCGCTATGAACGGCGGCGCCGCCCGGACAACCTGCTGATGCAGTCGGGGATGGATCTCTTCTACGGCGTGTTCAGCAACGAGATAGGCCCGCTCAAGCTGGCCCGCAACCTGGCTCTCAATCTGGCGGACAAGGCGGGCCCGCTCAAGGAGATGGCTCTACGCTATGCGCTGGGGCTGGTTTAAGGCGCGTGGCGCCATCATGAGGGAGGAGAGCCCATGAACAAGGCATTGCTGGTGATCGATTTCATCAACGACATCGCCCACCCGGACGGGCGCATCGCCGCCTCGGCGGCCCATGTGCTGGAGCAGGACGCCATCGCGCACGCCAACCAGGCGCTGGCCCATGCCCGCGCCCACGGCTGGCTGGTGGTGCAGATCAAGGTGGGCTTTGACCCGCACTATCTGCTGCAGCCCAAGGGCTCCCCCATGTTTGGTCGGGCCCACCAGTTCGGGGCACTGTCGCTGGCCGACTCCGGCACCGACTTTCACCCTGACCTGGATGTGCAACCCGGCGATCTGGTGCTGACCAAGCCCAGGGTCAGCCCCTTCTACGGCACGGCGCTGGAGCCGGCGCTGCGGGCCAATCGCATCGAGCACCTCTATCTGTGCGGGGTGAGCACCAGCTGGGCCATTCAGGCGGCGACGCGGGAGGGTCACGATCGGGATTACGCCATCACCATCCTGGAAGATGCCTGCGCAGCGGCGGATGCCAACGAGCACCATGCCTCGCTGCGCCTGCTCGGCCGCATCGCCGAGATCATCAAGGTGGCCCAGCTGGCCTGAGCCCGGCGGCAAGCGGGGCTTGCTCACTGTTTTGACATTTTGTCTGCGGCCCCCTGTCGGGCCGCAGCCATTTTGGGCAACATGAAGCGAGCATCGATGGCCACAAGGATGGGGACATGCGTTATCAGGGACGGATCGTGCGCTGGAACGAGGCGCGCGGCTTTGGTTTTATCGCGCCCGAGCAGGGCGAGGGTACCCCGAAAGGGGCCGAACTGTTCGTGCACATCTCGGCACTGAGGTGCGACGGCCTGCCGCCCATGGCGGGGGAGCGGGTCTCCTACCTGGTGGGAGCCGGCCAGGATGGCAAGCCCAGGGCCGAGCAGGTGTTTTTCCCCGAGCGTCCCCTGTCGCTGGCAGACGGCAATGAGAGTCGACCCACGCCGGCGGGTCGCCGCATGTCGGAGGGCAATCGCATCCCGGCGGGCCGCGGGCCTACCCCGCAGCACACGGGTCCTCGCCCCGCCAACCGGCGCCGCAGCCACTGGCGCGGCAAGCTCATCCCGCTGCTGGTGCTGGTCGGGATCTTCTCCCTCTACTCCCGTTTTTCGGCCGAGTCGGTCTCACCTACCTCCACTTCCTCGTTCAGCCAGGTAGAGGTCGACCCCTCGGACAGCCCGCAGCAGGCCGCCACCTTCGTCCGCCAGTGCGACGGTCGGCAGTACTGCTCCCAGATGACCTCCTGCGAGGAGGCGACCTGGTTTTTGCAAAACTGCCCCAATACCAGGATGGATGGCGAGGGCGACGGCATCCCCTGCGAGCGGCAGTGGTGTGGCCACTAGCGGGCCCGGGGGCCGACTCAAGTCGTTGATCATCTATCATTATCTTGCTGGTCGGGTCATGGCAGGTGTGGCCCCGGTCATTGGCAACACGTGGGCGGGCCGGGATGGCTCAGGTTGTCGCGGCCATGCCGGGGACGTCGTTTTTGGGTGAGGAGTGCGGTCATGGCGGACTATTTTCAGGGCTCACTGTTTCACTTCTCCGATCGGGCGCAATACCTGGCCGCGCTGCTCAATTCGCTGGAGGAGCAGATCTCGGTGATCGACCGGGATGGCGTCATCCACTACACCAACCTCGCCTGGAATCGCTTTGCCGAGCAGAATGGCATGCCGGCAGGCTATGACTGGCTGGGGGTCAACTACTTGCGGGTGTGCGACAACTCGGTGGAGCCGCTGGCCTTGATGGCGGCGGAGGGGATCCGGCGGGTGCTGCGCCATGAACAGCAGCACTTTCATCTGGAGTATCCCTGTCACAGCCCGGACACCCAGCGCTGGTTCATGATGCGGGTCTCCGCCATCCCGGGTATCGAGGCCGAGTTCTACACCATCAGCCACATCAACGTCACCGAGCGCAAGCTGCAGGAGCTGGACATGGCCTACCTCTCCCTGCACGACCCGCTGACCGGGCTGGCCAACCGGCGACTGTTCAACAGCTTTCTGCACAACGAGTGGCGGCGCAGCATGCGCGAACAGACCCCGCTCTCTTTCATCATGCTGGATCTGGACAACTTCAAGCTGTGCAATGACCACTTCGGCCATCAGGTGGGGGATGACTTCTTGCAGCAGGTGGGTCGGCTGCTGAGCACCTTTTGCCAGCGAGCCACCGATCTGCCGAGCCGTTTCGGCGGCGACGAATTTGCCCTGATCCTCGGCAACACCGGGGCCGAGGCCGCCTCCCGCATGGGGGAGGCCATTCGCCTCGGCATCGGCGAGCTGCTGATCCAGGGGGCGGACACCCTTAGGCTCAGCGCCAGCGTTGGCATCGCCACCCTGCTGCCGCAGCAGGCCCGCGTCTCGGAGGAGGAGCTGCTGAGCGCCGCCGACATGGCGCTCTATCTGGCCAAGCAGGGGGGCAAGAATCGTTGCCACAGCGTCAGCTGCAGTGCCCTGCCATCCCCCTGATATTCCTCGTTTTATCCTGCCTGCGACCCTGCACTCTATTAACGATTCTGCACTCTATTAACGATTCTGCTCTCTGTTAACGCTGTTGCCCGGCCGGCTGCGGATCGGGATGGGCGTCGACGACCAGTTGCAAGAAACGATCGCGGATCGGGTCGGCAAAGTCGGGGTTCCACACCAGGCTTATCTCCCACTCGGAGCAGGGGCCGGAGAGGGGATAGAGGGTGACGTCCCGGCCCGCGATGAAGCTGACGCTGCGCGGCAGGATGGCGTTGCCGATGCCGGCGGCCACCAGCGCCACCAGGGTCTGGATATCTTCTGCCTCCTGCACCATGCCGGTCAGCCGGTTGGCGCCGAGGAAGCTGGCGATCTGCTGGCTGAGGCCGGGGCAGCGGTGTCCCACCATCTGCAGCAATGGCTGGCTGGCCAAGGCTTGCTCGATGTCGAAGGCGGCCGGATCCGGCTGCGTCATCTGGGTCGGCACCGCCAGCACCAGCCGGTCGGTCAGCAACCTGTGCTCCCTAAGCTGCGGGGCCTGGGGCCGGCGCATGAAGCCGAGCTGCAGCTGACCCGACAGCAGCCGCTCCTGCTGGATGGCGGAGGTCATGTCCTGCAGGTGCACCATCACATCGGGGGCCTGCTGTTTGAAGCGGGCCACCAGCGCCGGCGCCAGCGCAAAGCTCGACAGTCCGAAACCAATCTTGAGTCGTCCGGCAATGCCGCTGGCCAGCGCCAGGGCGTGGCGCTCAAAGCCCTTGCCATGCTCGACCAGCGCCCTGGCCTGGGTGAGCAGCTGGGTGCCGATGGCGGTCAGCTCGGCGCCGTGGCGCCCCCGGTTGAACAGGGTGCTGCCGAGGGTCTGCTCCAGCCCCTGGATCTGCTTGGTGAGCGCCGGCTGGGTGATGAACAGGCGGTTGGCGGCCTCCCGGTAGTTGGCGGTCTCCGCCAGGGTCACGAAGGCCTGCAGCTGTCTCAAATCGAATTTCATTCTGTTTGGTTATCGAAAGTGGCCATTTTGTGATTATAAATTATCTAACTGACTTGTTCTAATAGACCTGAAGCGGGCCCTGTCGGCCCCGTCAGCTTGCTAACAAGGAGTCATTCATGCCTGCCGAACGCTATCTGTTTTTGATCAAGGGAGATCTGGTGCTGGCCCAGCCGCTGGCTGCACCGGAGACGGGGGAGCTGCTGACCAGCCTGTTGCAGCAGGGCTTTGCGGTGGGTCCGCTGCAAGTCTGGGCGAGCAATGCCGAGCAGGCGCTGGCCTGTTATGAGCAGGCAGCCCAGCGGCGGGCCTTCGGCGATATTCTGGCCGGGGCCGAACCCGCCGTGGCCGGAGCCGTTTCATGAGCATACTCACGCTGCGGGCCCGCGCCCTGCTGCTGGACATGGATGGCACCCTGGTGCACTCCACCGGCGAGGTGGAGACGGTGTGGCGGCTCTGGTGTCGCCGCCACCGGCTGGATCCCGAGCCCGTGCTGGCCATGTGCCACGGGGTGCGCTCGCGGGAGGTGATCCGCATCCTAGCTCCGCAGCTCGACCTGGCGCAGGAGGTGGCCCTGCTCGATGATCTCGAGATCCATCACACCGGCCAGGCCGAGGCCCTCGCCGGCGCCCGGACCCTGCTGGCAAGTCTGCCCGTCGAGCGTTGGGCGCTGGTGACCTCCGCCAGTCAGCGGGTGGCCAGGCATAGGCTGCGCAGCGCCGGTCTGCCGCTGCCCGCCCTGCTGGTGGGGGCCGAGGATGTGGAGTACGGCAAGCCGGATCCCGAACCCTACCTGCTGGCGGCCGAGCGTCTGGGGCTGGCTGCCGCCGATTGCCTGGTGTTTGAAGATGCGCCCGCCGGCATCAGCAGCGCCCTGCGGGCGGGTTGCCGGGTGGTACAGGTGGGGGGCAGGCAGCGGCTCAGTCCCGGCATCAGCGCCCTGATCCAGGACTGGCGCCAGGTGAGTGTGGTGGTGGAGGCTGAGGGTCTGCAGCTGACGCTGCTCACCTGACAACAAAAAGCCCCCGCGAGCGGGGGCCTGACTGGCGATGGGGCAATTACTTGAACACGCGAAAACGCTCGGCGTCGTCCATGAAGGTCTTGTCACCGGCCGGTTGCTGGATGCTGCCAAAGGGCATCTGGGCGCGCAGCAGCCAGCTGGCGGGCAGGTTCCACTCCTTGCGCACCGCCTCGTCGATGAGCGGGTTGTAGTGCTGCAGGGAGGCGCCGATCTTCTCCTGGGCCAGAGTGGTCCAGACCGCAAACTGGGCGATGCCGGTAGCATGTTCCGACCAGATGGGGAAGTTGTCGGCGTAGAGGGCGAATTTTTGCTGCAGATCCTTGATGACGTCGGTGTCTTCGAAAAACAGCACTGTGCCGACACCTGCGCGGAAGCTGCCATTCACCTTGGCTTCGCTCTGGGCGTAGGCTTCCGGCGGCACTATCTTCTTCAGCTCTGCCTTGACGATATCCCACAGCTTGTGATGCTGGGCACCAAACAGGATGACGGCGCGGGAGCTCTGGGAGTTGAACGAGGAGGGACTGTGCTTGATGGCGTCCTGGATGAGGGCGGTCAGCTGCTCCGGCGTATGGGAAACCTGGTCACCCAGGGCATAGATGGTACGACGTACTTTGATCTGTTCGATAAACGGACTGCTCATAACATCTCCTTTGTTTGACGGGGAATCGTCTTCGGTGATCCTTGGCAAGGCCATCCGGCTCCGATTGCTCGAGTTGTAGACTATAACACCCTCTTGCGGATTAGCCGTCAACGCACAGTGGTCACTGTTTTTACTTTTTGTTGATATGCCTCTTCGTGACGCGGGAGAGCGGCGTCACGTTTATGTGTTTTTTGTCAGTTAGCCGAAATCCGGCTGATATCAATCAATGAATAATTCCGTTTGAGCACCATAAAATTCTCGCATTCCAGTTTTTGTTGCGGGGTGTTGATGATCCAGTGGTTGGTTAGTCGGCGTTATTATCTGTTGACCTCGTTTACCCTCTTGCTGGGGGCCCTGGTGCTGGTGGTCACCCTCACCCTGGCGATGGCCAGCTATCTGCGCAGCATCGACAAGACGGTGACCGGCTACGGTCACATGCTCTCCTCCCTCGAAGCAGCCCTGATCCACGAGCTGGTGCTGGCCAACCAGCGTCAGATCGCCGTGCTGGAGGCGTCGCTGGACAAGGCCGCCATCGCCCGCGGCGAGCCGGCCGACAACCCGCTCTGGGCCATTGCCCACCAGATCAAGCGCGACAGCCACTACATCTACTTCTATCACCCGCAGACGGATCGCCTCAGCAGCTACCCTGCCTGGCAGCAGCCGGTCGAGTATCGTGCCGCCAGCCGGCCCTGGTATCGGGCGTTGTCGATGCCGGGGGCGGATCTCGTCTGGCTCGGCCCCTATCCGGCGTTCGACACCCAAAAGCCGATCCTGACCCTCATCAAGCGGGTAAAGGGGCTGGATGATCAACTGCTCGGCCTGCTGATGGTCGACATGTCCTTCAACACCATCGAACAGGCGTTGCAGCGGGCCATGGGCAGCAACCGGGCGGCCATCTACATCAGTGCGCGGGAGGACGGAAAGCTGGTGGTGGGCAGCAACATGGGGCTCTATCAGCCGTCAGCGGCCGAGCCGGGCGGTGCGGACAAGGGGCTGGCGGTGATCTGGCACGGCAGTCATCTGCGCCGTGAGCTGGAGGATATCGACTGGGATCTCAACATCTATCTGCCGCCAAGGCTGTTTCATGACGACCTTGAAGAAGCCCTGCTGATGGTGGCGCTGCCGCTGCTCCTGCTGTTTGCCATCTGGTTTTGCAGCATCAACTTTCTGGTGCGGGTGTTCAATCAGGAGCAGGCGCTGGTGGCGGGCTCGCTGACCGGCATAGTGCGGGATCCGACCCAGGCCAGGAGACCCGGCCGGCTGAAGACCTGGTTCGTACACGACAGCCTCAGCGAGATAGATCAGGTGCGGGCGAGTTTTCTGCAGGGGCAGGATGCGCTGCTGCACGATCCCCTCACCGGCATCATGAACCGGCGGGCCTTCACCCAGCGTCGCGCCGAGCTGGAAGAGCGCGCGACACCCCACTGGCTGCTGCTGTTCGACGTGGATCACTTCAAGCGCATCAACGACAGCTGGGGGCATGCGGTGGGGGATGGCGTGCTATGCCGGGTGGCCGAGCTGCTGGTGAGCGAGCTTGGCAGCGGCAGCGTCTTCCGGATCGGGGGGGACGAATTTGCCGCCCTGCTGCCCTGGCCGCGCAGCGAGCTGGAGGCGGGGCTGACCCGGTTGCTGACCAGGGTGCGCAACCAGCGCTGGCGCGAGTTTCACGAGGCGGTGACCCTGAGCGTGGGCGGCGCCCACTGCCCGGAGGACGGGGCCCTGCTGTTCGAGCGGGCCGACGAGTGCCTCTACCGGAGCAAACGGCTGGGGCGCGACGGCTGGTCGCTGACGCAGTGGCCCCGGCCGGACGGAGATGCTGACAGATCCTGTCATATCGATCATGGGTGAGCGGGGGCGCTCTGCCCGGGGGGCCAGCGACTGCCTCTGCTGCTATTTCACAACATCTGTTTTTTAGTAAGCAAATTCAAAAGGTTAATCCTGATTTGGTCAGCGCGGCAGGTCGTGCCTGGCCGGGTGTCGCTCTGCTGCGACAGTGGCGCCCTTTGCCGGGAATCGTATAGTTCGGGGAAATTAATCAGGTTTGACAGGAGTACCCCATGGAGATGAACAAGCACGGCATGCGCGCCCTGGCCCTGTTGGGCTCACTGCTGCTGGCCAGCGGTGCGGCGCAGGCGTCGGAGACCCTCAACACCATCCTGGGCGGCGGTGCGGGCGGCGTGGCCGGCACCATGATCGGCAAGGAGCTGGGCGGTGACACCGGCGCCTTGGTGGGGGCGGCACTGGGCGGGGCGGCCGGTGGCGCGGCCACGGCCAACAAGGGCAACAAGAATGAAGCTGCCCTCGGCGGGGCCGTCGGGGCGCTGGGCGGGGCCGCCATCGGCAAGAGCGTGGGTGGCAGCACGGGCCAACTGATCGGGGCCGGCGTCGGCGGGGCCAGCGGCTCTGCCATCGGGGCCAAGACCGGGGATGGCCACAAGAGCAACGATCGCTACTACGACGATGACCACAGGCACTACAAGAAACACAAGAAGCACAAGAAACACAGATGGCACGACGATGATTGATCGCAGCCAGCAATTGAGAGAGGGGCCGATGGGCCCCTCTCTCGTTTTGGTCGCCAGAGGGGTCACACCAGCCGGTGCTGGCGGCGCCCCTCGGCGAAGGCGTTGATGTTGTCGATGAGCTGATCGGCGAGGCGCTGCATCGACTCCTCGCTGGCCCAGGCCACGTGAGGGGTGAGGATGAAGTGGGGGTACTGCAGCGCCTTCATCAAGGGGTGGTCGGGGGGCGGCGGTTCGACGCTTGCCACGTCGAAACCGGCGCCGCCGAGGCGACCGTTGGCCAGCGCTCGCAGCAGGGCCTCCTCGTCCACCAGACCGCCGCGGCCGACGTTGATCAGCAGGGCACCCGGCTTCATCAGCCCCAGCTCCCGCTCGCCGATGAGGTTGCGGGTATAGGGGGTGAGCGGGCAGTGCAGGCTGATGACGTCCGCGCTTTGCAGCAGCTCATCCAGCGGCAGCCGATCCTCGTCGTGGCTGGCGCCGACTTGGCTCTGGGCGTAACGCACCTCCATGCCGATCCCCCTGGCCCGCTCGCCGAGGGCCTGGCCGAGGGTCCCCTTGCCGATGATGCCGAGCCGCTTGCCGTGCAGATCCGTGATGTGGTGATCGAAGAAGCAGAACTGGCCGCTCTGCTGCCAGCGCCCCTCCAGCAGCGACTGGCGCCAGCAGAAGAGGTTGCGCGCCAGGGCCAGCATCAGCGCCATGGCGTGTTCCGGCACCGAGGGGCCCGAGTAGTTGCGGATGTTGCAGACGCCGACGTTGGCGGCGCGGCATGCCTCCAGATCCACGTTGTCGCTGCCGGTGGCGGCCAGGGCGATGAGTCTGAGCTCCGGCAGCTGGGCCAGCTCGGCTGCGCCGATGCGCACCTTGTTGATGATGGCGATGCTGGCGTCTTTGAGCCGCGCCACTACCTGCTCGGGGGCCGTGCTCGGGTAGCTCTGCCAGTGGTGGGGAAAGTCGGGGTGGCGCAGGGTGATGCCGGTATCCAGGGTATCACTGTCGAGAAACACAATTTGCTGCATGAAGCCTCCTGCCGTTGAGGCGTTCATGATGCCAAACATCGGCGGCCGAGGGCCAGTTTGCTGCACCTCAAGGCCTTGGCAATCGCGCCGGATGTGAGACAGGCGGCATTTTTGGTGTCAGAGCCAGCCGAGGTGGGTGAGCCAGCCCTGGATCCGGGTCGGCGTTTCATCCAGCTCCAACAGGGCGTAGGGGCGGTAGTTGAGCTTGTGGCTGCGGCGGCTCTCGCTTCTGCGCGCCTCGGCGGCCAGCAGCGGCCAGCGTCCGCCATCCTCCTGATAGAGGTCGAGGGTCGGCATGGTGGCCTGGGCGATCTCCTTGGCGAAGATCTGGTTGCTCTGCTGGTCGGGGAAGAAGCCGTCGAGCAGCACCAGCGCATCGGGGGCGGGCAGCTGTTCGCTGGCGATGAGGTTGGTGGCCCAGGCGGCGCCTGTGCCCTGCGCCAGTATCAGCTTGAAGCCCCCCTCCTGCAGCTTGGCGTCCCCCAGCTTGCTGATGCGGGTGGCGAACTGCTTGCGAAAGTCGTCTATGGCCTGCTGTTTCTTCTCGGCGGCGGGGTCAAATTCGGTTTGCTGCGGTGAGGGGAGCAGCAGCAGGGTGTCGAAGCCGAGCCGGCCGAGGGCCCGGGTCAGCTGCCACAGCTGGCCGCTGCGCTGCCAGTCGGGCAAGAGGATGGCGAGCCCCACGTAGCTGTCGCTGTCGTGCTTGGCGAACAGCACTGTCTGCTTGTCGATCTGGGTGCTGTTGGGCAGCCCCTGCCAGTCGCTGTTCTGCCAGTAGTCGAGGGGCGTGAGCGGTGTGCCCTCGCTGGCCTGCAAGGGGTTGCCTGCCAGCAGGGTCAGTAACAGCAGTGATAAGAACAGTCTGGCCATAGTGCGCTCCCCCGGTTATTCGGGTTAGCGGCACCAGGTCGGATTTCTGAAGGGGAAGTGGCAGTGCTAGCGTGGCGGTCTCTTGAGGCTGGCCAGCCCGGCCAGCTGGCGGTCGTGCAGGGGGGAGAGCAGCAGCAGGGCGCTGACGGCGCCAATCAGGGCGAAGAACATGTCGGACTGGGTATCCCAGGGGTCGCCCTGGGTGCCGAGAAACTCATCCGCCCCCTGACCGAGCGCGAGGGCGGCCCCCCACTCGATGAACTCGTAGGTGGCGCTGATGGCGAGCACCACGCAGACCACCAGAAACGCCAGCATGTGCCGGCCCTGCACATAGCCTCCGCGCAGCAGGATTTCCCGGCACACCAGGGCGGGCACGAAGCCCTGGAAGAAGTGGCCAATCTTGTCATAGGGGTTGCGACCGAGCTCGAGCCACTGCTGCAGTTCGAACCCGAGCGGGACGCGGGCATAGGTATAGGCGCCGCCCAGCATCAGTACCATGGCGTGCAGGGTGATGCACAGATAGAGCAGGCTGGTGAGCGGAAAAGAGCGGTGCGTCAGGACAAGCAGCGGCATGGCGATGAACACGGGCGCGACCTCCATCAGCCAGGTCGCCCTGTCATAGGGTTGCCAGCCGGAGAGGAGCAGCAGTAGCAGGGTCAACAGCAACAACAGCGCTTTGTGCAGGGATGTCATGGGGCGCTCCGAGGGATGGCAAAAGCCAGCATGCCCCATTTAGCCATGTTTGCGCCGCGAATACAGCCTGGGGGCCGATGTGCCCATAAAAAAAGCGAGCCGACGGCTCGCTTTTTTACCACTGATCCAAGAGGTCAACTTAGTTGACGCGACGCTTGAACTCACCGGTGCGGGTATCGATTTCGATCTTGTCACCGATCTCTACGAAGGCGGCAACGGCCAGCTCGTAGGTGGTGCCCTTCAGACGGGCAGGCTTGGTCACTTTACCGGAGGTGTCGCCACGGGCAGCCGGCTCGGTGTACTCAACTTCGCGCACGATGGTGGTCGGCAGCTCTACGGAGATGGCTTTCTCGTTGTAGAAAGTCACTTCACACAGATCTTCCATGCCGTCTACCAGGTAGTTCAGCGCGTCACCCAGGTTGTCTTTCTCGACGTCGTACTGGTTGTATTCGGTATCCATGAATACGTACAGCGGGTCGGAGTAGTAGGAGTAGGTGCACTCTTTACGTTCCAGCTGAACAACGTCCAGCTTGTCGTCGGCCTTGAAGACGGTCTCGGTGGCGCTGCCGTTCAGCAGGCCTTTCAGCTTCATTTTGACCACGGCGGAGTTACGGCCGGATTTGTTGAATTCAGCCTTCTGGACCACCATCGGCTCGGTGCCGATCATGACTACGTTACCAGCGCGGATTTCCTGTGCGGTTTTCATGTAAAAAATTCCTGTTCGTGAAACGGACGGATAAAAACTGCCAGATTATATACGGCTTTCTAAAAATTTCACCAACCTCGTGACGAGATCCCCGTCCTGGAGCAGCTTATGTGACCAGTGTCGCCCATGTTGCTGCCATATCGCGGCGTGATCCGGCCATTGGGCCCACCATTCGCGGGTATTTTCCCCCTGATTGAGGGCATGGCTGAAACCGCGCAGCCACTGGCCGGTGGCGGCGGGCAGCTCCGCCAGATAGTGGTCTAGAAAGCCGTCCAGCTTGATCATGTGCGCCTGCTCTTCCTGCGGGTAGATATGCCAGAGGAAGGGGCGGGCAGCCCACTGGGCCCGCACGAAGGAGTCTTCGCCGCGCACCAGGTTGAGATCGCAGCTCCACAGCAGCCGATCGTAGCCGGCCTGATCGGTCATCGGCAGCAGCTTGATGGCGAGGTTGCCCGAGTGCAGCAGATCCCCCGCCCGGGCGGTGGGGATGGCATCTGCCAGCCCGGCGCCGGTGAGCACGTCGTTGAGGGAGCGCCCGAGCGGCAGCAGCAGGGTGACGGGGATGGCGCCCTGGCACCAGCTCTCGACCAGGCTGGTCAGGGCGGCGCTCTCATAGGTGAAGAGGCTGACCCGCAGCTCGTGCTCCTGTTTGGGGGGCAGGCCCAGGCTCGCCCAGTAGGCGTTCAGTCCCGCTTCATCCTGTTGCCAGCGCTCGCGCTCGACGATGAGACCGCGCTCGCACAAGAGGCCGCCGGTTCTGGCGGTGAAGCCCGGGAAGAAGAAGTATTTGTTGAGACTCAGGCTGCCGAGGCTCTGGCTCTCGAGACGCTGGGGTGAGGCGAGGCCATGGCAATCCTCGACCCAGCTCTCGGCCGAGAGGTACTCCAGATTGAGCCAGCAGGGGGGCCTGGGCTGGCTCGCCATCTGCGCGATGAAGGGGGCGGGCAGTTCACAGGCGAACGCCTCGATCACCACCCGGGCCGGGAGGGTGTCCGCCGGCAGGGTCTCGTGCCAGTGCTGGATATGGATGCCGTCAACCCACTGGCTTTCCTGCGCCGGGTCTAGCCCAGGGCAGATGCGGGCGAAGCTCGCCAGATCGTCCACCCAGAGCCGCACCTGAACCTCACTCTCCTGCGCCTGGAGCGTTCCTTCCTGTTTCAACTGGCGGGCCAGCCGCCAGGTGACACCGATGTCACCGAAGTTGTCCACTACGCAGCAGAAGATGTCCCAGTCAAACGGGGGGAGGGGGCTTGTCATGTCGCGGGGTTCCAGATGCAAAAAACCGGTGCGCAGGGTAGCACACCGGTTGGCTGGCTTCTAACCGTCAGCGCATGACGGTGGCTGCGGCGAGTTACTCCTTGCCGTAGACGTTGTTCTCTTGCTCGCGCACCCGGATAAAGGTGGTGCGCTTGGTGAGCTCTTTCAGCTGGCTGGCACCCACATAAGTGCAGGTGGAACGCACCCCGCCCAAGATGTCGCGCACCGTGTTCTCCACCGGGCCGCGGTAGGGCAGCAGCACCGTCTTGCCCTCGGAGGCGCGGTACTCGGCGACGCCGCCGGCGTGCTTGTCCATGGCGCTCGATGAGCTCATGCCGTAGAACTTCATGAAGGGTTCGCCATCCACATCGACGATCTCGCCACCGCACTCCTCGTGGGCCGCCAGCATGCCGCCCAGCATCACGAAGTCGGCGCCGCCGCCAAAGGCTTTCGCCACATCCCCCGGGCAGGTGCAGCCGCCGTCACCGACGATCTGGCCGCCCAGACCGTGGGCCGCATCGGCACACTCTATGATGGCGGAGAGCTGCGGGTAGCCGACGCCGGTCTTGACCCGGGTGGTACAGACCGAACCCGGGCCTATGCCCACCTTGACGATGTCGGCGCCGGAGAGGATCAGCTCCTCCACCATCTCGCCGGTCACCACGTTGCCCGCCAGGATGACGTGGTTGGGGCAGGCCTCGCGGATCTTGCGCACGAATTCGACGAAGTGCTGGGAGTAGCCGTTTGCCACGTCGACGCAGATGAAGCGCAGCGCCTCGGACATGGCCAGGATCTGGCGGGTCTTGTTGAAGTCATCCTCGGAGGTGCCGGTGGAGACCATCACATGGCCCAGCAGCGCCGGGTCGGTTTCGCTCACGAAGGTTTGCCACTGCGCAAGGCTGTAGTGCTTGTGTACTGCGGTCATCATCTCGAAGCCGGCCAGGGTACGCGCCATGGCGAAGCTGCCGACGGTATCCATGTTGGCGGCGATGACGGGCACGCCCTGCCATTGGGTCTGGGTATGCTTGAAGGTGAACTGGCGGGTCAGGCTGACTTGGGAACGGCTCTTGAGAGTAGAGCGCTTGGGGCGGAACAGGACATCCTTGAAACCGAGCTTCAAGTCTTCTTCGATACGCATTACGAATTCCTTATTGAGCCTTGTTTGATAGGTCACTTTGCAGTGGCAACTTTTCGGCAGGCACAAAAAAACCGGTGGTTTTCAGGGCCTCCGGTTTACAACAGTGTAGGCAAAAATCCCTCCGGAACAAGACTGATAATTCGCGAAGCCTTGTGGTAGCCTTTGGCGTCACAACCTGAGCACAGCCTCGGGTTTCATCCAACGCCAATCTTGCCTCCCTCCTTGCCTGCCAGGTCAGCTTCTGATGACTCTGTTCTGCTCCGTCACCGCAGGCTGCTGACGCACCGCATCCGGCCACTCGTCACTCGCTGGTCTGCCGTGCTTTTCAGCGGTTGACAGCGGCGCCTTCCATCCCCACTCTGGGCGGCTCGGGCCTGTGTCGGCCCCGTCCTGACAAGGAGTAGACATGATCCGATTGCGAATGATACCGCTGCTGCTGGCCGGGTTCGCCCTGCCGGCCCTCGCCGCGCCGGCGCCCGCCATCTATGGCTGGATTGAGAAGGGGCTCATCATGCCGAGCGGGGTGGCGGTGAAGATGAAGCTGGATACCGGGGCGCTCACCTCCTCGCTCGATGCGCGGGATCTGCGCCACTTCAAGCGTGACGGCAAGCCCTGGGTGCGCTTTACCCTGCTGGTGACCGATGCCAATACTGACCGGCAGGTGAGCCAGACCCTGGAGCGGCCGGTGGAGCACATGGTGACGGTGCGTGGCGCCGGCGGCATGGAGCAGCGCCCCACGGTCACCATGTCCATCTGTTTGGGCGACAAGGTGTACGAGGAGTGGTTCACCCTGCGGGATCGCAGCAAGATGATCTATCCGGTGCTGCTGGGACGCCGCCTGCTGGCGGATCTCGGCGCAGTGGATTCGAGCCGCACTTTCACGGTACAGCCGAGCTGCCGCTAGAGCAATTTCGGCGCGGATCTAAAAAACGGCGTTTCACAGCTAAATCACACTGTCTCTGCCAGCGGTAGCATTTGCACCATACCCTCGATGCGGGCGAGCCCATTCGCCCGCAAGGGATGGAGCATGGAGTGGAGCATAGTGAAAGCCTACCAACAAACCGTATCTGAATGGCTATCGCTCGCAGGTGAGCAGCAGGGCGTTGCCTTGAGCCTGGGAAGTGATGGCCACTGCCGTGTGCCGTTCGGCCAGGATGGCGAGTGTCTGGTCGAGGTGCCAGACAACGATGAGCTGCAAGCGTGTTACCTCTATATCCCGTTGTTGCGCCTACCGGAAGATACCAACGGCCAGTTGACCCTGACTCGGGCAGCCCTCGAACTGAACATGTTTGGCCTTGTCACCGGGGGCAGCCAGATCAGCCTGGACAGTCGCAGTAACCACCTGGTGCTGACTTTTTCTTCTCTCATCGAAATGCTTGATAGCGCTCTGTTCATGCAGACCTTGGGCGAGTTTCTCGATCTCGGCGTTACGTTGCTGGGGCAGTTGCAGAGCGTGCTCGCGCAGCAGGAGAGTCCCTCGCGTCCATCCCCGTTGTCCGGCGTCATCATTCCATGTTGACGGGTGTCCGCTCGTATTAATCAGGAACAGAATATGTCTATCCAAAACATTGGGCAGCCCCTGCATACCACCACAGTTACTTCTCATGCTCATGGCGAGGTACAGACCTCGTCTCGTCAGAGCAAGGTGCACCACAATCTGGCGTCTCACTATACCAGCCTCGGGTTCGGTTCCCGTGTGCAGCCAGGCAAGGTATTGAATACCTCGCTCAAATGGCTGACCCTCAGTGCTCCGGCTCGCAAGATTGGCATTGCCATTCAGGGTGGTCATGACTCTCATGCCCAGAGCGCCAAAGGCAAGGCTCGTTACTGGACAGGCGCCCTCATCAAGGGCCTGGCCAATATCACCGGGGGCGTCAGCAGTGTCGCCAGCGGCGTTGTGACCGCTGGCGCTGCCGGGGTGAAAAATCTGGGTGAGTCGGCCGCCCGTCTGGTTGCCTCCTCTTCATTGGGACTGGCTGGTGCCGTGATGAAAGGGGCTTCCCATTTGCCGCTGGGAATGTCGGAGCGACTGCAGCAAGGGTCACAGCAGGCGTTGAGTGCAGCCAAAGAGGTGCTCAAGCCTGCCTTCGTAGCCAAGTCGGAGCAGGAACCACTCACTGCCGAAGGGGCTCGTGCCGTCATGGATGCCGCCCAGTTGGCAAGAGTCAGTTGTTCCAGCAGCTATCGGGATATGCCGGCTGGTTATCATCACGCTACGCTGGCGGACATACCGCCTTCTATCCTAGCGCGGCGTGAAGATGGAACCGGTGGTAGCGGGAGTGCGCTGGCCCTTCATGTTGTTGCGAAAAAGGGTGAAAACGACCCCTTCATCCTGGCTGGGGATGCCTGGTCTGCGCTCAAGGTCGCTGTCTACAAGCGTGACGATACCGTGGTGCTCTCGTTTGTTGGTACTCAGCCAACCAAACGACCGGGTACGCTGAAGAGCGATGCCGGTGCGGCACTCGGGATCAAGGACAGCGCGTTTCAGGATGCAGACCGTCTGGTCAAGGCGTTTGCCCAGCAGCATGGTGGCAAGGTCGAAGTACAGGGTCACTCTCTGGGCGGTGGTCTGGCGCAATATGCCGGTATCAAACACGGGTTGAAGGTTACGGCCTTTAACAGCATGGGGTTGCATGTCGGGCTACGGGATCGCCTCGCCCACAAGCTTGATCAAGCCAACGTTACCCATATCAATACCAGTGGCGATCCGCTGAGCCAGAAGGTTGAGCACGGGATTTTCGGGCTGGATGCCTCTGCTCAGGTGGGCAAGCGGTATGTCATAGAACATTCCGGTGGCCACCGGATGGAGGCCGTAACGGCCGGTTTGGACAAGCTGCTTGCTTGAGCTGCCGACTGCAGCCTAGCTCCTTCTGCGTAATCAACCAGTGTGAACAACGCCTCCGATGGGAGGCGTTGTCGTTTCCGGGTCATGGCGGGGATGGGGTGCGAGAGGGCAGCAGCACGCTCACCTCCAGCCCCCCTTGCGGCCGGTTGTGGATGTCGAGATCGGCGCCGTGCAGCTGGGCGATACGCGAGACGATGGCCATGCCGAGGCCGACCCCGTCCCCCTGCTGGGGATTGACCCGAAAGAAGCGCTCGCACAGGCGCGACAGGGCGGCGGTGGGGATGCCGGGGCCGTTGTCGCGAATGTCAACCCTGACCCTGTGCCCCTCCTGGCACGCCTCGACCACGATCTCGCCCTGGGCCTGGGTGTAGCGCAGTGCGTTGTCGATGAGGTTGCTGAACATCAGCTCCAGCAGGGTGGCCTGCCCCATCACCGTCAGCTGCTCGGTGCCCTCCAGCGACAGCTGCTGATCCTTTTTCAGGGCGATGGGGGCCAGGGTGGCCAGGGTGCCCTGCAGCAGCTGGTTCAGGTTGAGCTCGCTCAGCTCCAGCCCCTGCTGGTTGTCGATGCGGGCCTGGGTCAGCAGCTGGCGCAGCAGCCGATCGCTGCGATCGAGTGCCAGCAGCATCTTCTGCAGGGAGTGCTGACGGCTCTCGGCATCCTCGGCGGCCAGCGCGTTCTCGCTGTGGATGCGCAGCACCGCCAGCGGGGTGCGCAGCTCATGGGCCGCCTCGTTGGTGAACTGCTTCTCCCGCTCTATGGTGTCGGCAAGGGCGTGCATCAGCCGGTTGATCTCGTTGGTGAGCGGGGTCAGCTCCTGGGCCCGGATCTTCAGGTTGAGCGGGCTCAGGTTGGCCGGGTGGCGCTCACCGATGGCCTGGGCCAGCTGGCGCAGTGGCGCCAGCCCGCGGGAGATGAGCCACCACAACAGGCCGAGCAGGAAGGGCAGGGTGATGAGCAGCGGCAGCATGGTCAGGGTGGCCATCTTGCTGGCCAGCTCGCTGCGCTCGTCGTCCCGCTCCGCCACGATGAGCCAGGTCTGCGCATCCTGGTTGTAGAGGGTGAAGGTGCGCCACTCGTGGTTGTCCTTGGTGACGCTGTTGAAGCCGGGGGCCAGCGCGCCGAGGGGCTGGCTGGGGGCGCTGGGGGAGCGCAGCAGTATGCCGCCCTGCTCGCTCAGCAGCTGGAAGTAGAGGTTGCGCTCGAACTCGTGGCCAAACGGGGTGAGCTCTCTGTCTTCCCCCCGCAGGTTGAAGCTCTTGTCTTTCTGCCACGGCTCCGGGTTGCTCTGCTCCCACTCCTGATAGACGGTGCCGTTGGCGGGCAGCTCGCCGTTTTGTTCCAGATAGCGGCCGAGCAGCTGGTTGGTGATGCGGGCCGACTGGGCGAGCCTTGCATCGAACAGCTCCTCCATTTCGTGGCTCGCTTCCAGATAGCCGATGAGGGCGCTGACGGCCAGGCTGGCGCTGACCAGCGCCAGGATGCCGGAGAGCAGAAAGCGGCGGATGGAGCGGGGACGTGTCATGCCCGGCCGTCCCGGCGCTGGGCCTGTTCAAGCTGGGGAATGATGTAGCCGACCCCGCGGATATTGCGGATGAGGTCGCTGTAGAACTTCTTGCGCAGATGGTGAATGTGCACCTCCACCGCGTTGCTCTCGGCCCCCTCGTCCCAGCCGTAGAGGCTCTGCTGCAGCTGATCCTTGCTCAGCACCCGCCCGCTCTGGGTGATGAGCTCCTGCAGCAGCTTGTATTCGTGGGGGGTGAGCTTGACCGGCTCGCCCCGATAGGTGACCTGCTGGGATTCGGGATAGAGCTGCAGCTCGCCGTATTCGAGCACCGCCTGGGCCTGGCCCTTGCTGCGGCGCACCAGGGCGCGCAGGCGGGCGTTGAGCTCCTGCAGGGCGAACGGCTTGACCATGTAGTCGTCGGAGCCCGCATCCAGCCCCAGCACCCGGTCGTCCAGGGCGTCGCGGGCGGTGAGGATCAGCACCGGCAGCGTCTGCCCTTCCCGGCGCAGCTTGCGCAGCAGGCTGATGCCGTCGATGTCCGGCAGGTTGAGATCCAGAATGAGCGCGGCAAACTCCTCGCTCTTGAGCACCGACAGGGCAGGCAGCCCCTGCTGCAGCCAGTCCACCGTGTAGCCGCTGCTGCGCAGGGCATCCACCATGCCGTCGCCCAGCATCACATCATCTTCCACCAACAGGATCCGCATTGTTATTCCCCTCAAAAGACGCTGCCCACCAGTATGCAAGCTGGTGGGCAGAGTTTAAATAGCCCGCTGATCCCGAACGGATTTACAGCTTGTCGAGGCGATCGCGGATCTCGATGCGTCGACCCTGATCCGCCAGCTCGCGACCCGGTCGGGGCGGGGCAGACAGCGCTTTTTCCAGATAGCCCTTGGCCTCGGCCTTGCGGCCCTGATCCAGCAGAAAGTCGCCGTAGAAGAAGTTGGGGTCTATGCCAGTCGGGTTGATGGCCAGCGCCTGCTTGAGCAGCTGCTCGGCCTTCTCGTCATCGCCAAAGCCCACCGGCCAGCCCGGCACCTGGTAGTAGAGCGAGCCCAGGCTGGTGTAGGCGGAGCCGTCCAGTGCCTTGGGGTCCTGCCGGAGGGCGATCTCCAGCTTGGCCTTGGCCTCCTTGACCAGACCGAGCGCACCCAGCCCGCCCTTGGCGCCGGCCCAGGTGCTTTTGACGATGGCCGACCAGATCAGCAGATCGGTGCGAAAAGCCTCCTTGGCGCTGGCCTGATCGGCCTCGCTGCTCAGCTGTTCGAGACAGCTCTCCTTGGCCTTGCCGGTCTGTTGATACTGGCAGACGGCCCACTGCTGCTGGATGGCGGGCAGGGCGTCGGCGGCCTGGGCCATCCCCGAGCCCAGTATGAGCAGCAGGAGGGCGCCGTGGGTGAAACGGGGGCGGAAAGTGGCGTGCTTCATCTTAACGTTCCTTCTCTGTCATGACGGAGGTGGCGTGCCCCGACGTGCCGGCAGCGGGCGCCGGGTGGCGGGCATAGCGCTCTATGATGGGTTTTTGCCTGGCCAGCGCCCGGTCGACCAGGCCGGGCAGCAGGCCGTTGAGCCGCACGAACAGCTTCTCCGGCCAGCCGAGCCAGCTGCGGCGGGTTTCGTTGCACAGGGCGATGACGGCCTCCTCGGCCACGTCCTGCGGGCTATCGGTGTGGGTGCCAAGCTCGGCATTCATCTCGTAGGCCGCCTCCGAGTTGAGGCGGGTACGGGTGGCGCGGGGGGCAAAGTGCAGTACCTGGATGCCGGTTCCCTCCAGCTCGCGGCCGAGTGCCTCGCTGAAGCCGCGCAGGGCGAACTTGCTGGCGCAATAGACGCTGTAGCCGGCGTAGCCGATGGCACCGAAGCTGGAGCCGATGTTCATGATCACCGCCGGTTTGCGCAGGCGGGGCAGCAGCATGCGGGTGAGCTGGATCGGTGCCTCGACGTTGAGCAGCAGCTGGCGCTCGACCTGCTCGCTGCTCTGATCCTCCAGCCAGGCAAACTGGTTGCAGCCGGCGTTGTTGATCAGCACGTCCAGCCCCTCGTCCAGCGCCGGGTGCTGCAGCAGTCTGGCCCGCTCTTGGGGCGAGCCCAGATCGGCGATCACCGTCTGGTGGCGCTCCGGGTGCGGCAGTTCCTTGCACAGCCGCTCCAGTGCACCGGCCCTGCGTCCGTGCAGCAACAGGTGCGCTCCCTGGGCCGCCAGCTCCTGGGCCAGCGCCTCGCCGATCCCGCCGCTGGCGCCCGTGAGCAGCACGAGTTTTCCTTCAAGCTTCATGATGTCTGGTTTTCCGTCAGTTGATAGAGCATGTCGGCGTAGAGGCGGTAGACCACCCTGGCCGAGTGAATGATGGCCGCCTGATCGGCCGGGCTCTCCACCCGGTTCATCAGGGATTCGAAAAACTTGAGGTGATCCTGATCCAGTGCGCCGTGGGAGCTCAGGTAGCTCATGGCCTGGGGCGGCAGGCCGAGGCCCGCCTTGAGCTGGTCGGCCACGGTCAGGGCGATGGCGACGCTGGTGCCTTCCAGCACCTGTACCATGCCGAAGAAGCCCATGGGGTTGCCGCGCTGCACCTGGTCATAGAGAAAGGCCACCATCAGCTCGATGGGCAGCTCGGGATGGCCGTGGCGCACCGCCTCGGCATCGCCGCCACAGGCGCGGATGTCGCTCAGGATCCACTCCTGATGGCCGTACTCCTCGTCGATGTACTCCTTGATGGCACCGCGCACCCACTCATACTCCTGGCCCAGCTTGCCGCCGGTGGCCATCAAGAGCGGCACCGTGTGGCGCACGTGATAGAAGGCCTGGGAGAGGAAACGCAGGTAGGTGTCGCGGGAGATCTCCCCCTTGCGGCACGCCTCTATGATGGGGGCGTTGAACAGATGCTCGCGCTCACTGGCAGTGGCTTGTTGCAGAGTCTGATAGAAGCTCATGAGGTCTCTCCTGTAAGGCATTGGCTGATCTGCCGGGAAAAGTGGTGATAAATCCGTTCGCGACGGGGGCGACCGTTGGCGGTGAGCAGTTCCGGATGCTGATCCAGCGCCACCGGCAGCCAGTGATGGATGCGGGCATAGTCGGGCAGGCGATGATTGAGCTGCTCGATCTGCTGGGCCAGCAGGGCGTCGGTGCCGGGCTGCGGCTGGATCAGGGCGACGTTGGCCGGCTGGCCGTCGCCGAAGATCACGATGCGGGCGATGGCCGGACAGAGCTGGGCTTCCGCCTCGACCCACTCGGGGGAGAAGTTGCGACCGAAAGCGGTGATCTGGACGTTCTTCTTGCGCCCGGTGATGTGCAGATAACCCTCGGCATCCAGGTGACCCAGATCGCCGGTGGCGACCAGCGCTGGTACCGCCTCATCGCTGCCCAGATAGCCGAGCATGGCGGCTCCCTCCACCAGGATCTCGCCGTCGGCGGCGATCGATACCCGGCAGTGGGGCAGTGGCTGGCCGACGCTGCCCAGGCTGTGGCCGTTAGGGCCGTTGAGCGCCACGACGGAGCCGCACTCTGACAGCCCGTACCCCTCGTAGACCGGCAGCCCCAGCTTGCGGGCCCGGCTGATGAGCTCGGGCGAGACCTTGCCGCCGCCCACCGCGACGAAGCGCAGGGCGGCCAGCTGTTCTGCCAGCGCCGGGTTGGCGCTGCACAGGGCCAGCAGCAGGCGCAGCAGCTCGGGCACCAGCACCAGGCTGTGGGTGGGCCAGCGCAGCAGGGCCTGGGCCAGGGTGGCCGGGTCCAGCTTGCTGGAGCCGGCAAAGCCGAGCTCAGCGAGCGAAGGGATGCGGCTGCAGGCTCCGGTGAGCAGCGGCACGTAGAGGCCGGTCAGGTTTTCCAGCAGGGTGGTGAGCGGCAGCAGGGTCAGGTGCTTCTCAACCTTGGCCGGGGCGACCCGTTCGGCCAGCGAGCTGCAGACCGCCATCATCTGGGCCAGCGACAGGCAGACCCCCTTGGGCTGGCCTGTGGTGCCGGAGGTATAGGTGATCTTGGCGGTGCCGGCCGGCAGGGGCGGCAGCCGGGCAGGGATACGGCGCCACAACGGCAGCTCGCCGACCGCGAGCGTCAGCGGTTCGCTGGCCTGCCAGCCGGGGTGGTGGGGGCCGATCAGGGCGTCGGCGCCGCTGCTCTCCAGCAACCACTCCTGCTGCTCCAGGCTGAAGAAGTGGGGGATCGGGATCACCACGATACCGGCCATGGCGCAGGCGAGATCGATGAGTGCCCAGGGCAGGCCGTTGTCCAGCTGCAGTGCCAGTCGGCTGATCCCAGCCATCTGCAGGCGGTCGGCCAGTGGCGGCAACTGCTGCCACAGCGCCTCGTAGCTGAGGCTGTGCTGGCTGTTGGCGAGGGCCGGGCTGTGGGGCGTCTGGCGGGCGAAGTAGGCGATTTGGTCAAACAGCATCATAAGGCGCTCCGATGCGGGCAGTTGAACAGGGAGGGCATGGGGGCCAGCAGGGAGAGCAGCAGGCTGCCCCGGGCCAGCGCCTGCCGCCCGAGGCCGAGGTCGCCGACCATCACCTTGGGCTGGCAGTGGTAATAGGCCCCCCAGGCGCTGGCGTCGTCACCCACCTTGTCGGCCTGGGCGGGGGCCAGCTCCACCGGGGTGAGATGGAGGCGGTGAAAGCTGTTGCGCAGCTTGGCTGTGCCGGTGAACACCACGTAGTCGAGGTCGTTGTCGCACAGCAGGCGGCAGAGCGCCGCAAACATCAGGCGGGCGTTGCCGGGCTCGCTGCAGGCGAGGTTGCCCACCTCGACGATGCGATCCCGCCGGGCGGGGGAACCGAGCCGGGTTTCGATGGCGGCCTCGATGGGCTGATCCAGATACTGTTCCAGATAGAGGCGATCGCTGCCGGCCAGCTTGAGACCACAGGCGCCGACCAGCAGGCCGTCGGCCCGGTAGAGGCCGAGCAGGCAGGGCAGAAAATGGGGAATGCGGGCGTTGAACTCCTGGCTGTAGGCCGCCTGGATGTAGCCCTGCAGTGCCATGACCTGTTGTGGGGTATCGGCCAGCGTCAGCCGATAGGGGGCTTGAATGTCGGTGGTCATGGATGGCTCCTTCTTGTCGATTGTCATCAGACTAAAGGGGCAAACTTAAGAAACCCTTAAGAGGTAAAAAATCTGTTTCACACAGATGCAACTGGTTGAAAAAAGAGGTAAAGCTGCGACCCGAACACGGGGCGTGCGGACAAAAACCTTGTCAGCCGCCAGCCTGGCAGGCAAGCTGCGGCCACGTTTGACCGCCCCGCTTTCGAGAGGAGATGCCATGACCCCCTTATCCTGCCCGCTCTGCTGCGCCACCGATGCCTATGAGCTGCCGGTGGCCGGCAAGCTGTACCATCGCTGCCGGGCCTGCGAGCTGGTCTGGCTGGATGCGGCCGAGCACCTGGATCCCGCGCGCGAGAAAGCGGTCTATGACGGCCACGACAACCAGGTGGATGACCCCCGCTATCGCCATTTTTTGCAGCGTGCCTTCGGCGAGGTGCAGCGCCGCCTCCCTCCGCCGGCCAGCGGCCTCGATTTTGGCTGCGGCCCGGGCCCGGCGCTCATCGCCATGGGGCGGGAGGCGGGCTACCAGATGGCGGGCTACGACAAGTTCTATGCCGATGAGCCCGAATTGCTGACGCGGCAGTATGACTTCATCACCAGCACCGAGGTGATCGAGCACATCGCAGAGCCGCGCGCCGTGCTGGAGACGCTGTGGGGCTGCCTCAAGCCCGGCGGCCTGCTGGTGCTGCAGACCCAGCGGGTGCTGGGGGACGAGCGCTTTCGGCAGTGGCGCTATCGCCACGATCCGACCCACATCGTCTTCTTTGCCGAGGCCTCCTTTCGCGCCCTGGCGACCCGCTGGCAGGCACAGGTCGAGTTTCCTCACGCGGATGTGGCGGTCATCACCAAACCCTGAGCCGGGCGTTTTCATTTGGCCATGAGTTGGGCATGCTGGTGGCCCGATACCCAGGAATGGATGCCCCTATTTCCATGTCGATCCCCCACCTCTCATTGCAAGACGCCCGTCATCTGCAACTGGCGGCCCAAGGGCTGCTGACGCCGCGCCGCGGCAAGGCGAAACCGACCGATCTGCTGGCCACCATCCGCCGCATGGCGCTGCTGCAGATAGACACCATCTCGGTGGTGGCCCGCAGCCCTTACCTGGTGCTGTTCAGCCGGCTGGGGCAGTACGAACCCGGCTGGCTGGAGCAGTTGCTGGCCGATGGCAATATCTTCGAATACTGGGCCCACGAGGCCTGCTTCGTGCCGCGGGAGGATTACCGCCTGCTGCGCCACCGCATGCTGGATCCCGCCGCCATGGGCTGGAAATTTTCGGCCAACTGGCTCGCCATCCATCAGCAGGAGATTGGCGAGATCATCGAGCGCATTCGCCAGCACGGCCCGGTGCGGGCGGCGGATTTTGAACGCAAGGGGGGCAAGGGCAACGGCTGGTGGGACTGGAAGCCGGAGAAGCGCCATCTGGAGGTGCTGTTCACCGCAGGCCAGCTGATGGTGCGCGAGCGGCGCAACTTCCAGCGGGTTTACGATCTGGCCGAGCGGGTGATGCCCGAGTGGCGCGACGAGCGGGATCTGCCGAGCCCGGAACAGGCGCAAAGGGACATGGTGCGAGCCAGTTGCCGGGCGCTGGGGCTGGTCAAGACCGGCTGGGTGGCCGACTACTATCGGCTGCGGCGCGGGAAATACGACGCCCTGCTCCATCAACTGGCGGACGAAGGGGAGCTGCTGCCGGTGCGGGTGGAGGGGTGGCAGCACGGCGCCTTCGTGCACGCCTCGCTGGCGGATGAGCTGGCCCGGGCTCAGGCTGGCACCCTCAAGGCCAGTCACACCACGGCGCTGTCACCGTTTGATCCGCTGGTGTGGGATCGCAAGCGGGCCAGCGAGCTGTTCCAGTTCGACTATCGCATCGAGTGCTACACCCCGGCGCCCAAGCGCCAGTACGGCTACTTCGTGCTGCCGCTGCTGCATCGCGGCAAGCTGGTGGGCAGGATGGACGCCAAGGCCCATCGCCAGCAGGGGATCTTCGAGATAAAGAGCCTCTATCTGGAGGCGGGGGTCAGGGTGACCCGGACCCTGGCGCAGGAGCTGGCCAAGGCGCTGCAGCGGCTGGCCGACTGGCACCAGACTCCGACCTTGCGCTACGGCGCCATCCCCGCGCCCCTGCTGGCCCTGTGGCAGGAGGGGGCACTATAACGGGGATCGTCACACTCGCCTGCACTAAGCTGCAAGGGAGGCGAAGGAGGGAGACGATGACGCGAGCCATGTTGTTGCTGCTGGGATGGGGCCTGACCGGGCTGGTGGAGGCGGCCCAGCCCGAGGTGCAGATCTGCCTGGGGGAGGGCAACGAGTGGGCCCCCTTCACCTACTGGGAGCGCAAGGATGGCGTGCCCGATACCGGCCGTCTCACCGGCTCTGCCACGACCCAGGTGCTCGAGGCCCTGAAGCGGCTCGGTTTGTCCTACAAGATCCGCTATCTGCCCTGGGCACGGGTGCAGCAGGAGCTGGCCGACTATCGCCAGAACCAATTGTGCGAGCTGACCTGGGATGCCAGCTACAAGCCGGAGCGGGCAGAATATGCCTTCTACAGCGTACCGCTCTACTACACCCACCTCGGATTTTTCTACCTCAAGCGGCGCTTTCCCGAGGCGCCCGATCTGCAGACGGTCAATCGCTCCCGGGTGTGCGGGGTGCTCGGTTACAACTATGCCCCCTACGGGCTGGCGCAGGAGCCGCGCCGACTCAAGCAGTTGCAGCAGGCGCTGGACATGCTGGGGCGCGATCGCTGCGACTTTTTGCCCAGCGAGATTGAACCCCTGATGAGCGGCATCGGCCTTGGCATCTACCAGAGCGAGAGCGGCCTGCTCCACCTCGCCCTGCCCAGCCGCAAGGGCTTCTATCTGCTGGTGAGCAAGGGCTCGCCGCGCTCCTATGAGCTGGTGACCCGCCTCAACCAGTTGCTTATCGAGTTTCAGGACAGCGGTTACAGCGACGAGGTGATGCGCCGCTTCTTGCCGCCGATGGAGTGATGACCATAAAAAACCGGGCCTGATGCCCGGTTTTTTATGGCTGTGATGGCGCTGACTGGGGCGGCAACTTCTCGGCAGGTTTCGCGTTCTGATGTCATCTCGCCCTTTGCCGTGACGCGGCCTCCTGGCCGAGGGGGCTTTACCCTCGTACCAGGGCGGGCAGAACCAGGGCTACGGCGGCGGTGATGCGCGCGTGGATGTCGCTGCCTGGCGCCAGCAAGCCGAGCGCCATCTGGCGCAGCGGCTCCGCCATGGTCATCGCCAGCAGCAGATCGCTGGTCTGGGCTGAATCAAGCTCGCGCAGCCAGCCCAGTTGCTGCTGGCGCTGCAACCACGCCGCCAGGGTCGCCCTGCCGCGGGTTATCCCGTTCTCCTGATAGGCCGCCAGCAGGGCATCGCGCCCCGTGAACTCATGCTGCAGCAGCCGGAACATGCCCACCGCCTGAGCACTCAGCACCTGATCTGCAATGGCCTGCAAGCCCTGCTCCAGCATCTCCCCCAGGGCGCCTGGGTGAGTGGCATCCTGCTCGAATGCGGGTTGAAAGGCATCGGTCCAGCTGCGCACCGCCTGCGCCACCAGTTCGTCGCGGTTGGCGGCAAAGCGGTAGAGGGTCTTCTTGGCGACCCCCGCCTGTTTGGCCACCGCATCCACGGTCGTGGCACCGTATCCTCCCTTGAGCAGCAAGGTCAGCGTTGCCTCGGTGAGGGCGGCACGCAGGTCCGCTTCCGGGGTGACCGGCCGGCCCCGTGAGCGTGTTTCTTCATCGGTTTGGTGCGACATGATGGGCTCCTGGAAAGCATTGACAGACTCAGCATACAGGCATAGCGTAATTTGGGAAACGAAATTCGTTTCCTAAATTTATCGGAGTCTCATCATGAATACTTCCGCCTTGCTTGCCCCCTGGGGCGTCAATGACATCAATGAGTTGCTAAGGCCGCAGCCGCTGCGCCTGGAAATGGGCCTGACCCGCAGCACCGAGGGCCTGCTGACGGTCGCCATCCGCACCGATCTGCACGGCTGCAAGGGGCGCATGCTGGATTGGTGGTTCACCTTCTTCGAGACGACCCAGCACATCCGGTGGTGGCACCCCCACGACCACGTCGAGCACCGGGGCTGGGATCATCACTGGAAGAGAGGTGAGCGTTATGTGGGAGCCAGCATAGCGGCGGTGGAGTGGCTTGCCGAGCTGCCGCCGGTGGCGGCTCGCCTCAAGTTCCACGGCGCCGAAGAGGTGTTCGACCCGCAGCCGCTGCAGGAGGCGCGGGATACACAGGCTCTCTCTGCCGCCATCTGCGCCCGTATCGGCTTTGGCGATGAGGTGGCGCTCGATGACAACGGGGCGCCGCTGGATGGCGAGATGTTGCACCTGGCGCGCGATACCCCATACGGCTGTGTGCTGCGCAGCCGCTTCCTGCTGGGCAAGGCCTGCACCAATCCGCTTGACGAGGTGCCGGACGAGATAGGCTTCAATCTGATGCGCCACTGCTACAGCGAATTCAGCTATCTGGCGCAGTTTCTGCCGTCGCTCTACTACGCGGAAAACGGCCGTGAGCCGGCACCGCGGCTCTGGTGAAGGGATGTTGAAAGCTGTCTCATCAAGCACAGCTGGCCTGCTATCGGATGGAGATGAGCCGCGGAAGATGGTCATAAAAAAACCGGGCACTTGGCCCGGTTTGTCATGCAGTCTGGATGTGCTTACTGGAACACCAGCACCATCAGCAGACCCAGGGTGATGGCGGACACCAGGAAGGCGAAGCCATAGAACACATAGTGGTGCAGCTTGGTGGTGTGGATCCCCAAGTCATGCAGGCCATGGTAGATGCGGTGCATGCCGTGCCAGATGGGCAGGGCGATGATGGCCAGCAGGATGCAGGCACCCCACCAGGAGCTGGCGAATTCCAGCACGCGCTCGTAGCTCATGGTCTCCACGTCCATGATGCCCATGGGCACCAGCAGACCTGTGATGAGGACAATGACCGGCAGCAGCATGGCAACGACCATGCCGCCGGCACCAAACAGACCCCAATATATAGGCTCGTCAGAACGTCTCATATTTTTTCCTCAAATCATGATTGAGTGATCGTGGCCAACGTTTCTGAATGAGAGCCCGGTACCAAACAGACACCAATAACCAGGCTCGTCAGAACGTCTCATTGTTTTCTCCTCAGGCCACGATGATCAGGACAAGCAGGGATACCACCGCCAGCGCCACATACTGGGCGATGACGATCGGCTTCTCCGGCACCAGGTCTTCGCCACGGAAGATGCGCATGGCTTTCGGCGCCAGGGCGAACCAGGTCTTGGCGTGGAACAGGCAGGCTGCCAGGGCGATGACATGGAACAGGATGGCGATCGGGCTCTGCAGGGATTCCAGCCAGCCGTTGAACGCCTCCTGACCCTGTACCAGCCGCAGCAGACCCCACATCAGCACGACGGCGTAGATGGAGACGAAGATGCTGGTGCCTTCGCGGATCATGTAGCCGGTGTAGAAGGCATTCTTCAGCCACCAGTCTTTCTTCATTTCGCGGACGTAAGGCTTACGTTTGCTATTGGTGTTGTTCATGGTCTCATTCCTGATCTCAATCTGGCTTGAACATGGCGATCATGTAGTCCTTGGCGCTCTCGACCTTGCCAAGCTGGATGGCCGCCGCCGGATCCACGCCTTTCGGGCACACTTCGGAGCAGTAACCCACGAAGGTGCAACCCCAGACGCCCTCGTCCTGGCTGATGATCTTCATCCGCTCTTTGGACGCGCTGTCGCGGTTGTCGGCGTTGTAGCGGTAGGCCAGTGCCAGGGCCGCCGGACCGGTGAACTTCTTGTTGATGCCATACTGTGGGCAAGCCGCGTAGCACAGACCGCAGTTGATGCACATGGAGAACTGGTGATACTTCGCCATGTCAGCCGGGGTCTGGGTGTACTCGCCATCGCACAGGTTGCGCGGCTCAGACGGGATGATGTAGGGCTTGATGCTCTCCAGCTTCTCGATGAAGTCGGACATGTCGACCACCAGATCGCGCTCGATCGGGAAGTTGTTGAGCGGCTCGATAGTCATCTTGCCCGGCAGGTAGTCCCGCAGGAAGGTCTTGCAACCGAGTTTCGGAATGCCGTTGACCATCATGCCGCAGGAGCCGCAGATCGCCATCCGGCAGGACCAGCGGAAGCTCAGGGTAGAGTCCAGATGATCCTTGATGTATTGCAGCGCATCCAGCAGGGACATCTCTTTGAGGTAGGGCACCTGGAAGGTCTGCATCCAGGGCTCGTTATCCTGCTCGGGACGGTAGCGCAGGATTTCAATTTCGATCATCTCAGCCATTCTTCTTAGCCTCGTCTTGTTTCTCACCCTCGGAACCGTACACGCGCTTGGCCGGTTGGGATTTAGTGATTTTCACATCGGAATAGTCGATGGTCGGGGCCCCTTCGCCGTTGTAGAAGGAGAGAGTGTGCTTGAGGAAATTGACGTCATCACGCTCCTCGTAACCGTCCAGACGCTGGTGGGAACCGCGGGACTCTTTCCGGTTGATGGCGGAGTGCGCCATGGCTTCGGCCACGTCCAGCATGTAGCCCAGTTCGATGGCGTACAGTAGATCGGTGTTGAAGACGGAGGACTTGTCGTTGATCTTGATCTTCTTGTAACGGGCTTTCAGCTCGTTGATCTTGTCGATGGTGCCCTGCATCAGCTCTTCGGTACGGTAGATACCGACCCCGGCTTCCATGGACATGCCCAGTTCGTTGCGGATATCCGCCGGGTTTTCGGTGCCGTCGATGTCGAGCAGGGAGAGGTGTTGCTTGATGAGCGTCTCGGCCTTGGCTGCCAGCGCCTGGGTGTTGCCGTGAGACTGGGTCTTGGCAAATTCACCAGCGTGCTCACCGGCCACCTTGCCGAACACCACGATCTCGGACAGGGAGTTTGAACCCAGACGGTTGGCGCCGTGCAGACCGACGGAGGCACACTCGCCCAGGGCATAGAGGCCCGGCAGGCGGGTGGCGCATGCGCCGTTGGTCTCGATGCCGCCCATGGTGTAGTGGGCAGTCGGACGTACCGGGATCGGCTCCTTGACCGGATCCACACCCACGTAGGCCTTGGCCAGTTCGCAGATGAAGGGCAGACGCTCTTTCAGGTATTTCTCGCCGAGGTGGCGCAGGTCGAGGTGAACCACGTCGCCCATCGGGCCCTGGATCACGCGGCCTTTCTGCTGCTCCTGCCAGAAGGCCTGGGAGAGACGGTCACGGGGACCCAGCTCCATATGCTTGTTCTTCGGCTGGCCGACCGGGGTTTCCGGGCCCAAGCCGTAGTCTTGCAGGTAGCGGTAGCCATCCTTGTTGAGCAGGATGCCGCCCTCACCACGACAACCTTCGGTCATCAGGATGCCGGTGCCCGGCAGACCGGTCGGGTGATACTGGACGAACTCCATGTCGCGCAGCGGTACGCCGTGGCGGTAGGCCAGCGCCATGCCGTCACCGGTAACGATGCCGCCGTTGGTGTTGTAGCGATAGACACGGCCGGCTCCACCGGTGGCCAGAATGACGGATTTGGCCTGGATGAAACGGGTGATGCCGTTCTGGATGTCAAAGGTCAGTACGCCCTGGACGCGACCATCTTCCACGATGAGATCCATGCAGAAGTGCTCGTCAAAGCGCTTGATGCTCGGGTACTTGATGGAGGTCTGGAACAGGGTGTGCAGAATGTGGAAACCGGATTTGTCTGCCGCGAACCAGGTGCGGGGGATCTTCATCCCGCCGAAACGGCGCACGTTGGCCTTGCCGTCCGGCTTGCGGCTCCAGGGGCAACCCCAGTGCTCCAGCTGGATCATCTCGTTGGTGGCGTTGTTGACGAAGTAGTCGACCACGTCCTGCTCACACAACCAGTCGCCACCGGAGACGGTGTCGTTGAAGTGGTTTTCGAGGGAGTCATCATCACGGACGACACCGGCGGCGCCGCCCTCTGCGGCCACTGTGTGGCTGCGCATCGGGTAGACCTTGGAGATCAGGGCGATCTCCAGCTCCGGGTGAGCTTCCGCTATGGCGATTGCGGCACGCAGGCCACCACCACCAGCACCGATGATGGCGACATCGGTCTTGATAATATCCACATCTGCCTCCTTAGGGATAGATTTGCTGGGCACGATTTTGCTCTATGAAAAAAATTCAGGCTTGATGCAAGTCAAACTGGTCTGTTTTAGTGCTTGGCAATGGTGATCTTTATCAAAATCACCCCATTCCTTGGATGAAAACGCCGTAATTATCGCTATCCTGCAGTTATCGGTATCAGCCGCTGTCATTACTATGGTTATTTTAAGCTCAGGATTATACGTAGTTTTCTTTCAAAAAAATGAGAAACACCTCTCTTTTTAGGTATTACCCCCAAAGTTTTTAAGTTTTTTATCAAAAATATTTAATAAGAATTATTCACGGATAGAAGAATGTGGTGATTGAGTTCAAAAAACTAATCCGAATGTCACGGTGAGTTAGCTGTTGCAGGATCGAGGGCTGACCGGTGTCGTGCAGGAAAGTCGGTAATCCCTGCGGGTTGATGTGGTAATAACTATTGAAACCAAAGCATTTTTTCATAAAAAAAGGGGCCTGCATGGCCCCTTTTGTCGATCAGCATCAGATGCGGAACATGCCGACCTGATTGCTCAGTTCACCTGAAATATTTTTAAGTTGTTCAGAGAGATGGCGCGAGCTGTCGGCATCGACCGCCAGCTCGTCCGAGACGTCCTTGACCGCCTGGATGTTGCGGCTCACCTCGTCGGTAACGGCCCGCTGCTCCTCGGCTGCGCTGGAGATCTGGGTCGCCATGTCGGAGATCTGGTTGATGGAGGCAGTGATCTGCTCCAGTGCCTGGGTGGCATCGTTGGCATCTTCCACGCTGTTCTGGGCCAGCAGCTGGCCTTCGTGCATGGTGCTGACGGCGCCCTGGGTGTTGCGCTGCAGGGTCTCGATCATGTTGCGGATCTCGACGGTGGAGCTGTGGGTGCGCTGTGACAGCACCCGCACCTCGTCGGCCACCACCGCGAAGCCGCGGCCCTGCTCGCCGGCACGGGCTGCTTCGATGGCGGCGTTCAGTGCCAGCAGGTTGGTCTGCTCGGCGATGCCCTGAATGGTGGAGAGGATGGTGTTGATCTCCTGAGCGTTCTTCTCCAGCTCCTGGATGATGCCGGAAGCCTGTTTGACCTGGGTGGCGAGATCCGTGATGGAGCGCTGGTTGCGGGCGATCACCTGCTTGCCGTGCTCACAGCTGCTGGAGGAGCTGCGGGCCGCATCGGCAGTCTGCTCGGCGTTGCTGGCCACTTCCACCGCGGTGGCGGACATCTCGTGCACCGCAGTCGCGATCTGGGAGATCTCGTTTTGCTGGCGGGCCAGACCCTGGCTCGATTTCTCCGCCATGTTGTGGGACGACTTGGCCTGCTGGTTCAGTTGCCCGGAGGAGTTGGAGATGTCCTGCACCATCACGTGGATGCGGTCGATGAAGGTGTTGACGTGTTTGGCGACTATGCCCACTTCGTCTTCCCGCTCGATCTTGACGCGGCGGGTCAGATCCCCGTTGCCGCGGGAGAGATCGGCAATCGCCTCGCCAAGGGTCTTCAACGGTGCCAGGGAGCCGCTGATGGCGACGTAGGAGAAACCGGCCACGATGAGGATGGTCAGCAGGCCTTGCAGCAGGGCGGAGGTGACCATGCGGGAGACGGATTGATAGGCGACCGCTTCGTCCACCACGATGCCGAAATACCAGTTGGTGTTCGGGATTTCGGTCAGGTCGAATACGCTGGGTTTGCCGCTGATCTCCATCTCGGAGATGGTGTTGTCATGGGCCAGTTCGTTGACCTTGGCTGCGGTCAGATCGGGGGAGAGGGCGGTGGCCGGCTTGAGCGCCAGCTCCTTGTCCGGGTGGGCGATGATGGTGCCATTACCGTCAACCAGGATGGCGTAGGTACCTTCCGAATTGAGGGCAAGCACATCGCGTACCAGGGCATCGATGGAGACGTCACCGGCGATGACCCCCTGGGTGTTGCCCCGGGTGAAGGGCTCGGCGATGGTGATGATCAGCTGACCCGTGGTGATGTCGGCGTAGGGCGAGGTGATGGCCAGCTTGCCGGCTGCCATGGCGTCCTTGTACCAGGGACGTTGACGGGGGTCATAGCCGGCCGGCAGGTCGGTCGGCTTGCTCTGGATCATCTTGCCATCCTTGGTGCCCACGTAGACCAGGTCGAAGTTGCCTGCGTTCATGGTCTGGGCCAGATGGCTGATGGGTTCGTCTTCCTTGGCGAAGGCCTCCTTGGTGGCGGTGACCATGCCGATGCGGGCATCCAGCCAGCGGGAGATGCCTTTGACATTCGAGACCGAGCTGTCGTCGATGAAGCTCCAGATCAGACGCCGGGTCTCGCTTTTCAGTTGACTTGTGTTGTACCAGACCTGCAGGCCTGTGATGACCAGGATAATGACCCCGATGGCGAGGACAAGCTTGTTCTTGATGGATAAGTTCATGTTTACATCCTTGTGAGCTTCAGTCTGCGATGTGTGGTTTTATTGTTATGGGCCAACACTGTATCGGCCAAAGTCGAACTTTTTGTATCCCGGTGCGCCATTAAATTTATAGCTTAAATCAGCGGTTATCGATCACCCCCGACACAATGAGTCCAATTTGGCGGATGGCAGAAAGCGATCCGGCCGGTTGGTGAAGATGCCGTCGACGCCGATGGCAGCCAGCATAGCCTGATCGGCGGGATCATCGACCGTGTAGACCAGCACTTTTAGCCCGCGATCGTGGGCATCCTGCACCAGCTGTTGATCGACAAAATCCACGTCGCAGTTGAGTGACCAGGCACCCAGCTCGGCCGCAAAGGCCGCCTGGGTGAGGGGAATGGTGGAGGTGAGTGCCCCCAGCCGGATCTCGGGGCGCAGGGCGGCGAAGCGGGCAAGCTCGGGATGGTGGAAGGAGGAGACGACCCACTGGGCGGTCGTGAAGCCAAGCTTGGCCTCGGCACGCAGGGTCAGTCGGGCCACCTCGTCGGCTGTTTCTGCTCCTTTCAGCTCGATATGCAGCTCGGCCTGTCCGGCGATGGCCTCCATCACCTGCCACAGGGTCGGGATCCCCTCTCCCTCGCCGGCATTCAGGCTCGCCAGATAGGCACGTGACTGGGCCGTCAGCACGCCGCGGCCGTCGGTGCAGCGCTCCAGTCTTCGGTCATGGAAGACCCACAGCTCGCCGTCGGCCTGCTGCACGTCGATCTCGATGGCCCCGGCCCCCAGCGTCAACGCCAGCCTGATGGCCTTGAGGGTGTTCTCCGGTGCCAGTCCGCTGGCGCCGCGATGGGCGATGATCTGCATGTTGTGCTCCTGTGAGGGCGACTCAGGCCCGGCTCAGACGAATGTCGATCTGCTGGTGTGGCAGCCCCAGCCCCTGTTGCTGCAGTTTCTCCAGCACCAGCGAGTGGACCTCGTGGGTGATGGGCATGCGGTGATCCATGCTGTTCACGTAGAGCCGGATCTCGTAGATCAGGGCCGAGTCGGTGAATTCGATCAGGAACACCTCGGGGGAGGGGGTCTCCAGCACCAGGGTGGAGGCCTTGATCGACTCTTCCAGAATGGTCTGTATCTTTCTCGGCTCCTGGGTCAGGCCGATGCGGATGCGCAGCCGTACCCGGGTGATGGCGTCGGACAGGGACCAGTTGATGAACTGCTCGGTGATGAAGGCCTTGTTGGGGACGATGATCTCCTTCCTGTCCCAATCCACTATGGTGGTGGCGCGGGTCTTGATCTTGGTGACGGTGCCGGTCAGCTCGCGGATGGTGACTGTGTCGCCGAGCCGGATCGGTTTCTCGAACAGTATGATGAGGCCGGAGACGAAGTTGGCGAAGATCTCCTGCAGCCCGAAACCCAGGCCCAGGGAGAGGGCCGCCACCATCCACTGCGCCTTGGACCAGTCGATGCCGAGAATGGAGAAGCCGGTCAGCGCCCCCACCACCAGTACTATGTACTTGGTCACTGTGGTGATGGCAAAACCGGTGCCGGGGGAGAGGCTCAGGTGCTGGAGCAGGGTCAGCTCCATCAGGCCCGGCAGATTGCGGGCGGTGACCACGGTCAGGATGAAGGTGAAGGCCGTCAGCATCAGGTCCTGCAATGTGATGGCGACGACCTGCTCGATTCCGCCGATCTTGCTGCTCACCTGCCACACCTCGATGCTGCGCAGGAAGCTGAACGCCGAGTTGAGTTCGGACCACTGCACCACCACCAGCATGGTGAAGCCCAGCATCAGCAGGGTGCGCACCAGCCCGAGGGACTGGGCACTGATGGTGTCCAGATCCAGCTCGGTGTCCTCCACCACGTCCGGGATCTCGGAGCTGAGCTCGTCGTGTCCCTCTTCCCGGCCGCGCTGGGCCAGGATCTCGGCCCGCTTGCTCTTGGCCCGCTCGAAGGCGAGGCGGCGGCGCTGGATCAGCATCCAGCGGTGGGCCAGATAGTAGACGAGCAGACAACCCAGCCCCATCAGCAGGCTCAGTTCTAATTGGCGCAACAGAATGCGCGAGGTATAGAAATAGCCGAGCAATGAGCCGATCACCGCCAGCAGCGGCGCCAGCATCAGGCTGTTCCAGATGAAGTGGTGCAGCAGGTGGGGCTTGCTCATGTCGGCCTGACCCCAGGTGAGCGGCAGCCGCTCCCGGTTGAGGCGGGCGAAGAACAGCAGCAGCCAGAGGGCGCCGACGATGAAGGCCAGCCTGCCGAGGGAATCGTAAAAGGCGTGCTCCTGATAGCTGTTGGCCATGCCCTGCACGAAGAAGCTCGGGATGATCACCAGCAGCAGGGTGCGAAACTGGCTCCACACCTTCTGCACCCTCTCCTTTTGCCAGCGAAAATGGAGGATCAGGATCCCCTTCTCCAGCGTCAGGTGGCGGGCCATCAAGAGCGCCAGCAGCAGGAACCAGATCTCGCCGAGGCCGCGGGCCACCGCCACCGCGAACGGGTATTGCCAGGCGCCGTCGAGCAGGCCGCGCACCATCAGCACCATGGCGGGCAGCGGCAGGGAGGCCAGCAGAGAGCGCATCAGCAGCCGGCTGGTGAGGCTGAACTTGTCCTGGGTCACCTTGCCGATGCGGGGCGCTATGTACTGGCTGTAGTGGGTCAGGTGGCGAGCCAGCTTGAACCAGCACCAGGCCAGCACCAGGATGCCGATACCGGCGAAGGTGAGGGTGATGGGGTTGTTCTCGGCGATGGCCTGGGGCAGCTGCAGCCAGTTGACCGGGTTGAGGGCGAGACCGAGGGCGGCCGGCACCCCGAGCAGCACGGCCGGGGTGAGCGGGCGCACGTCCGGCATCCAGAACAGGTGGCTGGCGCTGAGCTCGCGGATCTCGTCGATCTTGCTGTTCTGGCGGCTGTAGAGCAGCTTGAGCCGGGTCTGCTCCTGAATGAGGCTGTCGGCGGCGTCGTTGAGTCGGGTCAGCAGCTGCCGCCTGGCTTTGAGCAGGTTGTCGAGCACCGCCAGCTGGGCGCGATCCAGGGTGATGCCGTCGGTGGTCAGCAGCTGATCGCGCAGCTGGCGCGGATCCTTGAGGGCATCCTGCTCGGTCTCGTACTGGTATTTGGCCATGCGGGCGTTGACGATGGCCGACTCCAGCTTGTCGAGGGGGAAGTAGGCGGGCAGATCCGAGAGTTTGCTGCGTAGGTTCTCGCCGTAGGCGTTGCTGATCTGCAGCCACTCCAGTTGCTCGCGCACCGAGTTGACCAGGTCGTTCAGGGTCGAGAGGTTCGTGTCGATCACCCGCTGCTCGTCCTGCACCCGCTCAATCTGATCTTCGAGCGCGCCGAGCTGGATGGAGAGCGCCTGGTTCTGCTGTTGCTGCTCCAGCAGCAGCGGCATGTCGGAGGTGAGCTGCTTGCGCAGCCGCTCGCTCTCCGCCAGTGCCTGTTCCGTCTTGTCGCGGCGCAGCTGGTTCTGCTGGTTGAGCAGGCTGGTCTGCCACTCGTCCTCGTCGGTGATGGCGAGGTTGAGCTCCTGCAGCCTGAGCTTGCCCAGATCGTTGCGCTGCTGGGCGGAGAGCTGTTCCAGCTCCAGCATCTGGATCCGGTCGGAGAGGCTCTGCTCCTTGAGGCGGGTCACCAGCTGCTGGGCATCCTGCTGGCGGTCAGACTCGCTGCTGAAGCTGAGCCGATCGAGCAGGGCACGGGTCTGCTGCAACTGCTTGCGCAGCTCGTCGACCCGCAGGTGATACTCCTGGCCGGTGCTCTCCAGCTGGTTGAGGCTGTCCATCACCCCCTGGCGCTCCTTGCGCAGGTTGAGCTGGCGGTTGCTGCTCAGGCCGATGGCCTGGCGCAGCGCCTCCTCCTTCAGGGAAGAGAGGGCAGGGCGAGGCTGGGGCTGGTAGTTGTGCAGGCTCTCCTTGAGGCGGGCCGACTCCTTGGGATAGTCGATGAGCACCTGCTGATAGGCCTTGCCCTGCTCGCGATAGCGCTGGGCTTCCCGGGCAAATTGCAGCGCCTGCTGGTAGCTCTCCCGCAGCTTCTGGTTCTCCGGGGTGTCCGTCTTGGGCACGCTCTGCAGCAGCTCTTCCACCTGGGTGATGGCGTCATCGGCCTGGGCAAGGGGAGAAAGAAGAGTAAGGCAGAGCAGCAGGGAGAGCAGGCGTTGCAACATGGCGCACGTTTCCGTTCAGGTGGAGTCGCCCTAGCCTAAAGCAGGGGCCTGGGCGGGTAAAGTTTTCCATATTAATGATTTGTAACATAAATAACGGGCGATCCCGGCCCGCTTTGGCTATCATTCCGGCCGTTTTCCCCTCCATTGAGCATCCTATGTCCGCAGTCGATCTGGGCACGGCCCCCCTTTCCCGCCTGTTCTGGCGCTACGTCACCCCGACCGTGGCCGCCATGCTGGTCACCGGCATCTATGTCACCATAGACGGCATCTTCGTCGGCCATATTCTGGGCCAGGATGGCCTCGCCGGCATGATGCTGGCCTACCCCATCTGCGCCGTGCTCTATGCGGTGGGGGCGCTGATCGGCATGGGCTCCTCGGCGCTCGCCTCGTTTTATCTGGGCAAGGGGGAGCAGGGCAGGGCCCGTCACATCGTCGGCAACGCGCTGGTGATGGTGCTTATCGCCTCGGCGCTGCTCGCCTTCATCGGTATCCACTATGGCGACGAGATGCTGGTGTGGATGGGGGCGGAGGGGGCCATCTTCGACGCTGGATACGCCTATCTGCAGTGGTACTCCTGGCTCGGGGTGTTCGCGGTGCTCTCCATGGCCTTTACCGCCCTGCTGCGCAACGATGGGCGACCCGGCCTCACCACCTGGATCCTGGTGGGGGGCGGCGTGCTCAACGTGCTGCTCGACTATCTGCTGATGGCGGTGATCCCCTGGGGGCTGGCGGGGGCCGCCATCGCCACCATGCTCTCCCAGGCGGTGACCGGCGGCCTCTGCCTGTGGCACTTCTTCACCCCGCGCAGCCAGCTGCGCATTCGCTGGGATACCCTGCGGCCCGACTGGCGGCTGATGGGAGAGACATTGCGACTCGGGGTGTCGAGCTTTCTGATGTACCTCTACCTGTCTGTGGTGCTGGCGCTGCACAACAAGGCGCTGCTCTCGGTCGGCACTTCACTGCACGTGGCCGCCTACGGGGTCATCAGCTACAGCGAGGCCTTCTTCTATCTCATCTTCGAGGGGATCGCCATGGGCATCCAGCCCATCGCCAGCTTCAACGCCGGGGCGGGCAACTGGGCACGGGTGCTGCGGGTGCGCAACCTGGCGCTCGGGGTGACGCTGCTGGTGGCCCTGTGCGGCATGCTGCCGCTCTATCTCTGGCCGGAAGGGGTGGTCTACCTGTTTGCCGGTGACAACGCGGCCCTGTTGCCGGTGGCCAGCCTCGGCATCTGGCTCTACTTCTGGGGGTTGCCGATGGAGGGCCTGCTGCTGGTGGGGGCCACCTACTTCCAGGCCATCAACCGGGCCCGCGTCGCCTCCCTGCTCACCGGCGGCAAGCTGGTGCTGATCGGCGGCTTTCTGTGGGGCTTCTCTTCCCTGTGGGGGGTATCCGGCGTCTGGCTGGCGCTGCCCACCTGCAGCACCCTGCTGGTACTGGTGATGTGGCGGGCGATGAACAGGGAGGCGCGCCAGCACAGCGCTGCCTGACAGGTGGTCATTCGGCCATGAAAAAGGCAGCCTCGGCTGCCTTTTTCGTTTTGAACGCCCCTGCCTGCGCGCGACAGGTCTCCGGCCTCAGGGCTTGAAGGCGCCGATGAAGATGGCGGGGTCGACGCGGGCGTCGTTGAGACTGACGTTCCAGTGCATGTGGGGACCGGTGGCGCGGCCGGTGGCGCCGACCCGGCCGACGATGCCGCCGCGGGGCAGGCTCTGACCCAGCTTCACGTCGACCTTCGACATGTGGCAGAACATGCTGATGAGCCCCTGGCCGTGATCGACGAACACCGTGTTGCCGTTGAAGAAGTAGTTGCCGATCAGGATCACCTTGCCCGCCGCCGGCGCCTTGATGGGGGTGCCGGCACCGACCGCGAAGTCGAGGCCGGAGTGGGGGTTGCGCTCCTCGCCGTTGAAGAAGCGGCGCAGCCCGAACGGGCTGGAGAGCGGGCCCTCCACCGGCTTGTCGAACAGCAGGTTGCTGGGCTGGGCCGGGCTGAAGGTCTGGTAGGCGCGGGTCTGCTCCGCCAGCTCGCGGTTGATGCGGGCCATGTCCTCGGCCAGCGGGTTGACCTGACGGCCGTTCTTGAGCTTGATGTGCTGCTCGCGGTAGTGCTTGCTGCCGACCGTGAAGCCGAGGGTGCGGCCATCGCTCACCTGCAGCTGGTGGGGGCCGGGCTGGCTCTTGAGGGGGATGCCGACGATGGCAATCCAGCGCTTGCCCTCTTCACGCACCACCAGCACCGGCTTGTCCTGATAGCGGGCGGTCGGGGTCTGTGCCTCGCTGCCAAGGGGCACCACGGCGATGCCACCCGGCACCGGGTGGTTGAGCAGGCGGCTGATGAAGCCCTCGGCGAGGGCGGACTGGCTGGCCAGCAGCAACAATAGACAACAAACGACTCTCATGATGATTCCAGGCTGGGTTGACTAAGACGAAACGGTAACGAAATCAGGAGGCTGGCTGGAAGCGCTGGTAGATGGCTTCCATCTGGACCGAGACCTCCTGGCGCACCAGATCCAGTTCCAGCATGTCTTGCAGCACCTTGAGCTGATCCGGGCTCAGGAAGCCGCGGCTGCTCTCCAGCACCCGCTGGGTATAGGCGCGCTGGTTCTCCAGATAGGTGCCGGCATCGCCGCTCTCCTGCTGGGCCAGCTGCTGGTTCGCCTCGCTCAACAGGCGCGTCAGGGATTGGCGCTGGGCCGGTGCCAGCAGCTCGCCGCGCTCCGCCAGGCGTCCCTGGATCTCCAGCAGGCGGTTGGTGTCGCCCGAGTAGATCTCCTGCTCGAGCCGGGTGCGGGTATCCTCCCCCAGCAGGTTGCTGAGGTTGCTCCAGATGCGCTGGCTCTCCTGCTCATAGGCGTCAGGATGATCGAAGCCGAGGCGATAGAGCTCGCGCAGCTGCTCCTGAACCTGTCCGCGCACGTCCTCCACGATGTCGAGCCGATCGAATACGGTGGTGAGCTGGCTGCCCTGCTCGGCGTCATAGAGCCGTTCGATCAGCACGGACCCTTCGCTCGACTGGCTCCACTGGCTGATGGCGGCTTCCAGCTCGGGGTTGGGGGGGAGTGCCTCCTGGGTGGGAGCTGGCTCGCTCTGGGGGCCCTTGCCGGGCAGCTTGGCCAGCAGGCTTTGCCCCGGGTTCTGGCTGCTGCTCTGGGAAGCTGACGCGTCGCACTGGGCTGCGCGGGCGGTGCCGGCGGCGTCTGATTCCGGCTGGGCGGTGGTGTGGTCGGCTTGCCACTGCCAGAGGTTGAGCAACAGGGAGGCCAGCAGCAGCGGCGCCAGGTGAGATGTACGCATTTTTGATTCTCTTGAATAAGTGAATGCCCCTTGCAGAGGGGTCTCTTATGATAACCGTAACGTCTGATACAAGCAGCCATGACGTGCACCGGCGGTGTCGACGGCGGCCCGCCATTGAGTCGGGGGCCCCATGGCTCTAGAATCGGCAACCAGCCGTTTTCATCCGAGGAAATGTTATGAATGGATTGTCCCCCCTGCGCACAGCACCCGCCCGTCACCCCATAGGGCGTGGCTGGGTCTGGGTGCGGTCCGGCTTCGATATCTTCAACAAGGGGATGGGGGCCAGCGTCGGCATGGTTCTCGTCTGGTTTGCGGTCGGTCTGCTGCTGGAACGCCTGCCGGCGGGCAGCCTCATCTCCCAGCTGCTCTACATGGTCTGGGGCGCTGGCTGGGTGGCGGTGGCCCACCACGGCTATGAAGGCAACCCGCTGCGCTTCGCCGACTTTTTCTCCGGTTTTCGCCACAAGCTGACCCCGCTGATGCTGGGGGGCCTGCTGGTGCTGGCCCTGTTCAGCCTGATCGGTCTCATCTGCCTGGGATTGCTCTCCATGTGGGGGCTTACCTCCCTGCTGACCCAGGATCCCGAATCCCTGGTGGTCACGGCGGCCCAGGCCCAGGGGCTGCTGCTCTGCCTGCTGCTGGGGCTGGCGCTGCTGATCCCGGTGCTGATGGCCATCACCTTCGCCCCCGCGCTCATCTATTTCCACGACGTGGGGATCCTGCAGGCGGCCAAGCTCAGCTTCAAAGGCTGCCTGACCAACATGTGGCCCTTTCTCTGGTGGGGCATAGTCGCCGCCATCCTGATGCTGTTTGGTGCGGCGCTGATGCTGGTGGGGCTGCTGGTGGTGATCCCGGCCCTCAACTACTCCATCTATGTGGCATATCGGGAGATCTTCCTGGATGTGGCGCAGGAGACGCCGGCTGATGCCCCGCTGAGCGGTTTCGAAGCCTGAATGCGGCCAGCGAGTCTGGCATATTGAACGAAAGGGGCCTGCTGGCCCCTTTTTCATGCCGGTTTAATCACGCCACATGGGGTCGGCGGCCATTCGCTCCACCATAAAGTCGAGGAAGCTGCGCAACAGCGGTGACATCTGCTTGCGGGTGCCGTAGACGGCGTAGACGCCGAGTCGCTTGGGTTGCCACTGTTCCAGCAGCGGCACCAGAGTGCCGGTCTCGAGATGGGGCTGGGCGGAATAGCGAGGCTGCAGGCTGATGCCGGCACCTTCCAGGGTCGCCTCCAGCAACAGGTTGGAGATGTTGGCGCTGAGGTTGCCGCTGACCGGCACAGATTCGGGTCCGTCCGGCCCCTGAAATTCCCACAGGCTCTTGCCGAAATAGGTGTAGGTGAGGCAGTTGTGCAGGGCGAGCTCCTGCACCTTGTGCGGCGTCGGGTGTTTGGCCAGATAGGCCGGGCTGGCACAGACCACGGAGTGGCAGGTGCCGAGCCGGCGGGCCACCAGGTTGGGATCGAGATCATTGGTGATGCGGATGGCGAGATCGATCCGCTCCTCCACCAGATTGACGGTCCGGTCCAGCAGCAGGATATCGATGGCGGTGCCCGCATAGCGCGCCAGGTAGTCGTTGGCGGCCCCCACCAGCAGGGCTTCCGAGAGCGAATAGCTGCTGGTGATGCGCAGCTGCCCCTTGGGCGCCTCGTCGCCGCGCACGGCGATCTGCTCCATCTCTTCCCCCAGCGCCAGCATGGCCCGGGCCCGGTTCAACGCCTCTTCTCCCGGGCCGGTCAGACTGAGCCGGCGGGTGGTGCGGTGCAGCAGCCGCGCCCCCATCCACTGCTCCAGCTCCGCCAGATAGCGGGTCACCATGGCGCGCGACATCTCCAGTTTCTCCCCGGCGCCGCTCAGGCTGCCCTGTTCGACTACGCTGACAAAGACCCGCAATGCGGTCAGTCGATCCATGTTCAGGCTCTCTATATGCTCGATTAATGCAACAGTGATGCGCTCATTATGCTGTATTTGTACCGAAAGTGATCCAATAAACTGTGTCCATCTGATGAACCCCTGATGACTTGATGAGGAATACCCGATGAACAATACCCTGATCCGCAATCTGACCCTGGCTACCACCCTGCTGAGTGGTGCCGCCATGGCCGCCCCGCTGACCGTAACTGTCTACAACCCTGGCGAGAAGGCCATCTTCCCGGTCTCCTCTTCACTGGTGGCCGGTGACAAGGAGGCGATCCTGATTGATGCCCAGTTCGACGTGCAAAACGGTCAGGCGCTGGTCGACATGATCAAGAAGAGCGGCAAGAAACTGACCACCGTCTATATCAGTGCCGGTGACCCCGACTTCTACTTCGGTCTGGAACCTGTCATGGCCGCGTTCCCCGACGTCAAGGTGCTGGCCGACCAGCATGTGGTTGACCACATCAACCAGACCAAGGATGCCAAGCTGAGCTACTGGAGCCCCATTCTGGGCAAGGGTGCACCCAAGAGCCTGACCGTGCCGCAAGTGATGACGGCCAGCCACCTGACCCTGGATGGCGAGAAGATCGAGATCAAGGAGATGAACACTCCGAATGCCTACCTGTGGGCGCCGTCCATCAAGACTGCCTTTGGTGGTGTGCCGGTCTACAGCGGCGTACATGTGTGGATGGCGGACAGCCAGACCAAGGCCGCTCGCAGCAACTGGGTCAAGGCGCTGAACAATCTGCTGGCTCTGAAGCCTGAGCGCGTGGTGCCGGGTCACTTCCTGGGGACTGCGCCCAAGGGTACCGAAGCTGTGACCTTCACCCGTGACTACGTAGAGCGCTTTGAGCAGGAGCTGGCCAAGGCCAAGAACTCCGGGCAGCTGATTGAAGCGTTGAAGAAGGCTTACCCGTCCCTGCCGGTCGACGATGGTCTGGCCATCGGTGCCAAGGTCAATACCGGCGAGATGAAGTGGTAACCCCCTGACGCCTACTTCCCTGTGTTTTTTTACCGGGCCCGAGGGCCCGGTTTTTTATCCAGAATTGAAGCGAGAATGATGATGAACGAAGTGCAAACAACCCTCCATTATGTCTATGACCCCCTCTGTGGCTGGTGCTATGGCGCTGCCCCGCTGCTGAAAGCCGCGGCCGATGTCGCCGGCTTGCAGATCGAACTGCATGCCGGCGGTCTCTGGCTGGGTGGCCGCCGCCAGGCCATGGGTCAGGCGCTGCGCGACTATGTGCGCCCCCATGACGAGCGGATCCAGGCGCTGACCGGTCAGCCTTTCGGCGAGCGCTATTTCAACGAGCTGCTGCTGCGAGATGGCCTGCTGCTGGATTCGGAGCAGCCGATCCGCGCCATCCTGGCGGTGGCATCCCTGGGGGGCAATGGGTTGGTGATGCTGCACCGCATCCAGCAATCCCACTATCGCGATGGCATCTGGATCGGTTCTCTCGAGCATCTGACCAGCCTGGCGGCGGAGCAGGGCATTGCGCAGGAGGCCTTCGTGCAGGCTTATCAGGCGGTTGAGCTGGCAAGCCATCTGGCGGACAGCCAGGTCTGGATGCGTCGTCTCGGCGGGCAGGGTTACCCGACTCTGGGGCTGGTGCGGGGGGACAAGGTAACGCCCTTGTCAGCGTCCTCTTTCCTGGGCGAGCCGCAGGCATTTGCCCGCCATATCCAGCAGCTGATGGGGCGCTGAGGGGGGAATTGGTATCCTGCCGAAGATAATCTTGTCTGGATGAGTCCTGAGTGGATTTTCCTGCCAGGGCGGCCCTCATGCTATCCCCGGGCAGGGCGATATATTCAGCCGCGGATAGTATGAAAATCATCCGCTTGCAATCATCGCGCTATGCTCTATGGGGATAGCCCGGACGTTCGATGTCAGGGGCTTGCGTCTAGCCGCCAAGGATACCAATCATGTTCAAAAATATGTCTATAGGTCAGAAGTTGAGCGCCGGTTTTGCGGTGTTGGCATTATTGGTGCTGGTCATCGCCGGATTTGGGATCTCCAGGCTCTCCTACCTGAATGCGAACACTCAGCTTATTGTCAATAACCTGGTGCCTTCCATTCGCTATGCCAGCCAAATGCACGTTGCGCTGCTGGATGCGCGTCGAGCCGAGCTGGCCATGGTCATTGCGTTGACCAACAATGACCAGGCGGATATCGCCAAACGGAACGACAGTTTCTCGGATGCCAAGGCTCGCTTTCTAAAAGCGTTGTCGGATTATGGCCGTTTGGCTTTCAACGACGCAGAAGAAGAGCAGACCTATCGTGCCTTGCAACCAGCAGGAGAGGCTTATTTCAGCGCCCATGATCAGCTGTATCAAGCGGTCATGAACAACGAAGGCGCCAAGATTGGCGAGTATCGGGATGGCATTACCCGCACTACGTTAGACCAGACCACTCAGCTCACAATGACGTTGCGCGAGATTAACGACCGCATTGGTAGTGCCATGCATACCAGCAGTGAGCAATCATATGAGTCAGCCAAACTGCTCAGCATAGCGATTGGACTCGTGACGCTGCTTTTCGTGGTGTTGGTGGCTTGGTATCTGACTCAACAGATCAAGCGCCCGGTCAACGCGTTGCTGGAGGTGGTTGGTAAAGTGTCGGGAGGTGACCTGGCGACCCATCTTGACACCAGCCAGTTCAACAATGACGAACTGGGTCAACTGGCCAAGGGCTTTGGTGAGATGCAGAAAAACTTGCGCAATCTGGTCAGTGAAGTCTCCGGATCCGTGGTGCAACTGAGCTCAGCAGCCGAAGAGATCAGTGCGGTGGCCCGTCAGTCCGCCAACAACATGAACAGCCAGCAACACGAGCTGAACCAGCTGGCCACCGCCATGAACGAGATGCAGGCGACGGTGCAGGAGGTGTCCCGCAACACCAGCGATGCCGCCAGTGCCGCCAGTGCCGCCAGCAGCACCGCCGAGCTGGGGGCCCGCACCGTCAACGACTCCATCAAGCGCATTGAGCAGGTGGCCGGTGCCATCGAGAGCACTGCCGTGGTGATTCATCAGTTAGGTGATGACAGCCGCAACATCGGCATGGTGCTGGAGGTCATTCGCGGGATCGCCGAGCAGACCAACCTGCTGGCACTGAACGCCGCCATCGAGGCGGCCCGGGCCGGGGAACAGGGGCGCGGTTTTGCGGTGGTGGCCGATGAGGTGCGCACCCTGGCGAAACGGACCCAGGACTCCACTTCCCAGATCAACACCATCATTGCCGAGCTGCAGCAGCGGGCCGAGCAGGCCGGCACCACCATGCAGCAAAGTCAGGACATGATGAACTCCACCGTCAGTACGGCGCGCGAGGCGGGGGCGTCCATCTCCGAGATCAGCGGCTCGGTGGAGAGCATCTCCCACATGAACATCCAGATTGCGACCGCCACCGAAGAGCAGGGGGCGGTGAGTGAAGAGCTCAACCGCAACGTGGTCAATATCAGCCATGCCTCGGAAGAGGTGGCGGCCGGGGCAACCCAGATGGCGCAGGCCTGCAATGACCTGAACCATCTGGCCACCCAGCTGCAGGAGCTGGTACGCCGCTTCCGGGTGTGATGAGGCGACGCTGACCCGACGGGCCCGGATCCGGGCCCGTTTTATTTATCCCCTGTGCATGGTCTGTCCAATCTCACCATCCCTTGTCCCTCCCGCCTTTCTTGGGCATGCTAATGGCCCCATTGGTTGGCAGGATTCTGGATGTATGAACCTTCGCGATCTCGAGTATTTGGTGGCGCTGGAAGAGGAGAAGCACTTTCGCAAGGCGGCCGAGCGCTGTTTCGTCAGTCAGCCGACCCTGAGCGGCCAGCTGCGCAAGCTGGAGGATGAGCTGGGGGTGATCCTGATCGAGCGCACCTCCCGCAAGGTGCTGTTTACCCCGGCTGGCGATGCCATGGCGCAGCAGGCTCGCAAGGTGCTCAAAGAGGTGCGCGAACTCAAGAGCATAGGCCAGCACTTTGCCGAACCCATGTCTGGCGAGATCCACATCGGCTTCATTCCCACCGTCGGTCCCTATCTGTTGCCACACATCATCCAGGATCTGCGCGAACATTTTCCCAAGCTGGAGTTCTACCTCTATGAAGAGCAGACCCAGGTGCTGCTCAAACGGCTGGAAGAGGGGGAGCTGGACTGCCTGATCCTGGCCGAACTGGAGGGGATGGAAGGGTTTGGCTCCATCCCTCTCTATCAGGAGCCCATGTGGCTGGCGGTGCCCCAGCAGCATCCGGAGGCGAAGGCCAAGGCGGTGCCGCTCAGCAATCTCAAGGGCAAGAAGCTGCTGATGCTGGCCGATGGCCACTGTCTGCGGGATCAGGCGATGGGCTTCTGTTTTGCCGCCGGCATCGGCGAGGATCAGCGTTTCAAGGGCACCAGCCTGGAGACGCTGCGCAACATGGTGGCAGCCGGCAGCGGCATGACGCTGGTACCCAGGTTAGCGGTGCCTGCCAATACCGAAGAGGGCGGCGTCAGCTACCGGCCGGTGATCGATCCGGTACCGGGGCGTACCATAGCGCTGCTCTACCGTCACTACTCGGTGCGTCGGCCCTGCTTCAACGAGCTGGCGGCCCGCATCTCGAGCCTGATGAAAAGCCTGCTCGGCTGACGACAACGCGTTCGTGCTCACCAAAAGAAAACCGGCGCCTGGGCGCCGGTTTTTGTCTGCTGCGGTTGCTTAGAAGATATCGTCGGTGGAGACGGGGCCGTCAGTGTCCGAGCCATCGCCGCCATAGACCTGATTGCCATCCGAGCTCTGGGTGGCGAAGCGGGTCGGTTCGGTGCCTTCCTTGAAGAACTCGTCCGTGCTGCTGCCATCGGTGCGGTTGGTCAGCAGGCCGGTTTCACGGTCGATGCGCACCGTGATGATCCCTTCCGGCACCGGCATCTTGCGCTCGGGGATCTGTTTGAGCGCCGTCTTCATGAAGTCGATCCAGATGGGCTGTGCGGCGCCGCCGCCAAACTCGGCCCGGCCCAGGCCACGCTGGTGGTTGTCAAAACCGATCCAGGAGGTGGCGACCAGGTTCGGGGTATAGCCGGAGAACCAGGCATCGCGCGACTCGTTGGTGGTCCCGGTCTTGCCCGAAATATCGTGGCGCTTGAGATCGCGAGCCGCCCGCCAGCCGGTGCCGCGCCAGCCATTGCCGCCCCAGATGGCGGTGGTCAGGGTATCGGTGACCAGGAAGGCGCTCTGGGCACTGATGGTCTGCGGCGCCATGTTGTTGGGCACGACGGGATCGATGGGGCACTGGGCCTTCCAGTCGGGGGCCGTATTGGCATAGGCATCCGCGCTGTCCAGACCGGCGGCGGCCAGTACGCCGCAATCACGGCAGGCGGCGGCCGGGTTGGCCTGATAGAGAGGCGCCCCGAAGCTGTCGGTCACCTCGGTAATGAAGTAGGGGGTGACCTGGAAGCCGCCGTTGGCCAGCACCGAATAGCCGCGCACCACTTCCAGCGGGGTGAACTCGGCCGCGCCCAGCGCCAGCGATTCGTTGGGCGAGATGGTGTCGCGGGCAAAGCCGAAGCGGGTGAGGCCGTCGATATAGGTATCCAGCCCGATGGCGCGCATCAGCCGCACCGACATCACGTTCTTCGACTTGGCAAGACCAAGGCGCAGCGGTGTGGGACCGTCATAGATGGCCGGGGAGTTCTTGGGCTGCCACATGGGGCCCTTGGAGGGATCCCACTGGTTGATCGGCGCATCGTTGATGAGCGAGGCCAGGGTATAGCCCTGCTCCAGCGCGGTGGCATAGAGGAAAGGCTTGATGTTGGAGCCTATCTGGCGACGTGCCTGATCGACCCGGTTGAACTTGGACAACTCGAAGCTGAAACCGCCGACCAGCGCCTCGATGGCGCCATCCTGCGGATTCATGGCCACCAGGGCGGCGTTGACCTCGGGGATCTGGGAGAGCAGCAGCTCTTCACCCTTCTCCCGTACCCAGATCTGGGCGCCGACCTTGAGTACGTCCCGTGCCGATTTCGGGGCAAAACTCTGGCGATCGTCGGTGATGAAAGAACGAGCCCACTTGATGCCGTTCCAGCCAAGCTCGGCCTGTTTGCCGTTTTTCAGCACTATGGTCGCGCTCTTGTCACCCAGCTTGGTGACCACGGCGGCCATCAGCGGCTGATAGGTCGGCTGCTTGGCCAGATGGGCCATGATCTTGTCGTAATCCCAGTCGGCCTCGCCGCTCTTCCACAGCTGGGCGGTCACCCCCTTGTAGCCATGGCGGGTGTCATAGTCGAACACGCCGTCGAGCAGAGCCTGACGGGCAGCCCGCTGACGCTTGGCGGTGACCGTGGTGTAGACGTGCAGGCCCATGGTGTAGGCGTCTTCCCCAAACTGCTCCACCATCTTCTGGCGAACCATTTCGCCGAGATAGGGGGCGTTGAGAGTGGTTTCGGCACCGTGATAACGGGCCTTGATCGGCATCTTGGAGGCTTCGTCATACTGGGCCTGGGTGATCTTGCCGGTTTCCAGCATGCGGCCCAGCACCACGTTGCGACGGGCGAAGGCCCGCTCCGGCGAACGGATCGGGTTCAGCATGGAGGGGGCCTTGGGCAGACCGGCAATGATGGCGATCTCGTCCAGAGTGAGCTCTTTCACCTCCTTGCCAAAGTAGACCTGGGCGGCGGCGCCGACCCCGAAGGCCCGATAGCCGAGCGGGATCTTGTTGAGGTAGAGCTGCAGTATCTCGTCCTTGGAGAGGTTCTGCTCGATGCGCCAGGCCAGGAAGACCTCCTTGATCTTGCGCACCAGGGTCTTCTCGTTGCTCAGGAAGAAGTTGCGGGCAACCTGCTGGGTGATGGTACTGGCGCCCTGGCGTGCCTGGCCGGAGACGGCCCAGACGGTGGCAGCCCGCAGGATGCCGATGGGGTCGATGCCGGGGTGCTCGTAGAAGCGGGCATCTTCGGTGGCGAGCACCGCATCGATCATGGACTGGGGAATTTCATCCAGATGCAGGGGGATGCGACGAATTTCGCCAAATTGGGAGATCAATTCCCCATCCCGGCTGTACACCTTCATCGGGGTGGCCAGCTTGACGTCGCGCAGTGCGGTCACATCCGGCAACTGGGGCTTGATGTAGAAGTAGATACCGATGAGGCTGGCAACACCCAGCACAGCACCCAGCATCATGACAATAAACAGGCGTACGAGCCATTTCAGCATGGAAGAACTACCAATCGTCTTAAAATTAGCCAACGGGCGCAGAGTATAGCCCTTTTGCCTTCGTGAATTCGAGGTTTTCCTGACGACGGTCCGGCTCCTCGAGAAGAGGCGGGAGGTTAGCACTCTGCGACTCAATAACCAAGGGGAGGAGGGCGCGGCTCGGAAAGCGAGTTGCATCACTTTTCGGCATAAACTTTATGACATTGATAGATAGAGCATTTAGGATGAGTTAAGCCATCATCTTCTGATTAGCTGTCCTACAATCAATCCTAAAACCCATATAACGCATGGATGTGTATATGTTTGGGCTATTCAACAAGGGTTCTCTGCTTCCACTGGCAGGCATTGATTTTGGAAGTCAGACCATCAAGGCCGTGACCATCACCGGCCGTCCCGGCAAACTGCACCTCGAGTCCGTGGCGGAGGTTGCCACTCCCAAAGGCACCCTGGTTGATTATCAGCTGCAGGATATCGAGCGGGTCGGCCAGTCTCTCAAGGGTCTCAAGCGACTCATCTCGGGCAGCAGCCAGTATGTGGCTACTGCCGTCACCGGCTCCAACGTGATCACCAAGGTCATTCAGGTGGATGCCAGCCTGAGTGAAAGCGAGCTGGAAAATCAGGTCCAGCTTGAGGCCGAACAACTCATCCCTTTCCCCCTCGATGAAGTGAGCCTGGATTTCGAGATCCTGGGCAAGGTCGCCGATCAGGAGCGTCAGGAGGTGCTGCTGAGTGCGGCCCGAACCGAGAGCGTGAATGGTCGGGTCACCGCGCTGGCGGAAGCTGACATGACCACCAAGGTGGTGGATGTCGGGGCTCACGCCTTGGGGCGGGCGGTACTCGCCTGTCTGCCTGAGCTGCAAGAGTGGGACAAACCGGTCGGTGTCATCGACATCGGCGCCAGCGCCATGACATTTGCCGCACTGGTGAAGGGGGAGGTGATCTACTCCCGCCTGCAGAACTTCGGTGGCGACCAATACAGCCAGGCGCTGGCCTCTTTCTACAGCCTCTCTCTGGATGATGCCGAGCAGGCCAAGCTGCAGGGCAAGTTGCCAGTTGATCACGAGCTGGATGTGTTGCTGCCCCACATGAATGCGTTGTTGCAGCAGGTGCGGCGTAACGTCCAGCTGTTTTGCAGCTCTTCCGGCCACCGGGAGCTTTCCAAGCTGGTGTTGAGCGGAGGGGGCAGTTTGCTGCCCGGGTTGGCGGCTCAGATTGGCAACGAGCTCAGCTGCGAGGTGTTGCATCCCGATCCCTTTACCCTGTTCGGCAAACCCAAGGGAGAGGTCGCTGCCCATGGTGCCAAGTACATGACGGCGCTGGGTCTGGCATTGAGGAGCTTCACGCCATGTCAAATATAAACCTCCTTCCCTGGCGTGAAGCCAGGGCGCTGCGCCAGAAGAAGCAGTTCGGCGTCATGCTCGGTATCTTCATGGCCATCACGGCATCCCTCGGTTTTGCCGCTGACTGGCTGGTGGAACAGCAGATCGGCCATCAGCAGCAGCGCAACCAGCGCCTGCAGCAGGAGATGACCATACTCGATGCCCAGCTTGGCGAGATCCGCCTGCTCAAGGAGCGGCGCAAGGAGCTGATTGACCGCATGCAGCTGATCGAGCATCTGCAGATGCGTCGCAACCTGCCGGTTCGTCTGTTCAACCAGCTGCCTTCGTTGGTACCCAATGGGGTGTATCTCAACACGTTGGCTCTGCAGGACAACCGGATCGACGTGAACGGCAAGACCGAAGCCTATGGCAGGGTGGCCAGCATGATGCGTCGCATCGATGGTTCCGGTTGGCTGGGGCAGTCGCAGATCAGCACCATCTTTGCGGCTGACGTGGCACCCGTCTCCCTGAGCCAGTTTTCCATGATGTTCCAGGTCGCCGTGGCGGCTGGAGCCAGCCTCGAGATGGCTAAGGGGCAGAAATGAACCTGCAACAGCTCAACGAACTTGATTTCAACAACATTGCCAGCTGGCCCAAACTGGCCAAGGGGATCTTCATCCTGTTCTTCTGTGCCCTGCTTGGGGGCGCCATCTATTACTACGTGATTGCCAAGTCGCTGACTCTGTTGACCCAGGAAACCGACAAGGAGGCGGAGCTCAAGTCACAGTTTGAGAGCAAGGCGATGCTGGCTGCCAATCTCGGTGCCTACAAGGCGCAGATGGTGCAGCTTGAACAACTGGTCGATACCCAGCTAAAACAGCTGCCCAATACCCATGAAGTGGCCGGGCTGCTGGATGACATCAGCTTCATCGCCACCGACAACGGCCTCAAGCTGAATCGCATCAACTGGGAGCCGGAGATCAAGCACGAGTTTTCCACCGAGCTGCCCATGCGAATAGAAGTGGTGGGCACCTATCATGAGATCGGCAAGTTCACGGCTGACATGGCGGCCTTGCCAAGGATCGTCATTCTGGAGTCGTTCACGCTGGGTCAGGGCAAGGAGCAGGATGACATGATCGCCATGTCGATGCTGGCCAAGACCTATAAATATAACGGCAAGACGGTGGAGCAGAAAAAATGAGGATACTCTGCGTTCTGTTGCCGGCATTGTTGCTGACGGCCTGCGGTGGTCAGGATGACATGGATAATTACGTGGCCGAGGTGAAGGCCAGAAAGCCGGTCCCCATTGAACCGCTTCCCGAAATAAAGCCCTTCTCTCCCATGGCTTATCATCTCAGTGATCAGCGAAGTCCCTTCATCGCTCCCCAGCCCGAGGCCAGCAGTGCCAAGACGGATGCCAAGGTGAAACCGGATTGCGCCCAGATTGTCGCCAACAGAGAGAAAGAGGTGCTGGAGAACTATTCACTGGCCAGCCTGAGCATGCAGGGTTCCCTTGGCAAGCAGGGGCAGCTGTGGGCTCTGATCAGAACGCCGGATGGTCAGTCCATCCGGGTAGGCCTCAACCAGCATATGGGGCTGGATCAGGGGCGGGTGATCAGGATCACTGACACTTATGTGGATTTGATTGAGACTATACCGGACGGCAAAGGATGCTGGGTGACTCGAGAAACCCAGCTGGGCATGGCCAATCTTGAAGCAAAACGATAATCAGGGATGAACTGCGATGAGAACAACAATAGGTAAGGCAACCAGAGTGGCCCTGCTGTTTTGCGTCGGTGCATGGGGCCAGGCCTGGGCGGTGGCCACCCTGCAGGAGGTCAAAGTCAATCCGCTGATGGCCGATCAACTGCTGCTGGAGCTGAGTTTCAGTGAACCGGTCAGCGGGTTTACCGATCGGCTCTCCTATGAACCCAACCAGTTGCTGCTGCATGTGCCGGGGGCGGTGGGGGCACTCAACGTGAATCCCCTGCCCATCAAGCAGCAGGGGGTAGACAACATCAAGGTAGAGGGCAAGGGGGCGGGTCTCGATATCAAGATTGCGCTCGATCAACTGACCCCCTATCAGGTGCACCAGCAGGGCAACAAGCTGTTGGTTGCGTTGGGGGACAAGGCGGCCATGCCGCTGCCAACCACGACCTCTTCCTCCGGGATGGTGGCCCCCCAGCCGAGCTCGTCCGCCCTTATCAATACCCAGCCGGCAACCTCGTCGGCCTTGATCAACAGCCAGCAGCTTGCCCGCCAGAGTGCTCCGGTGGCGGCGCCGGTTGCCAGCAAACCTGTATTGCCAACCCCGCAAACTTCGGCCAGTGGTGCCTACTTCAACTCCGTCAAAGGCGTGGATTTTCGACGTGGCAAGGACGGACAGGGGGAATTTCTGGTGACGCTGGATAACAGCTCAGCCGCCGTGGACGTCAGCAGCCGCGGTCAGACTGTGCTGGCCAAGTTTCACGGCACCCGGGTTCCGGACGACCTGCTCAATCTGATCAATGTGCAGGATTTTGCCACCCCTGTTTCTCAGGTTGAGGTGTTTCGCCAAGGCAATGACACCCTGTTCGAGCTGTCGGTCAATGGCCAGTTTGATTATCGCTACGACCAGGCAGACAAGATGTTCATCGTCGAGGTGAAAAAGCGCACCGCAGCGAGTGCCGGCAAGCAGTATCAGGGCAAACCCATCTCTCTCAATTTCCAGGATATTCCGGTCAGAACCGTGTTGCAGCTCATCGCGGATTTCAACAATCTCAACCTGGTGACCACGGACTCGGTGTCGGGCAACATCACCCTGCGGCTGGATGGGGTGCCCTGGGAGCAGGCCCTCGACATCATCTTGAAGGTGCGTGGACTCGACAAGCGGCTCGACAACAACATTCTGCTGGTTGCACCGGCAGAAGAGATTGCCGCCCGCGAGAAACAGCAGCTGGAGAGTCGCAATCAGGTCGCCGATCTGGCTCCGCTCTACACCGAATACCTGCAGATCAACTATGCCAAGGCATCCGAGGTGGCGGCGCTGCTTTCGTCTGAAAGCACCAAGCTGCTCTCTGCCAAGGGGGCGGTGAGCGTGGATGAGCGGACCAACGTGCTGGTAGTCAAGGACACCGCCGACGTCATCAGCAACATCAAGCGCATGCTGGATATTCTGGATATCCCGGTCAAGCAGGTGGTGATCGAAGCGCGCATGGTGACCATAGACGACGGCTTCGACGAGGCACTCGGGGTACGTTGGGGGGTGACCAAGAACGACGGTCACGGCAACAGTACCTCGGGCTCCATCGAGGGCAATGATGGTTCCGGCAACAACAACGGTGGCTCGACCATTACCCGCCCCGGGGTGGACGATCGGTTGAACGTCAACCTGCCGGTGACCAATGCCGCCGGTACCCTGGCCTTCCAGGTGGCGCGGCTGGCGAACGGCACCTTGCTGGATCTCGAGTTGTCGGCACTGGAGAAGGAGAGCAAGGCCGAGATCATCGCCAGTCCCCGGGTGACCACGGCCAACCAGAAGCCGGCGCTGATCGAACAGGGGACCGAGATACCCTATGTGGAGTCCTCCTCCAGCGGGGCTACCTCGGTCACCTTCAAGAAGGCTGTGCTGAGTCTCAAGGTGACGCCGCAGATCACTCCCGACAACAGGGTGATCCTGGATCTGACTGTGACCCAGGACACCAAGGGTGAAACCGTACCCACTGGTACCGGCGATGCCGTCTCCATCAACGCCCAGTCGATCACCACCCAGGTGCTGGTCAACAATGGCGAGACGCTGGTGCTGGGCGGTATCTATCAGCAGACCATTACCAACGATGTGACCAAGGTCCCCCTGCTGGGTGATATCCCGGGTCTGGGGGTGCTGTTTCGCAAGACGACCAGCGCGAACAAAAAGCGGGAGCTGCTGATTTTCGTGACACCGAAGATAGTCACCGAGACTTTCTGAAGACTTTACATGTGAAGGTAAAACACATATAACCTTACGCCCCAATGAGGCTGGGGCGTAAGGACTGCGGTTGCCAGTCCTGATTTCTATTGAGATAATCCCCCTCCTGATCCATCGCAAGATAAGGTTCATAGGTACCCCGATTGAGAGTTTGTCGGGGTCGTACAGTTTGTAATTACTAACGAAAAGACATGGCTGAGAAACGCAATATTTTCCTGATAGGTCCCATGGGTGCGGGCAAGAGCACCATAGGTAGACATCTGGCAGAACAACTGCATATGGAGTTTTTCGACTCAGATCATGAGATTGAGCGCCGCAGTGGTGCCGATATCGGCTGGGTGTTCGATGTTGAAGGCGAAGAGGGTTTCCGGATCCGCGAAGAGAAGGTCATTGGTGACCTTTCCGAACAGCAGGGTATCGTGCTGGCAACGGGTGGCGGTGCCATCAAGAGCCGTGAAACACGTAACAAACTCTCTGCTCGCGGCATCGTGGTGTACCTCGAGACCACCATTGAGAAGCAGCTGGCCCGGACGCAACGTGACAAACGTCGCCCGCTGCTGCAAACCGAAGAGCCGCCGCGCGAAGTACTCGAGCGTCTGGCGCAAGAGCGCAACGCCCTGTACGAAGAAGTGGCTGACTTTGTCATCCAGACTGACGACCAGAGCGCAAAAGTTGTTGCCAATCAAATCGTCAAGTTGATCGGCATGTAATCAAGAGGACGTCCATGGAAAGGTTGAAGGTCGAACTGGGTGAACGCAGCTATCCCATCGAGATAGCGGCGGGTCTGTTGCAGCATGCAGAGGTGCTGACGCAAACCATCAAGGGCAAGCGGGTCATGATAGTGACCAACACCGTTGTCGCCCCCTTGTATCTTGAGCGCATTACCCAGCTGCTGTCCGGTTATCAGGTTGAACACCTGATCCTGCCGGATGGCGAGGCCTACAAGAACCTGGCAACCTTCGAGCGGATCATGTCCGCTCTGCTGGAAACCAACCATGGCCGTGATACCACTCTGATCGCCCTGGGGGGCGGTGTGATAGGCGACGTGGTCGGCTTTGCTGCGGCAAGCTACCAGCGTGGCATTCCTTTCATTCAAGTGCCTACCACACTGCTCTCCCAGGTTGACTCCTCCGTCGGCGGCAAGACCGCCGTCAACCATCCTCTCGGCAAGAACATGATCGGGGCCTTCTATCAGCCCAGACACGTGGTCATCGACACCGAGTGCCTTCAGACCCTGCCTGCCCGTGAATTCGCCGCCGGTATGGCCGAGGTGATCAAGTACGGCATCATCTGGGATGCCGAATTCTTCTGCTGGCTCGAAGCCAACATGTCCCGTCTGCAGGCGCAGGAGCCGGCCGCGCTGGCCTATGCCATCCGTCGCTGCTGTGAAATCAAGGCCGACGTGGTCGGTCAGGACGAAACCGAGCATGGCGTGCGTGCCCTGCTCAACCTGGGTCATACTTTTGGCCATGCCATCGAAGCCGAAAAGGGCTACGGCAACTGGCTGCACGGCGAAGCCGTGGCGGCGGGCACCATGCTGGCAGCCTGGACCGCACAGGCCCGTGGCGATGTGACCGAGCAGGACGTAGCTCGTATCCGGGCGCTGCTGCTGGCGGCCAATCTGCCGGTACAGGCACCGCCCGAGATGGATTTTTCCGCCTTCATTCGCCACATGCGTCGCGACAAGAAGGTACTGGAAGGCAAACTGCGTCTGGTGCTGCCGGTTGGCATCGGTCATGCCCAGGTGGTGGCCGATGTCTCCGATGCTGAACTGCTGGCGGTGATCGAGTCTGGTCGTGACAAATAAACTGCTGAAGCTTCCTTCCCAGCGGCAGCTGGTTGACCGGCTGCTGCATCTGATTGAATTCAATCATCCTTTCATTTTTCTTTCCGGCAAACCCGGTAGTGGTCGCGGCACCTTGTGCCAGGACATGCTCGATCGTCTGCCTGAAAAAGTCCGCGTCGCCAGCCTGATCGGCAGTCCGGCCATGAAGATGGTGGACGTGCGTCAGCTGTTGCTGCCCCAGGTGGTGGCCCGCCCGCTGTTCAATCCACAGGATGCGCTGGCAGACAGCTTCTTTCGCATGCTGGAGGGCAAACCGGCCACATTGCTGCTGCTGATCGAACGGGCAGACGAGCTGCCTGCCGAACTGGTTGGCGAGCTGTGGAGCCTGTGCCGCCACAACGACACCCTGGCTGTGCCCCATCAGCTGGCGATCATGGTGTCCGGCAATGACGTCTGGTGTCGCACCCAGAAGGCGTTGCTCAAAGGGCGTGCCATGCCGGCACTGGAGCTGGAAGTCGCGCCACTGAGCGCCCCCGAACAACGTATCTTCTTGTATGAGAAGGCCAAAGAGCTCAAGATCCCGACAGCCCTCTTGCCCAAGCCGAAAGTGGAAGAGATCCTGAAAGTGGCGAATGGACATCCGTCCACCATCATGCAGTTACTGGAGGATATCATGACCGACAGAAGGCCCAAGAAACGTCAGGCCGAGTTGCCCGTCAAGAAGATTGCGACCCTGCTGGCACTGGTTGCCGGCGGCCTGCTGGCCCTGAGTTATCTGCTGCCGGCCCTGTTCAGCAGTGACGACAAAGGGGCCGTGTCTGAACCCGCCCAGAGCACGGCGCTGCCGATCCCCGTGTCGGGTGGCGATCCGCTCACCGTCGGCGGCAGCAACAGTAGCCAGAACGGCAATCAGAGTGTGAACAATGATGGTGCCGCCACCAATCAGGGTGGTGTGGTACGCGACTGGCAGCCCGATGCCAAGGCCTTGCCCAAGGCGGTGGAGAGCGACACGGTTACCACCGAATCGACCAACTACGAGGGGCGCCGGGTGGTGATCTCCGACGAGGTGGTCGAGAAGCTGATGAAGCAGCCCAACGTCAGTGGGGCCCTGCCCACGGCGGTGGTGGATGAGTTGACCGGCGCCGATTCCCGGGCGGCAGCCACCCAGGATGCGCCTGCCAAGCAGGCGGCCACACCCAATGCCACCGCCCAGGCGGCTGCCCAGCCAGCAACAGTCGCCAAGGCTCAACCCGCACAGGCTACCAGCAAGCCGGTGGTCAAACCGGCTGCCACCGAGCCGCTGGCGACTCCGGCGCCCAAGGTGGCGTTGACCCCTGCCGCCACCCTGAACAAGAAGCCGCGCAGCCACTACAGCATCCAGCTGATGGGGGCGAGCAACACCAAGGCGGTCGACAAGTTCGTGGCCGAAAATGGCCTGGCTGGCAAGATCTGGGTCTATCAGACCCAGTTCCGCGGCAGCCCTTGGTACGTGGTGCTGCAGGGGGACTACGCCAGCAGCAACCAGGCCAAGGCCGCCATTCGCAAGCTGTCGCCCGCCTTGCTGAAGGGTCAACCCTGGCCCAAGTCGTTTGCGCAGGTACAAAAAGAGTTGAAGCAATAGCCATTTTGGCCGGGAAGGGGGTAGAATCGTCCCCCTTTTTTGGTCGATGCCTTCTTAACACCGGATTTCCATGAAAAAAACACGCGCTTTTTTAAAATGGGCCGGGGGAAAATACTCCCTGGTTGAAGAGATTGCCGAGCGTTTGCCGGCCGGGCGTGTGTTGCTGGAGCCCTTCGTCGGGGCCGGGTCCGTGTTTCTCAACACCGACTACGACGCCTATGTGCTCAACGACATCAATCCGGATCTGATCGGGCTTTACAACCACCTCAAGCAGACGCCGGACAGCTTCATCGCCGAGGCGCGCAAGCTGTTCGTGGCCGAGCACAACCACAAGGCCGCCTACTACCGGCTGCGTACCCAGTTCAATCAGGCCGATACCAGTTTCGAGCGTGCTCTGCTGTTCCTGTTTCTGAATCGGCACGGTTTCAACGGCCTGTGCCGTTACAACAAGAAAGGGGGCTTCAACGTCCCGTTCGGTTCCTACAAGAAACCCTATTTCCCGGAAAAAGAGCTGTGGGCCTTCGCCGAGAAGGCGCAGAAGGCGACCTTCATCTGTGAAAGTTATGCCGACGCCATCCAGCGCGCCGAAGAGGATTGGGTCATCTATTGCGATCCGCCCTATGCGCCGCTCTCCACCACAGCGAGCTTCACCACCTATTCGGCCGGCGGCTTTACCCTGGACGATCAGGCCGTGCTGGCCAGGCTGGCCCGCCACACCGCGGCCCGCAAAGGGGTGCCCGTGCTCATCAGCAACCACGACATCGAGCTGACCCGCGAACTCTATCGCGGCGCCCGTCTCGACGAGATCCTGGTCAAACGCACCATCAGCCGCAACGGTGGCACCCGCAACAAGGTAGCCGAGCTGCTGGCGCTCTATCCGCCCGGCATCGAGCCGGAGCAGGGCTACTACCCGAGCGACGCCGAACTGGCGCCACTCGGCTGAGACAGACGGCACCCCAAGGTGCCGTTTATATTCCAGTATCTCGGTTTGAAAATATGGTAAGCACACTTATCTCCGACTTCGATGGGACAAGGTGCGAAGCGAACACAGCGTGATAACTGGTCGATCAGATTGAAAAAGTGAGTGGACCCGCCGACAGGCTCAAACCTGTTATGACATTCAGGGAAGCTTGGCCGTTTTGGTGTGGTTGCATAAACACGATCAGCAAGATTGGAGATCATGGATCTCTCTGTACGCCGAAAGGCTCACAGCTGTGCCTGACATACACCCGAACAGCGAATCCAATAACTCACTCAGTGATCGATGCGGATGAGTCAGAAGGCCTAAATTTTTAATTGATGCAGGGACAGAGGACAGGACCATACCTGGTTGAAAGTCGGTACCGGACATTAACCGAACACTATCTACTGAGCTAGCCCAGACGGGCTTATAACAAGGCAATGCACAGTTTTCACTGCTTCCATTATCCCCTTTTCGGGTTCAAGTCGATTGGCGCTGGTTTCAAGCACCCTGGTGCTGTGACTCAGAGGTCACGCATTGCTGGCGGGGTGTTTCTTTATTTGGATTGAGGTTGTTGATCCTGCGGCGAAGTGAGGTTTTATTGGTATTGGTGAAAGGCTGGCCTGGGGACTGAATTTTTCTGATTGAGTACTTGGAAACCATGGACACGGCTTTCAGTTTGAATTCGACAGTGGATGAGCGACGTAATCTTGTCATTGGGTACCAGAGGCCAGGATGGTAACTGTACCACCTAAACTTGTGAGGTGCAGGAAAGGGAAGTGCGGGGAATAGGTATCAAAAGATCTAGATATCATTGAAGAAGCTCCCCGCGGTTATGATCTGCCTTAAAGTGTTTTTCCAACACCTGATTAGTTCTGTACCAAGAAAAACGCCCCGCTGGGCGGGGCGTGGTGATGGGCATGTCAGTCGCGGGGGGTCTTGAGCGCCTCAATCACATCGTCATTGGGGGCCAGCCCCTCCACGTGATTGAAGTTCTCCACCCCCTCCTGCGGGTTGAGGGTGAAGGCGTCGGCGCTCAGGTAACTGCCGCTGCCGGCACTCTCCACCACGACGATGAGCTCGGGCTGCTTGTCGCCGTTGAGATCCAGCAGCTTGAGCTCCTTGATGCTGCCATCGCGCGGCAGCACCTTGCCGTCGATGAACTGATCCAGCGGGAACTGCGGGTTGGCGCCGGAGTAGAGGCGCACGTCGTAGCTGCCGGTGGAGGCCGGTTCGCCGCGCCCTTCGCTGACGGTCACTACCTGGCCTGAGGGGTGCGTCAGCTGTTTGAAGAACCCGTCCGCCGCCTGGCTGGCGATGGGCAGGGTGAGCAGGCCGAGTGTCATGAGCAAGGCTTTCATCGGTTTGACCCTTGTTACTGCGGCGGCGGTTGCCCGCCACCTGTGTCACTGTGCGAACCGGTCGGGCAGTCCCCGCCGGTCCGCGTCATCCACCCCTCAGCGGGGTCGTCATTACCAGATCTTGACCCGTTTGGCAGGGTCCAGATAGAGCTTGTCACCCGGCTGGATGTTGAACGCCTCGTAGAAGGCGGGGATGTTCGGCACCACGCCGTTGACCCGGTACTCGGGCGGCGAGTGGGGATCCGAAGCGAGCAGCATCTGCATCAGCTCGGGGCGATACATGCCCTTCCAAACCTGAGCCCAGCCGAGGAAGAAGCGCTGCTCGCCGGTGAAGCCGTCCAGCACCGGGGCCTCCTTGCCATCCAGCGACAACAGATAGGCCTTGTGGGCTATGGTGAGGCCGCCCAGATCGCCGATGTTCTCCCCCAGGGTGAACTGGCCGTTGACGAACTGCCCCGCGATGGGCTCGAAGCGGTTGTATTGGGCCACCAGTCGGCTGGTGCGGAAGCGAAACTCCTTGAGATCGGTTGGCGTCCACCAGTCGCGCATCACGCCGTCACCGTCGGATTTGGCCCCCTGATCATCAAAACCGTGGCCCATCTCGTGACCGATCACCCCGCCGATGGCGCCGTAGTTGACCGCGTCATCCGCCTGCATATCGAAGAAGGGGGGCTGCAGGATGGCGGCCGGGAAGACGATCTCGTTGTTGCTCGGGTTGTAGTAGGCGTTCACCGTCTGCGGCGACATGTGCCACTCGTCTCTGTCCACCGGCTTGCCGAGGCGCGCCAGGTTGTCGGCGTATTCGAAGGCGCGGGCGCGCTGCAGGTTGCCCACCAGATCGTCGGCGCGGATCGCGATGGCGCTGTAATCCTTCCACTTGTCCGGGTAGCCGATCTTGGGGCGGAACTTGGCGAGCTTCTCTTTGGCCTGGGCTTTGGTGGCCGGCGACATCCAGTCCAGCTCCTCGATGCTCTGGCCGTAAGCGGTGCGCAGGTTCTCCACCAGCTGTTCCATGCGGGCCTTGGCCTGGGGCGGGAAGTAGCGCTCCACGTAGAGCTTGCCCACCGCCTCGCCCAGGTGATCATCCAGCACGCCGAGGGCCCGCTCCCAGGGGGCCCGCTGCTTGGGCGTGCCGCTCAGGGTGGTGCCGAAGAAGGCGAAGTTCTGGGCATCGGTCTGGCTGTCGAGGTAGGGGGCGTAATCGGTGATGAGCTGCCACTTGAGGTAGGCCTGCCAGTCGCCGATCGGGGTCTGCTTCATCACCTCGTTCAGGGCCGCGAGATAGCTCGGCTGGCCGATGACCAGGCTCTGCTGGCCGGCGAGGCCGGCCTGGCTCAGGTAGGTGTCCCAGTCGATGGCGGGGGCGAGGCGTTTGAGCTCGCTCTGAGGCCCCTTGTTGTAGTTCTTCTCCCGATCCCGCAGGTTGACGTTGTCCCACTGGATCTTGGCGAGTTTGCTCTCAAGGGCCAGCACCCGCTTGGCCTTGGCGGCGGCATCCGGCTCGCCGAAGCGACCCAGCATGGTGGCGATGTGCTGCTCGTATTTCTTGAGCAGCGCCTGGCTGGCGGCATCCGTCTTGAGGTAGTAGTCCCGATCCGGCAGGCTGAGGCCGGCCTGGTAGAGGTAGACCGCATAGCTGTCCGGGGCCTTGGCGTCGGCGTCTATCCAGAAGCCGAAGGGGGCGCCGCCGCCGTTGCGACCGCTCTGGGCGAAGGCGCGGGCGAGATCCTGGCTGCTCTTGATCTGCTCGATCTCGCTCAGCATGGGCAGCAGGGGAGCAGTACCCTTGGCATCCCGGGTCGCCTGATCCAGATAGCTGTGGTAGAGATCGCGGATCTGCTGGGCCTGGGTGCCGGCGGCAGCCTTGCCATCCAGCCCTTCCACCAGCACCCGCACGTCCGCCAGGGACTTGTCCCGCAGCAGGTAGAAGGCGCCATCGGCGGGTCTGTCGTCCGGGATCTTGGCAGTGGTCAGCCAGTGGCCGTTCACGTAGCGAAAGAAGTCATCGCCGGGTTTGACGCTGGTGTCCATGTTGGCCAGCGCGAGGCCTGAGTGCTTGTTGCTGGTATCCGGCGCCTGACTGCAGCCTGCCAGCAGGGCCAGCCCGATGAGGCCGGCTAGTATGCTTTTCTTATTGTTCATTTTTTGATTCCAATTCGGGTTATACGGCTTCCTTGCCCACGCAGGGAGCGATTCACTCTAGCAGTCGGGTTAGCGCTTGATAAGCCCGACTCTGCTAAGATCCGCCTGGTCGTATTGGGGAAGCCTATGATTTCTCGTATTTATTCTCGCTTTTGTCAGACCCTGCCCGCGCCGGAAGGTTCCCGCGGCCTGCTGGTGGCCTTCAGCGGCGGGCTCGACTCCACCGTGCTGCTGGTGCTGGCGGCCCGCTTCGCTCACTCCCACGGCCTTGCCCTGCGCGCCCTGCACGTCCATCACGGCCTGAGCCCACATGCCGACGAGTGGGTGGCCCACTGCGAAGGGGTGTGTCAGCAACTGGCGGTGCCGCTGCTGGTCGAGCGGGTGCAGTTGCAACGGGGCTGTGGCGACAGCCTGGAGGCGCAGGCGCGGGAGGCTCGTTATCAGGCTCTCGCCGCCCAGCTGGGGGAGGGGGAGTGGCTGCTCACCGCCCACCATCAGGACGATCAGCTGGAGACCCTGCTGCTGGCGCTCAAGCGCGGCGCCGGCCTGCGCGGGCTGGCGGGCATGGTGCCAAGCCAACCCTTTGCCGGTGGCCTGTTGCTGCGCCCACTGCTCGAGGTGAGCCGGGTCGAGCTGGCCGAGGCGGCGACCAGCCTCCCCTATGGCTGGGTGGAGGATGAGAGCAACCAGGATGTGAGTTATGACCGCAACTTCCTGCGCCAGCTGCTCATTCCCCAGCTCAAGGCCCGCTGGCCCGCCATGGCCCAGACCGCGGCACGCAGCATGGCGCTGTGCGCCGAACAGGAGGCGCTACTGGAGGAGCTGGCCGAGGCCGACTGGCGGCTGGCGGCGGCAGGAGAGGCGCTGCAGATCACGCCGCTGCTGGCCCTGTCAGGCACCCGGCGCAACAACCTGCTGCGTTACTGGATCCGCCGCCAGGGGGGCGAGATGCCCTCCCGCGAGCAGCTCGGCTTGCTCTGGCAGGAGGTGGCGCTGGCGCGGGAAGACGCCAATCCCCAGCTCAACTGGGGGGAGCAGAGCTGCCGCCGCTTTCAGGGGCGGCTTCATCTGGTGCGACCCGGACTGCAGCCTCGTCACGAGCAGCTGGCGTTGAGGGTGGGGGAGACGCTGATCCTGCCGGACGGGCTCGGCGAGGTGCGACTGATCTCGCGGACGGGGGGCGAGGGGCTGCGGCTGCCAAGGGCGGACGAGCCGCTGTCAGTGCGCTTCGGGGTGGCCGCCGGCAGCATGCTCAAGCCGGTGGGGCGCGGCGGCAGCCGGCGTCTCAAGAAGCTGCTGCAGGAGTATGGGGTGCCCTCCTGGCAGCGCGGCCGCATTCCCATCCTCTATTACGGCGAGCAGGTGGCGGCGGTGGGCGAGTTGTTCCTCTGTGACGGATTCATGACGCAGGAGCCCGGCCTGGCCTGGCACTGGCTGCCGGCGGCGGCCTGTCAGCCCCCGCTGTAATCCTCTTTGCAGCAAACGGACAAGGCCGGCATATGCCGGCCTTGTCGTATTCAGCGGCTGGCCGGTTCAGTCCAGCAGGCCGGCCTTGCCCGCCTTCTTGCGGGCATAGAGGTGGGCATCGGCCGCCTCGTACAGGCTGTGCACATCCACCCCGGACTGCCAGCTGGCGGCCCCCAGGCTGCAGCCGACCGAGAAGGTGCTGAGCTCCTTGTGAGTCAGCAACATGTGCTGCAGACGCAGCCAGACCGGGCGCCAGGCCTCGGGCTCTGCGGGTTGCAGCAGCAGGGCGAACTCGTCGCCACCGAGGCGAAACGCCTGATCCGTGCTGCGAATGCAGTGGGTCAGCAGCTGGGCGAAGCGGCTCAGCACCAGATCGCCCACCGGGTGACCCCAGGTGTCGTTGATCTGCTTGAAGCTGTCGAGATCCAGCAGCACCAGCACCAACCCGTGGGACTCCCGGCTGTGCTGCTCCACCGCGCGGCCGATGGCCTCGTCAAAATAGGAGCGGTTGCCGAGCCCGGTCAGGTGATCGAGCCGCACCTGCAGCTCCAGCTGTGACAGGCGCAGATAGAGGGGCAGCGGCAGGCTGAGCAGCTGGTGATACTGCTGCAGCACCCGTTGCTGACTGCCGCTCAGGGCGTGTTCGAGGGTGTAGTGCAGCTGGCCCAGCAACTGGCCGTGTTGACCGCGCAGCTCGAACGGGTAGCTGTGCAGGGTCAGGCTGGCCTGGGGCGGATGCTGGATCAGGGTGTGCGGTTGGCCACAGTCGAAGTGCAGGCTGTGGATCCGGACAATTCTTGCCGCACGATCGGCAAAAGTTGCCAGCAGGCTGCCCAGATCGGTCTGCACCAGCAACTGCTCGAGCAGCTGGTTGCGATCCTGGCTTGCCAGCGGCGTGAGCCGCTCCATCTGGCGAACCCACTGCTCGATGCCATGTCCCAAACCGCTCAATGATGATGTGTTTTCCACGGTACAGCCCTCAAACAACCTACTTCCTGCTGCTTACCTGCAATACCTGTGCCCAAAATATGTTCGATGCGAACAAGGGCGGCTGGCTAGGCTTAAGTAGATAAAAAAGGAGGAAATATTGTACGCAGACGTATTGATCCTGCTGCTTGCCGCCGTCCTGCTGGTGGCGATTTTCCGGCGCCTTGGCCAGCCGGTGATCCTCGCCTACCTGCTCGCCGGGGTCGTGCTCGGCCCCCATGGCGCCGCCGTGATCACCGGCCAGTCGATCATGCAGACCATCGCCGAGCTCGGTATCGTCTTTCTGATGTTTTCGCTGGGGCTGGAGTTCTCGCTGCCCCGGCTCATCGCCATGCGCCGACTGGTGATCGGGGTCGGTGGCCTGCAGGTGTTGCTCACCTCCCTGTTGTTCTTTGCCATCGCCTGGTGGTGGGGCTTGAGTCTGGCCCAGGCGCTGGTGGTGTCGGGCACCCTGGCGCTCTCCTCTACCGCCGTGGTGATCAAGCAGCTGGGGGATCAGAAGCAGCTGCACACCCGCCGTGCCCAGCTCGGGGTGAGCGTGCTGCTGTTTCAGGATCTGGCGGTGGTGCCGTTGTTGGTGATGATCCCCATTCTGGCCCGGCCGGAGATCCAGGGCAGCGCCCTGCTGGCGGAGATCGCCTGGGCCACCCTCAAGGGGCTGTTTGCCTTGCTGAGCCTGCTGGCGGTGGGCAAGTGGCTGCTGCCGCTGCTGTTTCACGAGGTAGCGCGGGCTCGCTCCGACGAACTGTTCGTGCTGAGCACCCTGCTGGTGGCGCTGCTGGCCGCCTCGCTCACCCAGTGGATGGGGCTCTCCATGGCGTTGGGGGCCTTTTTGGCAGGCATGATGCTGGGGGAATCCCACTACCGTCACCAGCTGGAGGTGGACATCCGGCCGTTTCGAGACGTGCTGATGGGGCTCTTCTTCATCACCATCGGCATGACCATGGACTGGCAGCGGGTGGCGCTGGACTGGTGGCTGGTGGCGCTGAGCGTACCGGCCCTCATCCTGTTCAAGTCGCTGCTGGTGCTGCTGGCCGGCCGGCTGATGGGGGAGCGCAAGCGCGACGCCATGGCGGCGGGGATCATGCTGAGCCAGGTGGGGGAGTTCGGCTTCGTGCTGCTGGCACTGGCCAACCACCACGGTCTGCTCGACCACCGGCTGGTCTCCCTGCTCATAGGTATCGGGGTCACCTCCATCGCTATGACCCCCTGGCTGGTGCAACAGGCTCACCAGCTGGCCCGCTCCCTCACCGATCCGGCCCTGCTCACCCGCTCCGAAGTGGCCCAGTCGGGCCTGAGCAAGAGCCAGCACGTGATCATCGCGGGCTTTGGCCGGGCCGGCCAGACCTGCGCCCGCTTTCTCAAGCAGGAGGAGATCCCCTTCCTGGCGCTGGATCTCGACCCCGAGCGGGTGAGCGAGGCCAAGTCGGCGGGGGAACAGGTGGCATTTGGCGATGCCAGCCGGCGCGACATCCTGCTGGCCGCAGGTCTGCTGCGGGCCCGGCTGGTGATCATCACCTTTGACGATCCCAAGCGGGTGGAGGCCATGCTGGCGCTCATCAGGGAGCTGGCGGGGGAGGTGAAGGTGCTGGTGCGCACCCGCGATGACAGCTTCCTGGAGGCGTTCAAGCGGGCGGGGGCCTTCGAGGTGATCCCCGAATCCCAGGAGGGGGCCCTGATGCTGGTTTCCCACCTGCTGCTCAACTGCGACATCCCCATTGGCCGGGTGATCCGGCGCATGGAGCACGAACGCAGCAACCAGTATCGCTTCCTGCACGGCTTCTATTGGGGAGATCAGAGCGCCGGCAACCTGGAGACGGATCAGCTGCTCGAGCGGCTGCACCCCGTGCTGCTGCACGAGCAGGCCTGGGCGGTGGGGCGCAGCGTGCAGGCGCTGGGGGTCGATGCGGTGCGGATCAGGGAGGTGCAGCGGGGCACACAGCGGCTGGAGCCCAGACCCGAACTGGTGCTGGCGACGGGGGATAAGCTGGTGCTGTTCGGCAATGCGGTGGCGGTGGAGCAGGCGGAGCAGCGCCTGCTGGAGGGGCGCTGATCCCTGAGCCCATGTTGCACCAGGCCTGCTGCCAATGCCGTCCCCGCTTCCCTTGAATACTCCGGCTCAGGCCTCGATCCGTACCGCCTCCTCTATCCCCAGAAACTGTTCGACCCGCTGGCGCTCGTTCAGAGTATCCAGGTAGCCCAGCTTGATCAGCTGCTGGCAGTAGCCGGGATAGAACATCAGGAAACTGGCCAGGCTGCTGGTCTCGTCCCCCGTCACCCCCAGCACCCGCAGCAGGCGGCGCAGATGTACTGGCAGCTTGCGCAGGTAGGCCAGCGCCAGCAGGTCGAGATCCTGGCTCGGCTTGAGCACGCAGGTCTCCACCCGTTTGAGTTTCAACCGGTTGCGCTCCCGCTCCGGGATAAGATCCAGGGTCTGGTTGATGCGCCACAGCCGCTCCAGATCCGAGTTGAGGGTATCGGTGAAGACGGTGTCCAGCAGGTGGCTGGCGATGTTGGAGCTGGTCAGGTGGCCATGGTGAAAGGTGGGGGCCGTGTGCGCCGGTGGATCCAGGGTGATCAGCAGGATCCGCTCTGCCCCCAGGTGGATGGCGGGACTGAGCGGGCTCAGCTGATGGATGGAGCCGTCGCCGTAGAACTTCTCGCCGATGTGGGTGGCCGGGAAGACGAACGGCAGCGCCGAGGAGGCGAGCAGGTGATCCGAGGTGAGCAGGGTGCGCAGCCCGCGCCGTCTGGCCCGCTCCCACGGCAGGTGTTCCGCTCGCCCCTGAAAGAAGGTAGTGGAGAGGCCGTCGTCGTAGTCGGAGGCGGTGATGGCCAGCGCCTCCAGGCTGCCGTAGAGGATGTTGTCGTCGATGCGGTGATAGTCGATGAGCTGATCCAGCAGGCGGCGCAGCGGCGCGTTGTCGAACAGGTGAAAGGCGTGGTTGGTGTGGGGATTGACGAGCCCCGCCGAGCCCTCGTACATCAGTCGCCACAACAGGCGCCCCGGGTGAAAGTCGAAGATGTGGTGGGTCTCGAAACGGCGCCAGACCCACTCCAGCTTGCGCACTCCCAGATGAAAGCAGGAGGCGTAGCAGGCCAGCGCGGTGACATTGATGGCGCCGGCCGAAGTGCCGCACAGGATGGGAAACGGAATGCCGAGATTGCGGGGATAGAACTCGGCGATCGCCTTGAGGGCGCCGACCTGGTAGGCGGCGCGGGCACCACCACCGGTCAACAGAAGAGCTGTGTTGGGTCTGGCCATGATACTGCGCCTTATGCATGCCACTGGGGGTGTTGCCACCGAGCAATTTAACTATAAGACGCTGTATCAAATATAAAAACAGGCCTGCCAACCATTTTTTTCAGGCCCTTTTTGAGGCTGTTCAATGGTTGCTCTGGGCGGCGCTCAGCTGATCGAAGGCGGCGAAGGCCGGGGCACTGGCGAGGATGCGGCCGTGGCCCAGACCCCGGGTGCTCACCAGCCGGGTGCAGCCATCCTGAGTGGCGCGCAGGGAATCGCCGTGCGGGGCGAAGCGATCCTCCTCGTCGTGCACTATGATGGCAGGCCCGCTGCGGCCGGCGAGCCGCCCCAGCGGATCGACCGTGCTCAAGGGGTGCTGGTACTCCTGCTCAATCTCCTTGACCACCGCATCGAACAGCCGGATGGAGTAGCCGGAGCGCGCCACCATGCCGTAGAGCTGGGGCACGTAGTCGAGCACCGGCGAGATGAGCAGCAGCGGCAGGGTATCCAGCTCGCGTCGGCGGCTGGAGAGGGTGACGGCGCCCCCCATGCTGTGGGCGATGACGCCCTGCAGCGGGCCGCACTCCGCCGCCATCTTCTCCACCAGTTCGTCGAAGGCGCGCACGAAGCGGGGCAGGTGGCCGGTATGGCCGGCGCTGTGGCCGTGGGCCGGGTGATCGTAGGCAATGGCCGTGAAGCCCTGGGCGGCGATGTGGCTCATCAGCGGGTAGAACTGGCTGGCGCTGCCTGACCAACCGTGCATCAGCAGCCAGACCGGCCCCTGGCCGAGCCGGTAGCTCATCAGGGTGCCTTCGCTGGTGTGCACGGCCTGTTTGATCAGCCCGGCTGGCGCCGAGTCATCCCGCTGGTTGCGCTGGGGGGTGAGCAGCAGCTTGCTGGCGGTACGCTTGGCATGAGCGGGGGCCAGGGTGTGATGCAAGCGGGTGCCAAGGCCGAGCAGCCATTTGCTCGGGCTGAAGCGGCGGGTGTTGAAGTAGATCTTGCTGCTCATGGTCATCCTGTGGTTTTTATGTGCGAACGGTCGTGCTTTTTTGTCGGTTTTAAAAAAGAGAGGTCAATCCATCAGCGCCAGCCATCCAGCAGCGTCTCCACTTCGGGCCAGAAGTGGCGGGCCGGATCCTGACACAGATCGAGGGCATTGAACACCTGATCCGCCAGATAGAGGCCGTAGAGGCGGTAGACGGCGCGCCAGGGATCCATGTCGCTGCGCCACTCGCCCTCGCTCTGTCCCTGCACCACCTGGCGGGCCAGGTAGTCGAGCCAGAAGCGCACCAGCTGGCGGGCGGCCTGCTGTACCTCACCCTCCTGGGCCGAGGTCCAGGCGTCGAGGAACATGCAGCGACCGGCGAAACACTGGTTCCAGGCCAGCCAGGCCTGCAGCAGGGCAATCAGCTTCTCTCGCTGGCTGCCGTGCTGCTGCTGGCGTACCGGCTGGATCACCCGCTCCCGGAACACCTCGGCGGCGTACTCCAGCACGGCGATCTGCAGGTTGTCGCGGGACTGGAAGTGGGCGAACAGGCCGCTTTTCGACATCTCGCAGGCGCTGGCAAGGGAGCCGATGGTGAGGCTCTCCAGCCCCTGCTGGCTCGCCTGCTCGAACGCAGTCTGCAAAATGTTGTCGCGGGTCAGCCGGCCCTTGCTCATCGCACTCTCCTTCATTGACCGGGACAGCATAAAGTACGACCGTGCTATTTGTCGAGCGGCAGATGATGTGCAGGCCTGCAGGGAGGGTTCAGCTCTCCTTGATATCCATCTGCTGCAGGGCGATAACCGCCTGGGTGCGGTTCTTGACACCGAGTTTTCTGAAGATGGCGGTGATGTGGGCCTTGATGGGGGCAAGAGGCTCAGTCGTCCTTGATATCCATCTGCTGCAGGGCGATGACCGCCTGGGTGCGGTTCTTGACACCGAGTTTTCTGAAGATGGCGGTGATGTGGGCCTTGATGGTGGCCTCGGAGACGTTGAGCTCCCAGGCGATCTGTTTGTTGAGGCTGCCGTCGCGCAGCATCACCAGCACCTTGTACTGTTGGGGGGTGAGGCTGGCCAGCTTGCTGGCAAAATCTGCGCCCTCACAGGGTTCGGGATGGAGCGATATGCCAGCCGGCACCCAGTTGTCACCCCCGATCACCGTATTGAGGGCGTTGACCAGCTCCTTCATCGGCGCCGATTTGGGGATGAAGCCGAGCGCGCCGAGCCGCAGCACCTGCTGGATGATGGCGGGCTCTTCCGAAGCTGACACCACCACGATGGGCAGGTCGGGATACTGGCCACGCAGGTGGGCGAGACCGGAGAAGCCATTGGCCCCCGGCATTTTGAGATCGAGCAGCAGCAGGTCGACTTCCGGGTGTTCCCCCAGCAGGTGGGCCAGGCTGTCGATGGAGTCCGCTTCCAGCAGCTGGGCATCGTCGATGGCCATGTGCACCGCTTGATAGAGGGCGCCCCGAAACAGGGGGTGGTCATCTGCGATGACGATGGTAAATTGGCTGTCCATTGCTCACATTGTTGCTAACTGATTGTTTTGGAAAATCAAACTAGCACCGCTCCCGGAGAGGGTCAAACCTGCCGGCGCGCAAATGTGAAGCGACCGTCGGATGTCGTGCCATTGGGGCAGATGGGATGGTCATGAACAACCCATGCAGGAGGCAATAGATGGGATCTCTGGTATTGACGGTGGGCACGGGCTCCACCTGGGCGATGCGGGCTGCGCTGGTGCTGGCCATGAGCGGGCTGGAGTGGCAGGAGCAGGTGTTCGATCTGGAAGATGCCAAGGATCTGCAGCGGCTCAAACGGCTGGCCCCCGCCGGCCTGGTGCCCTGGCTCGATCACGAGGGCGTGCGGGTGCACGACTCGCTGGCCATCGCCGAGTACCTGCACGAGCTCTGCCCCGATCGCTGGCTCTACCCCGAAGCGCAAGCCGAGCGGGCGCTGGCCCGCAGCCTCTGCGCCGAGCTGCACGCCGGTTTTCGCCAGATCCGTACCCTGCTGCCCTTCTTCCTCGGCGCCCCGACCCGCAGCGAACCGCCGGTGGAGGCCATCGGCGAGCTGGCCCGGCTGCAGACCATCTGGTCCCAGGCGCGGGGCCCCTTCTATTTTGGCGAGGCGGGGATCCTCGATGCCTTCTATGCGGTGATGGCCTACCGGCTGGCGAGCTACGGCATCCAGCTGCCCGGCCAGGCGGGCGCCTATCAGCAGGCGCTGCTGGCCTGGCCGCTGTGGCAGCAGACCCTGGTCAAGGCGCGTCTGCAGTGGCCGGCGGCCGCCCGTCAGCCGCAGTGAACCCGCGGGCACAACCGTTGTAAACAGCTTGTCTGAACGGCTGGTGTAAACAGAGAGGGGAGCCACTGGCTCCCCTCTCTGTTTGGGTTTGATTCCTTAAGCTGGATTACGGCTGGCGGCCGGCGAACACCACCACCACCTTGTCATCCCCCTTCTCCCGCACGAAGGCATAGGGGCTGTCGGCCAGTTTCTTGTGGCTGCCCGCCGCTACCGCCGGGTGGGCGGCGCGGAACTGGCCGAGCCGCTGCCAGTGCTTGACCAGCTCGGCTTTCTCGCCGCCGGCCAGCTCCTGCCAGTTCATGTCAGAACGCAAGCCTTGATCGAACACGCCGCCATCCTTGGCGAGCCCGCGGCCGGACTCATCGCCGTAGTAGATCTGGATGCCGCCCGGCAGCAGCATGAAGCTGCTGGCGACCCGGCGCTGCAGCGGCACGTCCTGATAGTCGCCGAAGAACAGTTTGGTGTCGTGGGAGCTGATGTAGCTCAGCACGTTGAACTCGGGATCCTGATTGATGCGGCTGGCATAACTGGCATAGGTGGGCTCGGCGCTGGCCAGGCACTGGGCCTGGGGCAGGGCGAACTCGCGCTGATAGTCGAAGTTGATCAGCGAATCGAAGCCATTTTGATACCAGAAATCCTTGGCCACCCCGTGATCCCACACCTCACCCACCATGTAGAAGGGCAGATCGTCGAGCTTCTTGGTCGGGTTGGCGGCTTTCCACTCCTTGAGGGCGGCGGTGCCGGCCTGCTTGAGGCGGGCCCAGACGGCGGGCTCCAGGTGTTTGACGGTGTCGGCTCGAAAGCCGTCGATGCCGAAGCGGCGCACCCAATCGGTGTGCCAGGCAATGAGATAGTCGCTCACGGTGGCGTTGGGCAGTGCCTTGGCCCTGGTGTCCTGTTTGGCCGCCAGCAGCGGCGGCAGCCCCACCGGCTTGGTGGATTCGGTCAGAAAGTCCGGCAGCCCCGCCACCGAGCCGGTGACATCATCTGTGCCGGGCTGCGGGTAGCCGGGCAGGCCGGCCCGCACCCAGTCGGGGCCCCACCACTTGCTCCAGGCGGGTGATTGATAGTCGATAAACTGGTTGTAGCCATGCCAGTTGAGACCGCCGCTCGGGCGCCACTGGTTCCAGGTGGTCGGTAGTTTGGCTGTGTTTTGGGCCAGATCGGTGAGCCCCAGATCTTGCAGGTCGGCGAGGGTGGCGTAGCCGGCATGGTTCATCACCACGTCGAGGATGATGCGCATGCCGCGCTTGTGGGCCTCGTCCACCAGGGTTTTCAGGCTCTCCTCGTCGCCGTAGTTGGGATCTATCTTGGTGAAGTCGAGTGCCCAGTAGCCGTGATAGGCGTAGAAGGGGAAGTTGCCCTGCTCGCCGCCGCCGATGAAACCGTGCACCTGCTCCACCATGGGGGTGATCCAGATGGCGTTGATGCCAAGCTGCTTGATGTAATCGAGCTTGGCAGTCAGCCCCTTGAAGTCGCCGCCGTGCCAGGTGGCCACTTCATCCTGACCGTCCTTTTGGCGCCCGAAGCTGTGGTCGTTGGCGGGATCGCCGTTGTTGAAACGGTCGGTCAGCAGGAAATAGACGCTCGCCTGATCCCAGCTGAAGGGGGCCACTGTGGCCGCCTTGACCGGCTCGAGCAGCAGCAGGCCGCCGCTCTCTTTACTCGGCGTCAGGGTCAGCTTGCCGCCCTTGACCACGGTTTCCTGGCCGGAGTAGGCGTCCCGCAGCCGGGTGCCGTCGGGCCAGACTCCTTTCAGGGATACGGTCACCGGGCCGCCATCCCAGCTGATGCAGGGCTCCGCTGGCGGCTGGCGCTTGAACTCGCTCTTCTTGGTGGCCCGCAGCACCTTGAGGCTGGGGGTATCCGGGTTGAAGGTGAACTCATAATCCCCCGCCAGCATCACCCGCAGGTTGAAGTGCTGCCCCTTGCTGCACTTGTCCATGGGCTGGGCGGTGCCGAAGGGGAGCGGTTTGGCCTCGCTCGGGCCGAAGCTGGTGCCGCAACTGTTGCCCGCGTCGCTGATGCGGATCTGGTGGCTCCCCTTGGTGAGCGGATGGGTCAGCTGCACCGCCCCCTTGTCCAGCGTCAGCGGCGCGCCGACCGGCTGGTCATCCACGTAGAGGCGCACCTCGGCGGCCATGGCCTGAGGGAGGAAGAGGGGGCAGGCCAGCAGGGCGAGCCAGAGGGAAGAAACCGAGGGGGTGCGACGCATAAGCCATTCCTTGCTGGGGTTAAGCGGACCAGATTGCCGTCAATGGGGCTCATTCTAGGAGGCATGAGGGCGCGCTTGGACAGGCAAACCGTCGATTTGTGACATCAGTTCAAATGGTTACGTTTTCAAGAGTGGAAAAGTGTGAGCGGGGTGTCGTGCCCATAAAAAAAGCCGGTCGATAGACCGGCTTGTTGCATTGCCACCTTCGTCACACGGTGAAGAACTTGAAGTTGACGAAGGCCACCGCGATGAAGGAAGCCACCATGCCGCTCAGGCAGAGCACGGCCGGGCGAATGGCCGGCCAGCGATGAGTCAACAGCACGATCGCCAGCATGGTCGGATAGAGGCCGAACATGTAGCGCGGCATGGCATTGAGCCCTGTCATCAGCGGAATGGTGCAGCAGATGAACATCAGGGTCGCCTCGGCCCAGCGCTTCTGGCTGAACAGATAGAGGTTCAGCGCCCAGCCGAACATCACCATGATGGAGAGGTAGGATTTGCGTCCGCCCAGCTCGAAGCCGCTCAGCCACCAGTCCAGCGGGCTGTCCATGTAACGGCCCCAGGCCACCTGGATGTGCTTGAACGCCAGCGCGTCACCGGTGAGGTGATAGAGATAGAACATGTAGGCGAACAGGCCGAGCGGGATCATCCAGAGGGTGAACACCACCTTGAAGGCGCGCTCGGTGAAGCGGAAGAACTCGCGCCAGCCGTAGGCCTGCAGCGCCAGGATCAGTACCGGGAACACCATCATCACCCCCAGGTTGCGGGTGGCGGAGATGAACACGCCGAGCAGGGCCACCATCAGCCACTGCTGGCGATAGGCGAACAGGAACATCCCCAGCATCAGCGCCATGAACATTGACTCGGTATAGCCGGAGACGAAGTAGGCGGAGAAGGGGGAGAAGGCGAGCAGCCAGACACCGAAGCGGGCGGTATCGTCACCCAGCTTGAGTTGGCGCAGCACCAGCAGCATCAGCGGCAGGCTGGCGAAGAACGCCAGGTTGGCCACCAGCATCAGGCCGATCAGGCTCTCGACGTTGAGCAGGTTGGAGAGGGTGCCGGAGATCATCGGGTAGAGCGGCATGAAGGCCCAGTTGGCCGCGTTGCCCTTGCTCAGCCAGCGCGGGTAGAGGTCGTAGCCGTTCTCGATGATGCGCTGGAACCAGACGCAGTCAAACTGGCAATAGGCCTGCAGCGGGCCTATGTCGGTGGCGCCGTAGAGCTGGACGCCGAAGTAACCCATGCCGTACAGGGCGACCCGGCTCAGCACGAAGGCGGCGATGATCATCAGCCAGTCGCGACCGCTGATGCGAAGTGACGGGCGATAGGGCGCCACCTGGTCGGGGGCAGTGGTGGTAGTCATGTCATTCATCAGGCAAATACCCAGATCCTGGAGAGGAGGTAGGTGAGCACGGTGACCGTCAGGGTGGCGATCACCACCGGCAACAGACCGGAAAGACCCGCAAACAGCAGACCGCTCAATATCAGGTTACGCACCGCCAGCGAGAAGAGGGCGACCAGCAGGAACTTGCTGGCGGCACCCTGCTTCTGGAAGGTGATGTAACGGTGACCGAAGAAGGAGAACCAGAACGCGATGGCAAAGGCCAACGTCGTCACCAGGTGCTCCGAGATGGTGGGCCAGGTGTGAAACAGGGCGATGGAGGTGCCCAGATCGACGAGGGTGGCCCCCCCGCCGACAAACCCGAAACGTACCAGCCGCCAGAATTCCTCGCGGGAGATCATTGAGAAGCCTGCTCCTGCTGGTCATCAGCGGCCTTAGCGGCAGCAGCCTTCTTGCCGGCGCTCTTCTTGCTGCCGCTGGCGGCGTCCTGCTTGGGCTCTTCATCCTGCTTGGCATACTGGCCGTAGACCCCTTCGATGAGGTAGACGGGGCGCTGCTTCACTTCCACGAACATGCGGCCTATGTACTCGCCGATGATGCCGAGCGACAGCAGCTGGATGCCGCCGAGGAACAGCACCACCGACATCAGGGAGGCGTAACCCGGCACGTCGATGCCGAAGAAGACCACCTGAGTGACGATCTTGAGGATGTAGAGGAAGGCGACGAAGGATACGCCGACGCCGACGTAGCTCCATACCCGCAGCGGCCAGCTGGAGAAGCTCATCAGACCGTCGAGGGCGAAGTTCCACAGCTTCCAGTAGTTGAACTTGGTCTCACCGGCGTGGCGGGCGGGGCGCTCGTAGGGCACACCGACGGCACGGAAACCGGCCCAGGCGAACAGCCCCTTCATGAAGCGGTTGCGTTCCGGCAGCTGCTTGATCGCCTCGACCACCTTGCGGTCGATCAGACGGAAGTCACCGGCGTTCTCCGGCAGCTTGGTGCTGGTGGAGAGGGCGTTGAAGAAGCGGTAGAAGCCGCCGGCGGTGAGGCGCTTCATCGGGGTGTCGGCGCTGCGATCCACCCGGATGCCGTAGACGGTGTCGTAGTCGCCGGTCTGCCACAGCTTGACGAATTCGAGAATGAGCGAGGGAGGATCCTGCAGATCCACGTCCATCGGCACCACGGCATCACCCTTGGCGTGATGCAGGCCGGCGGTCATGGCCGCCTCCTTGCCGAAGTTGCGGGCCAGGTTGACCAGGGTGACGCGCGGGTCACGGGCGATGGCCTGCTCGACCACCTCACGGGTGCGGTCGCGGCTGCCGTCGTTGACGAATACAATTTCCAGCTGATCCTTGAGCGGCGCCAGTTCGTTATCTATCGCGTTGATGAAGGCATCTATGCTCTCTTCCTCGTTGTAAACGGGAACGATCAGAGAGAGTCGAAAATCGGCATGCGACATGAAAACTTCCTTATTTGGAAAATTATTTTATAAAACAGCGTATTGGAGAATACGTCTTACTGGGCGACGGTCAAGCGCACCGACTGGACATTGAGCGGTGTCGGGGCGGAGAGCGCCAGAAAGTTGGGACGCTTGGGATCCGAGGTCAGCGACTCGCCCGGCAGGCTGAGACGGATCTCGTTGATGCCGGCCTTGGCCAGCTTGACGGTGGTAGTGAAATCGTGACCCAGTGCCACCTTGAGTAGGGCGCCGGCCTGCGGGCTGTTGACCCGGGCCTGGATGGTCAGCTCTTCCGGCTGTGCCTGCTGCTTGGGCAGCACGAAATAGAGGCCACCCTGGCCGCTCAGTTCGGTGCCGTCCGCGCTCGGCTTCTTGGCCCAGCCTTCGCTGGAGAGGAAGCGGCTCGGCTTGGTCAGATTGAGCTCGTTGCCGGGCTGGTAGGTCATGCTGGAGTTGTGCTCCCAGAAGCGGGTCTTGCCTTCCAGGTAATAGAGCTTGTAGGCCAGGCTCACGTTGGGGTGGGCGGCCAGATAGAGGGTGTAGAGATAGAAACCACTCAGCGCCATGATGGCGGTCAGAAAACCAAACTTTTTGTACGTCATATCACTCTCTGCGCCTCACGGTTTGTAGGCTGATTTCGCGCATATGCTAATCCAATTGCAAAAAAAGCATAGTGGATCACAAAAATATATTTGGTCACATATTAACCCCTTTCTGATTGGTGTTCCAAATGTCGCTTCCTCCTCTTTTTAGCTAGCCCCCAGGCCCTGTTGTGGCGGGCTGGCCGGGCCCCTTTTCTGCTCGGGCGATGCCGCTTTTTCGGTGCCCCGATCATGGTCTGCATCCCTGTGGCAGGATCTGTCGCCATTTTGCCGAGGCCGATTTATGATGAGCTGATACGCCGTCAAGGATGACCCATGAAGCTGAAACTCTGCTGCTGGATGCTCTGGTTGCTGACACCGCTGGTATCGGCAAATGCGCTGTGCCCTGCTCCCTTGCGGATCGGTTATGACAACTGGCCGCCCTATCACTATTACCTCGAGTCCGCGGCCGGCAAGAAAGAGCTGCAGGGCTTTGCCATCGAGGCGCTCAACGCCATGCTCAAACGACTGGATTGCAAGGCCAGCTATGTGGAGATGCCCTGGAAACGGGTGTTGCACGGTCTGGCGCTGGGGTCGGTCGACATTGCCATGGAGGCCTACTTCAACGAGGATCGTGCCCGTTATGCCTGGTTTTCCGATGCCTACAATCCGGGCCGCAGCGTGCTCTGGATCCGCAAGTCAGACGCCTATTCCGACACCGATCTGGCGAGCTGGCTGGCCGACGGGCATACCCTGGGGATCACCAAGGACTACTACTACGGCGCCGAGATCAGCGAGCTGCTGCGCCGTTATGCCGCCCAGGTGAGCGTCGTCAACGACGAGCAGAATTACGGCAAGCTGGTGTTGGGTCGCATCGACGGTTTTCTCGGCGATGTGCTGGCCACCCCCTGGGGCTTGAAGAAGGAGGGGCTGAGCGATCTGATCGTCCCCCATGCCATGGCCGTATATGAAGCACCGACCTTTTTCATGTTCAGCAAGAAACGGTTGTCTCCCGAATTCGTGCGGGAGTTCAATCGCGAGCTGGCCAAGTTTAAAGCAACAAATGAGTATGACATTATCTGGCGGCGCTATGCGCCCGCCGGCTAGCAAAGTCGCGGGCATTCACGCATGATGAGCGCCTTGACCGCCGGGTCTGACGGATTGAAGTGAACCGATCTTGAGGTAAGCATGGGGAAGAAGTATTGGCTGGCATTGGCAAACCTGATCTGGCTGGGCTGCTGGCCAGCGGCCATGGCACAGGCCAGCGAAGGCCAGGTGGTGGTGAGCAATGCGGCGGAGCAGCACGACTGGTATCAGAACCGGACGGCGGAGCAGGCCAGGCAAGATCTGGAGCAGCAACTGCAGGAGGCCGTGCTGGCCCAGCTGCACCCGGATTTCTATACGCTCTGGAAGAAACTGCAGGCCAAGCCGGCGGATCAGCGTGGCGCCCTCTATGACGAGGCGTTTGGCAAGCTGGCCCGGTTCCAGCAGGCCTGGCGCGCCATGGATCTGGTCTCCCGCGAGCAGATGCAGACCCTCAAACTCAATCTGAACAAGCCGCTGGCTCACGAGCCGGCCGGCGACAACCTGCTGGAACAGGTCAAGCAGCTCAGACCCCAGGTCGCGGAATACGAGGCGGTGCGCGAGGAAGTGCGCAAGCTGCTGGCGCTGCCCATGGCCAAGAAGTGGCCGACCCTGACCATGCCAACCCTGCGAGCCGGTGAGGTTTCCCCGGAGCTGGGCCAGATCCGCTCCATCCTCAACGAGCTGGGCGACACGGCCCCGCGCCATGATGACGCCACCTACGACGCCGACACCCTGCAGGCGGTCAAGCAGTTCCAGCGCCGCCACGGTCTGACCGCCGACGGCATCATAGGCCGGCAGACCCGCAGCTGGCTCAACACCGGGCCCGAGGTGCGCGCCAGTCTGCTGCTGCGCAACCTGTGGCGACGTGACCTGGTGGATCAGCTCTCCGGTGCCCGCTACGTGCTGGTCAACATCCCCGACTATCGGCTGAGCGTGGTGGAGTCCGGCAACGAGGTGTTCACCAGCCGGGTTATCGTGGGCAAGGAGCAGCGGGCTACCCCGATCCTCGCCAGCGAGATCCGCTCCATCGTGCTCAACCCGGCCTGGCACGTGCCGCGCTCCATCCTGAGCAAGGACATTCTGCCCAAGCTGGGGCGTGACCCCGCCTACCTCAATCGCGAGCAGTTCGAGGTGATCGACGGCGAAGGCAATCCGGTGCAGTTCACCGAAGAGGGCTGGCAGCAGGCACTGGCGTCCGGTTTCCCCTATCGTCTGCGGCAAAAGCCGGGCGATCACAATGCACTGGGTCGCTACAAGTTCTATCTGCCCAACAACGAGGCGATCTACCTGCACTCAACCCCGCGCAAGGCGCTGTTCGAGCAGGGCGCGCGCGCCTTCAGTTCGGGTTGCATCCGGGTGGAACACGCCGACGATCTGGCCGAGTTGCTGCTGGCGGACTCCCGCTACCAGCCCGACAAGGTGGCCAGCATCCTGAAAGAGAGCCAGACCAAGTGGCTGCCGCTGACCACTCCGATCCCGGTGTTCACCGTCTACTGGAGCAGCTGGATCGACGAGGAGGGGCGTCAGCAACTGCGCAACGACATCTATGGATTTGATCGAGTCAGCTACCAGAGTCGCCTGCTGTGATCCTCGCCACAGAGTGAAAAGCCCGGCCTGCGCCGGGCTTTTTCATGGCACCTCGCGGTTTGACAGCGGCCGGCTCGGCGGGTAGTTTCAAGCGCCTGTATCAAATTCATTCAACGGTTTCACCTCAACATTGCGATGGACGGACAAGGGATGCTTGATCAAGAGATAAGCCGACGTCGCCTGCTGCTGGGTGCCGGTTGCCTGCTGGGGGGCTCGCTGTTGTCCTTCCCCGCCATGGCGAGTCGCAGTACGGCGGGACGTGAACTCAGCTTCTTCAATCTCAATACCGGCGAGCGGGTGCGCACCAGCTACTGGGAAGACGGTCGCTATCTGAAAGACGGGCTGGCCGAGCTCAACCACATCTTTCGCGACTACCGTCGCAACGAAGTGTTCAACATCGACAGGAAGCTGTTCGACCAGCTCTACCTGCTGCAGCACAAGCTGGGTCGCCACGGCGAAATCCAGCTCATCTCGGGCTATCGCTCCCCTGTGACCAATCGCCAGAAGCGCAGTCGCAGCCGCGGGGTAGCCAAGCACAGCTACCACACCCTGGGGCAGGCGGTGGACGTGCGGATCCCCGGGGTACAGCTGGCGCACCTGCGCAAGGCGGCGCTCCATCTCAAGGTGGGCGGCGTCGGTTACTACCCGAGCGACAACTTCGTGCACCTCGACACCGGGCCCGTGCGCAGCTGGTAACGGCGGTTTGCTGGCCGCATCGGCCCGGCGGGTGACTGGTCAGCGGGGTGGTCGAGCTGATAGGCTCTGGACACCATGCAGAGGAGAACCAGATGAAACATATTTTGCTTGGCGGGCTGATTGCCCTGCTGCTGACCGGCTGTGGCAAGCTCAACCGCGAAAACTACGACAAGCTCAAGATGGGGATCAGCTATGCCGAGGCGAGCAGCATCCTCGGCAAGGCCGAGCGTTGTGACGATGCGCTGGGCACCACCAGCTGCATCTGGGGCAACGAGGGCAAGAACATCAAGATCCGTTTCATCGCCGACAAGGCGACCTTCTTCAGCTCGGAAGGGATCAACTGAGGCAGTTGCTGCCCCCCTTGCCCAACAAAAAAGCGCCTGATCGGCGCTTTTTTGTTGGTTGTGAGCCGTACCGGCTCGCCAGAAGCTGGCGCGCTCAGTGCGCGGCGTACTGATAGTGGAAGGTGGGCAGCCCCCACTTGAAGCGCACCGCCAGCAGGCGCAGCACGAAGCCGATGCCGATGGCACCGAAGGCGGCCCAGTCGTTGGGCAGGCCCTGATCCAGCGCCAGGCAGTAGAGGGCGGCGGTCACCAGCGAGATGGCGGCATAGAGCTCGCGGCGAAACACCAGCGGAATGCGCTGGCAGAGTAGATCCCTGAGCACGCCGCCGAAGGCCCCCGTCACCACCGCCATGATGCAGGCGATGCCGGCGCCGTGACCCATCTCCAGCGCCCTGGCCGCACCGAAGATGGAGAAGACCACCAGCCCCAGGGCATCGAGCGCCATGAACAGCTTGCCGAGATAGCGCATCAGCGGTGCCGAGATGACGCCGGCCATGGCCGCGCCGGCGACCAGCAGCACATACTCCGGGTGTTCGACCCAGAGCAGGGGGTAATGGCCCAGCAGCACGTCGCGGATGGTGCCACCTCCGATGGCCGTCGCCGAGGCGATGATCACCACGCCGAACAAGTCCATCCGTCGCCGGCCCGCAGCCAGCGCGCCTGTCATCCCTTCGGCCACCAGGCCCAGCAAGAAGAGTGCATGTAACATGAGATATCCCAGGGTGCGAGAAAGGCCCGCATCCTAACAATCTAGCGCTGGCGGGACAAGCAAACTCACATATGCATTAGATTAAGTAATGAAAAGGGGGCTTTCGCCCCCATTTTTCATCATGCTTGTCCGGGTCAGCGCTTGAGCTGTTCGCTGCGGTAGTGATCGACCCACATGGCGGTGGCGCCGCAGATGGCGACCGGCATCACGAACAGGTTCACCACCGGGATGGCGGAGAAGAGGGTGACCAGGGCGCCGAAGCTCAGGCACTTGCCGCGGCGCTGCTTGAGGGCGTCGCGCATGGTGATGAAGTCGATCTTGTGATTGTCGAACGGATAGTCGACATACTGGATCGCCATCATCCAGGCGCTGAACAGGAACCAGAGCACAGGCGCCAGGGTCTGGCCCACCACCGGAATGAGGAACAGGATCAGGCAGCCGATGGCCTTGGGCAGGTAGTATTTGAGCTTGATCCATTCGCGGCCGAAGGTGCGTGGCACATCCTTGACGATGTCCAGCATGCCGGTGTCGTTGGCGGCCTCGCCAGTGAGCGCCTGCTCCACCTTCTCCGCCAGCAGGCCGTTGAAGGGAGCGGCTATCCAGTTGGCCACCGAGCTGAACAAGAAGGAGAAGACCACCAGTATGGTAATGAGGGCGATGGGCCAGAGCAGGTAGTCCAGCCAGTCGAGCCAGCTCGGGATCTGCTGGTGCAGCCAGGCGAACAGGCCATCCAGCTGCAGCAGCAGGGCGTAGAAGGCCCCGGCAAACAGCACGAAGTTGACCAGCAGGGGGATCAGCACGAAGGTGCGGATGCCGGGCTGGCGAATGAGGGAGAAGCCGCGCAGAAAGTAGTCTGCACCGCTGATCGAGTCTTTTACCATACGGGGGGAGTGGCTCATCGGAGCTCCATCTGTTCATGGGAAACTGCCAGCATATTACAAACAAGCTTTTGATTTGGTAAAGTCGCCTGCCCGCCTCCTCTTTATTTCGTTACCGACATAGGCCGCCATGCGTCTGAAATTGATCAAACTCGCCGGCTTCAAGTCGTTTGTCGAGCCGACCCGCATCGAACTCAACGCCGACATGACTGCCGTGGTGGGGCCCAATGGCTGCGGAAAATCCAACGTCATCGACGCCGTGCGCTGGGTGCTGGGGGAGAGCTCCGCCCGCCATCTGCGTGGCGAGAACATGACCGACGTCATCTTCAACGGCTCCATCAACCGCAGCGCCCACGGCCGCGCCTCGGTGGAGCTGGTGTTCGACAACCCCCACAACCGGGTACCCGGTGAGTTCGGCCGCTTTACCGAGATCTCGGTGCGCCGCGAAGTGCTGCGCGACGGCTCCAACCACTACCAGATCAATGGCCAGAAGTGCCGCCGCAAGGACGTGACCGACCTCTTCCTCGGCACCGGCCTCGGGCCGCGCAGCTACGCCATCATAGAGCAGGGCACCGTCAGCAGGCTGGTGGAGTCCCGCCCCGCCGATCTCAAGCTGTTCATGGAAGAGGCTGCCGGGGTCTCCCGCTACAAGGAGCGGCGCCGGGAGACCGAACAGCGCATTCGCCATACCCAGGAGAACCTGGAGCGCCTCGGCGACATCCGCGGCGAACTGGGGTCGCGCCTCGACCATCTTAAGGCCCAGGCTGAGACCGCCGAGCGCTACAAGCAGCTCAAGAGCCGCAGTCGCGCTGCTCGCGCCGAGCTGATCGGCTCGGAATTGTGGGCGCTGGAGACGCGTCTGGGCGAGGCCAAGACCGAACTGGCCCAGACCGAGCAGGCGCTGGCGGCCCTCGATGCCAAGCGCACCACTGATGAGGGGCGCCACGTCACCCTGTCGGTCGCCCGCCAGGAGGCGCAGGCCGAACAGGCCAGCCGTCAGCAACAGATTTTTCTCGGCGGCCAGGCCATCGCCCGCCTCGAGCAGCAGCAACTGCACCAAACCGAACTCGGTCGAGACTGGCAGGCAAGGCGGCAGGCCCTCGGTGAGCGCATCGAGGGGCTCAAGACCCAGCTGGCCGGCCAACTGGAACAACTGGGCGAAAGCACTCTGCAGGGGGAGGTGGCGTCGGCGCGCCTCGAGCAGTGTGAGCAGTTGCTTACCGACCAGCAGAGTGTGCGCACGGCGGCGGGCGAGCGGCTCGAGCAGGCGCGCCAGCGCCAGCAGCAGTGGCAGCAGCAGCTTGGCCAGTTGCAGGGGCGGCTCAACCAGACCCGCGCCGAGGTGAACGGCCTGCAGGAGCTGCAGGCCAAGACCCGGCTGGCCCGTCTCAAGCTGGAAGATGAACAGGCCGGGCCCCTCGGCGGGGAGGAGGAGAACCTGCAACCGGCGCTCGATGCGCTGGCGGCGACGCTCTCGCTCTCCCGCGCCCGCCATGAAGAAGCCGAAGCGGCGTGGCAGGCCGGCGTGGCCCGTCATGAAGAGCTCAAGGCAGAGCAGGGGCGCCAGCAGGGTTTGCTGCGCGAGCTGGAGGCTCGCCTCGCCACTCTGGATCAGATCCTGGGGGAGCAGATGGCGGGCGCCACCCTGGCGGATCGGCTGCAGGTCCCCCCCGAGTGGGCCCGGGGGCTGGACAAGGTGCTCGGTCGCTGGTTAACCGCCACCCCGGCGGACGAGTGCAATCTGGCGCAATCCGGGCTCTGGATTGGTCCGGCCCGACCGGCGGTTGCCGGCACCCTGGCGGCGCAACTGGGCGGTGAGCACATACCCGCCTTCCTCAACGCCATCTGGCTGGCAGAGAGCCGGGAGGAGGCGCAGGCCCGCCTGCACAGCCTCTCTGCCGGTGAGTCGCTGCTCACTCCTGCCGGTGATTGGTTCGGCCCCAACTGGGCGGATCTGGGGGAGGGCATGGCCCTCGGCACCCTGGCGCTGCTCGGCGAACGTGAGCGGTTGCACAGCGAGCTGGTCGCGGGCCGGGAGGCGCTGCGCCGGCTCGATGAACAGTTTGCCGCTGCCGATGCGGCGCGGGCCCAGCTGCACAGCGCCCATGAACTGGCCCAGCGCACCCTGCGCGAGCAGGAGCAGCAGTGGCAGCAACTGCGCGAGGCCTGGAGCCTGCGCGAAGGGCAGCGCCAGGCGCGGTTGCAGCGCCTCGGCCAGCTGGGAGAGGAGTTGATCCGGCTGGATAAGGAGCAGGCTGAGGAGGCGCAGCGGCTGGTGTCGGCCGGGGAGCGGCTTGAGCAGGATGAAGCGGCCCTCGGCGAGCTGCAGGAGCAGGGGGAGCTGCTTGCCGAGGCGCTGCTGCTCGCCCAGGAGCAGGCGAGCGCGGCGGATCGGGCGGTGGAAGAGGCCCGCCTGCGTCGTGAACAGCAGCAGGCCGCCTGCCAACGGCTGCAACTGGAGCAGCAGAACCAGCGCCAGCTCATCACCCTGCGCGAGCAGGAGCTGGCCCGCCTCGGGCTGGAGTTGGCCGAGCTCAAGGAGCCGGGGGTCACTTCGAGTCAGGATCTGTCGCCCCTGCTGGCCGAGCAGCGCAACCTCGAGGCGCAGCAACTTGCCTGTCATCAGCGGCTTGCAGAATTGGAGCGCCAGTTGACCGAGCTGGAGCAGGCCAGAAGCGCTGACCACAAGCAGCTGGTGCAGATACAGGAGAAGCTGGCGACCCTGCGGCTCGAGCGCGAACGCAACCTCACCCGCCGGCAGGGGCTGCACGAGCAGTTCGAAGAGCTGGGGGTACGGCTGGTGGATCTCGATCAGGCGGTGCTGATAGCCGCTGATCGCGGCAAGCTGCGCCAGGAGATCCAGACCCTGGAGGCGCAGGTGGAGGCGCTTGGCGCCATCAACCTGGCGGCGCTGGAGGAGTATGAAGAGGCGAAAACCCGCGCAAGCTACCTGGAAAACCAGTGCCAGGATCTGGAGCAGGCGCTGGAAACCTTGAGCCAAGCCATTAAAAGAATTGATAAAGAGACACAAATACGCTTCCGTGACACTTTCGATAAGGTCAACGAAGATTTAAAATCCCTGTTTCCAAAAGTGTTCGGTGGGGGCAGTGCCTGGCTTGAGCTCACCTCCGATGATCTTTTGGAGGCCGGAGTGAGCATCATGGCGAGACCTCCGGGTAAGAAGAATGCTACCATTGCCCTGCTTTCCGGGGGGGAGAAGGCGTTAACCGCTCTTGCGCTGGTTTTTGCCATCTTCAGACTCAATCCGGCACCTTTCTGTCTGCTGGATGAGGTGGATGCACCGCTCGATGAAGTGAACGTCGGTCGCTTCTGTTCTCTTGTCAAAGAGATGTCGAGCACAGTACAGTTCGTTTACATCAGTCATAATAAGGTCTCCATGGAGATGGCTGAGCAGCTGGTTGGCGTCACGATGCAAGAGCCCGGGGTTTCGCGCATAGTGTCGGTCGATATCGGTGAAGCCGTCGCTTTGGCTGAGCAAAACTAGAAAGAGAAGCAGCTAATGCAGGAATTGCGTTACATCTTGGTTGCCCTGGGCGGTATTGCCATCGCGGCATTGCTCATTCACGGGTTGTGGAGCAACAGAAAGAATCGTCAGGCACCGATCAAAGAGAAACCTCTGGGTCGGATGGAATCCAAATCACGGGACCGTGACAACGACGCCTTCGACAGCGATGGCATCGGTCAGGTGCGAGTGGTCAGCGGTGGCCGTCGTGCCGAGCCCAAGCTCCACCATGATGAACCCCGCCAGCCGGACGTCAGCCGTCGCGCCCCCGCGCCCGCCTTCGACGATGAAGAAGAGGATGACGCCGATCTGCCGCCGCCCGTGGTACGCAAGCCTGCCGCTCGCCCCGTGCCCCCGCCTCCCGTCTATGAAGAGGAGGAGTATGAGGAGCCGGCCGCCGAACCTGTCGAGGAGGTGCCTGCCGCACCGGTGCGCAAGCCTGCCCAGGTGATCCGTCGTACCCCGGTCCACCGTTCCCGTCCCCAGCGCGAGCCGCTGCTGCAGCCGCTGGACGAAGAGCCGCTGGTGGAGCCAGCCTACGCCACCGCACCCACCTTCGGTGCCCGTGAACAGGCCCAGGCCGCCGCACCCGAATACAAGGCGCAGCCCCGTTACGCAGCCCCCGAGCCTGCCTACGAGGAACCCTCCTATGAAGAGCCGGTGCAGGAGCCGCAGATCGAACGTCAGCCGGTCGAGAAGATCTGGCAGGATGTCTATGTCATCAACCTGATGGCGCGCCCCGGCCACGACCTGCAGGGGGCGACCCTGATCTCTTCCCTGCTGGCGCTGGGCTTCAAGTTTGGCGAGATGGACATCTTCCATCGCCACGAGGATCTCAACGGCAAGGGCGAAGTGCTCTTCTCCATGATCAACATGGTCAAGCCGGGTACCTTCAACCCGTACCGGATGGAGCAGTTCACCACTCCGGGTGTGTCGCTCTTCATGCAACTGCCGCTGCGCAGCAACGCCGCCTTTGCCTTCGAGCACATGCTGCAGTCTGCCGACCAGCTGGCCAGCGATCTTGATGCCATGCTGACTGACGTGGATCGCAGCCCGCTGAGCGACGAGACCATCGCCCGTTACCGGCACGAGCTGGCCGCCTACGAGGCCAGTCGCGACTAATACGCCAGGCGGGTCGAATGAAGCAAAAGTGCGGTACCCAGGTGCCGCATTTTTATTGCTCCGCTGGCCGGTTTTTCCATCACACTTCGAGACTTTTTCATGAGCGATATCCTCTCCCGCCACCGTCAACTGTGTGAGCTGCTTACCGAATATGGGCATCAGTACTATGTGCTGGACAACCCCACAGTGCCGGATGCCGAATACGACCGCCTGATGCGCGAGCTGATCGCGCTGGAGGCCGACCATCCCGAGCTGAAAACCCCGGCCTCGCCGAGCGTGCGGGTGGGCGGTCAGCCGCTCACCGCCTTCAAGCAGGTGCGCCACGAGATCCCCATGCTGAGCCTGGACAATGTGTTCAGCAGCGAAGAGCTGCAGGCGTTTGAACAGCGCATGAGCGATCGCCTCAAGCGGGAGGTCAATTTCACCTTCTGCTGCGAGCCCAAGCTGGATGGCCTGGCGGTGAGCCTGCTCTATGTGGACGGCCAGCTGGTGCAGGCCGCCACCCGGGGCGATGGCACCACGGGTGAGGAGATCACCGAGAACGTGCGCACCATCAAGGCCATTCCCCTGACCCTGCGTGGCGAGGGGTGGCCGGCTCGGCTGGAAGTGCGCGGCGAGGTGTTCATGCCCAAGGCGGGGTTCGAGGCGATGAACGCCAGGGCGCTGGCCGCCGGCGAGAAGGTGTTTGTCAATCCGCGCAACGCCGCCGCCGGCAGCCTGCGCCAGCTCGACTCGCGCATCACCGCCAGCCGTCCGCTCAGCTTCTACGCCTATGGGGTGGGGGTCGGTGGCGAGCTGCTCGGTGACTCTCACTTTGGTCGTCTCAATCAGCTCAAAGAGTGGGGACTGCCGCTTAGTCCCGAGGTGAAGCTGAAAGAGGGGGCCGCCGGCTGTCAGGCGTTCCATGACGACATCCTGGCGCGCCGTAGCGAGCTCCCCTACGAGATTGACGGCGTGGTCTACAAGGTGGATGCCATTCCCCTGCAAGAGGAGCTCGGCTTCGTGGCCCGTGCGCCGCGCTGGGCCACCGCCCACAAGTTCCCGGCCCAGGAGGAGATGACCCTGCTCGAAAACGTCGAGTTCCAGGTCGGTCGCACCGGCGCCGTGACCCCGGTGGCCAAGCTCAAACCCGTGTTCGTCGGCGGTGTCACCGTCTCCAACGCCACCTTGCACAATGCCGACGAGATTGAGCGCCTTGGCGTCATGATCGGCGACACCGTGATCGTGCGCCGGGCCGGGGACGTGATCCCGCAGATCGTGGCGGTGGTGGAGGCGCAGCGCCCAAGCGATGCCCGTGAAATCCTCTTCCCGACCGAGTGCCCGGTGTGCGGCTCTGCGGTAGAGCGGCTGGAAGGAGAGGCCGTGACCCGCTGCTCCGGCGGTCTGTTCTGCGAGGCGCAGCGCAAGGAGGCGATCAAGCACTTCGCCGCCCGCCGCGCCATGGACGTGGACGGCCTCGGCGACAAGATAGTCGAGCAGCTGGTGGACAAGGGGCTGGTGAAGACCCCGGCCGATCTGTTCGGCCTCAATGCCATCCAGCTGGCCGGGCTCGAGCGGATGGGGCAGAAGTCCGCCCTCAATCTGGTGGCGGCCATCGATGCGGCCCGCAGCACCACGCTGCCGCGCTTCCTGTTTGCGCTGGGGATCCGCGAAGTGGGGGAGGCGACTGCGCTGAACCTCGCCAACCACTTCCTCACCCTGGACGCCCTGCGTGCCGCCTCGGTGGAGCAGTTGCTGGAAGTGGCCGACGTGGGGGACGTGGTGGCCAAGCATGTCTACTACTTCCTGCGCCAGCCCCACAACATCGAGGTGCTGGAGGCGCTGCTGGCCGCCGGTATCCACTGGCCTGCCATCGAGAAGAAGGAAGCTGCACAGCAACCCTTTGCCGGCAAGACCTTCGTGCTGACCGGCACCCTCACCACCTTGTCGCGCAACGACGCCAAGGCGGCGCTGCAGGCGCTCGGCGCCAAGGTGGCGGGCTCGGTGTCGGCCAAGACCGATGTGCTGGTGGCGGGGGAGGCGGCAGGCTCCAAGCTGGCCAAGGCCCAGGAGCTCGGCATCACCGTCTGGACCGAAGAGGAGTTGCAGCAGGCGCTGCAGGGCTGAGTCGCTGGCTCAACCAGATAAACGAAGAACCCGGCCATGCCGGGTTCTTCGTTATGAGGGCAATGATCGAGGCTCAATCACGCCAGAGGATCTTGTAGCGCCACTTGTCGGGCAGGGTGAGCTGCCAGCGGGCCAGCTCGCTCTTGCTGAACACATACTCGCCGCGCAGGGCAGCCCGCGGCGCCAGGGTCTTGGGCTGGGCTCCCTCCAGAATGGCATTGACCAGCTCGGCCGCCTTGGCCCCCTGATCGTGCCCATCCAGCACCAGACCGCCGATGGCCTTGCCCTTGCCCACCGTAAATTCCCAGAAGCAGAACAGCGGCACCGGAGTGTGGGCACTGGTCCACTCCAGCACCTGGCGTTCATCCACGTGGCGACCCTGCTCATCGATGAGGGTGTGGTAGAGGCCGATAAAGATCGCCTGATAGCCGTTCTGCCTGGCGTTGAGCACGGCCTCCTGCCACAGGTCGTAGTCGCCGAGCAGCTGGCTGTTGACCCGGGTCTGGCCGACCCGCAACTCGGTCTGGGTCTTGAACTCATCCTCGATGGCGGTCAGGGCCACGTTGCTCGAATCAAACAGCACCAGTGCCTTCTTGATCCCCCCCATCAGCTGGCTCATCTCGCTGATGTTGCGTTTGAGCAGGGGGCGCTCCAGCACGCCGGTGATCTTGGGGTGGCCGACCAGTCCCTTGTGGCGCGGGTTCTCGTTCATGCCGAGAAACACGACCGGGGTGCCGAGGGAGGCGATGCTGGTGGCCAGGTAGTTGATGGCGTTGTCATCGCCAAGCACCACCAGATCCGGTTTCACCTGGTGGTAGTAGGCGAGCGCCCGTTCGGCGATCTGGTCGAACTCTTCGGCGGGGCGGCGCTTGGTATCCATGTAGAAGTGGCTGATGTGGTGCTCGCCCTTGAGGTTGGCCACCAGGCTGGCGTTGTAGCTCTGATCCCACAGGTACTCGGGATGGTAGCTGCTGATCACCAGGATCTCGGCCGCCCACAGCCGCAGCGACAGGGGGCACAACAGCAGTAGCAGCAACAAAGGCTTGGTCATATGGCTTCCCATCGGCGCAGGGGTGTTGTCATTCATTATGTTCACTCCTGGGCCAGCCGGTGCCGGTCAATTACTGTCGGAGGGGAAATCTTTTTCTCGCTGGCCGGTATCGGGCGCCAGCCCGCACCAGGCTTGATTGTGGCCTCAAGTGGCGCTTTTTATGGTTGGTCGGGAACTGCGCCACTCGCCTCAAAACCTGTTCTGGATCAAGAAATACGACCCCGCTTTGGTGCCTAATAGACACCACATATAGGGCTGCATTCGTTTTTAATCCCTATATGTTGTGTTATTAAGCTGTGTAAAAGCTGTTCCCTTCTCATCGTCAGCCCAGGCTTGTCAAGCCTCGGCTGAATTTATTTGCGCCGAGGACGAGGCGTGGAGAAGGGGGCCAAACAAGGGTAAGCCGAGGGCGAGAGCCTGGCCTTTTTAACGGGGAAACTCCATGAAACCGGTTGTGATCAAACGTGATGGATGTCGCGCACCATTCAATGCCCAGCTGATTGCCGAGGCGGTGGGCCGAGCGGCGGAGGCGGTCAATCAGGCCAGTCCGGCGCTGGCAGAGCGCATTGCCGCCGCCGTCAGCCAGGAGCTGGAAGGGCGGGGAGAAGTGGACATCCACGAGATCCAGAACCGGGTCGAGAACCACCTGATGGCCTCCGACGACAAGGCCATCGCCCGTGCCTACATCGAATACCGTCACGACCGGGATCAGGCCCGCGAGGCCCGCGGCCGGCTGGCCCAGGAGATCCGCGGCCTGGTTGAGCAGACCAACGCAGCCCTGCTCAACGAGAACGCCAACAAGGATTCCAAGGTGATCCCGACCCAGCGCGACCTGCTGGCGGGCATCGTCGCCAAGCACTACGCCACCAGCCACATGCTGCCCCGCGACGTGGTGCAGGCCCATGAGAGCGGCGATCTGCACTTCCACGATCTCGACTACTCCCCCTTCTTCCCCATGTTCAACTGCATGTTGATCGACCTGAAGGGGATGCTGACCCACGGCTTCAAGATGGGCAATGCGGAGATCGACACCCCCAAATCCATCAGCACCGCCACCGCGGTCACCGCCCAGATCATCGCCCAGGTGGCGAGCCACATCTATGGCGGCACCACCATCAACCGCATCGACGAAGTGCTGGCTCCCTACGTGACCATCAGCTGGGAGAAGCACCGGGAAGTAGCGGTGGAGTGGGGCATCGGCGATGTGGATGCCTACGCCATGGCCCGCACCGAGAAGGAGTGCTACGACGCCTTCCAGTCGCTGGAATATGAGGTGAACACCCTGCACACCGCCAACGGTCAGACCCCGTTCGTCACCTTCGGCTTTGGCCTCGGCGACAGCTGGCAGTCACGCCTGATCCAGCGGGCTATCCTGAGCAACCGCATCGCCGGCCTTGGCAAGAACAAGAAGACCGCCGTGTTTCCGAAACTGGTGTTTGCCATCAAGGATGGCCTCAACCATCGGCCGGGCGATCCCAACTACGACATCAAGCAGCTGGCGCTGGAGTGCGCCTCCAAGCGGATGTACCCGGACATCCTCAACTACGACCAGGTGGTCAAGGTGACCGGTTCCTTCAAGACCCCCATGGGCTGCCGCTCCTTCCTCGGTGCTTACGAGGAGCAGGGCGAGCTGGTCCACGAAGGGCGCAACAACTTAGGCGTGGTGAGCCTCAACCTGCCGCGCATCGCTCTCAAATCCCGCGATGAAGCGGACTTCTGGGACAAGCTGGACGCCGCCTTGCGGGTAGCCAAGACCGCACTGATGTACCGCATCAAGCGCCTGGACGGGGTCAAGGCCCGGGTCGCCCCCATCCTCTACATGGAAGGGGCCTGCGGGGTGCGCCTGAAGGCGGACGACAATGTCAGCGAGATCTTCAAGCACGGTCGCGCCTCCATCTCCCTTGGCTATATCGGGGTACACGAGACCATCAACGCCCTGTTTGGCGATCAGGTGCACCTGTTTGACAGTGCCGAGCTGCAGCAGAAGGCCATTGCCATCGTCGAGCGCCTCAAGGCGGCCACCGACGAGTGGAAGGAGGAGACCGGCTATGGCTTCAGCCTCTACTCCACCCCGAGCGAGAACCTCTGCTCCCGCTTCTGCCGCATCGACGCCAAGGAGTTTGGTGTGGTGGCGGGGGTGACCGACAAGGGCTACTACACCAACAGCTTCCACCTCGACGTGGAAAAGCAGGTGAACCCGTACGACAAGCTGGACTTCGAGGCGCCCTATCCGCCCATCGCCAGCGGCGGCTTCATCTGTTACGGCGAGTACCCCAATATCCAGCACAACCTGGAAGCGCTGGAGAACGTCTGGGACTACAGCTATGACAAGGTGCCCTACTACGGCACCAACACCCCCATCGACGAGTGCTACGACTGCGGCTTTACCGGCGAGTTCGAGTGCACCTCCAAGGGCTTCACCTGCCCGCGCTGCGGCAACCACGATCCGGCCAAGGTGTCGGTGACCCGTCGTGTCTGCGGCTACCTCGGCAGCCCGGATGCGCGCCCCTTCAACGCGGGCAAGCAGGAAGAGGTGAAGCGCCGCGTTAAACACATGTGAGCCGAGCCCTCACCCTAGCCCTCTCCCAGAGGGAGAGGGTACCGGCCGAGGTGCTGTTTGTACGGTCTTGCTCCCTTCTCCCGCTCAGGTTGAAAAGAGTGGGAGAAGGGCTGGAGATGAGGGGGCATCCATCATCACCTGCCTGCCAAACCGTGAATCGAGAGACAAGATGCACTACCACCAGTACTACCCGGTCGATGTGATCAACGGCCCAGGCACCCGCGCCACCCTGTTCGTCTCGGGTTGCGAACACCAGTGCCCCGGCTGCTACAACCAGAGCACCTGGCGGCTCGATGGTGGCAAGCCGTTCGATCAGGCGATGAGCGATCGCGTCATCGCGGATCTCAACGACACGCGCATCAAACGGCGGGGACTGTCGCTCTCCGGCGGCGATCCGCTCCACCCCGCCAACGTGCCCCACGTGCTGGCGCTGGTGCGGCGGGTGCGAGCCGAGTGCCCCGGCAAGGACATCTGGTGCTGGACCGGCTATCTGCTCGGCGAGCTCAGCCCGGCTCAGCGCGAGCTGGTGGCCTTGCTGGACGTGCTGGTGGATGGCAAGTTCGAGCAGGGGCTGGCGGATCCCGGCCTGCTCTGGCGCGGCAGTAGCAATCAGCAGATCCACGACCTCAACGCCTGGCGGGAGGGAGGGGAACGGATCCCCTGTCTGGTTTGCAGTTGAGGTCAGGGATGTTTATGGTTAGCCCATTCCAATCCCTGTGACATCGTTGACGAGGAAATCCGAGATGAACAATCTGCTCAAGATCCTGCTGGCCATCTTCCTGCCGCCGGTCTGCGCCTTTATCCAGGTGGGCTTCAGCCTGCATTTCTTAATCAACATAGTGCTGACCCTGCTCGGCGGTCTGCCCGGCATGGTCCATGCGCTCTGGCTGGTGGTCAGCGACAAGCGCGGCTGAGCCGGACACCTCAAGAGGCCAACCCCTGGGTTGGCCTTTTTATTGCCCGCCAGATGGGGGCTTCCCGAATGAGCACTTTCGTCCGACACTGGACGCCGAACAATGGAACGGCCGTTCAAGGAGCTGAACGGTGCAACGAAGAGGGAGTGTCGAGTGCGTTTTAAGGTGTTGTTGCTGTGGGCCACCCTGGGCCTGTTGGGGGGCTGTGCCAGCCCGAGCCCGACCGTGAAGCTGAACCAGCCTCCGGTGGATGTCACTTGGGAAGAGCTGCCCAGATACTGGGTGCTGGTGGGGGACATAGGCGTCTTCCGTCCGGTCGGGGGGCTGCCGGAGAAGAGGCCGGTCAAGGGGTATGTGAAGCTCCGCTATCTCATCGATTCCAATGGCAATCTGTTCAGCCCTGAAGTCCTGGCATCCGAGCCCCCCGGAGTGCTGGATCTCATCGCCATCTCAGGGCTGGCGAAGATGCGCTACCGGGCATCCGAGCAGAATCCGCAAGCGATCCCGGCTCGGGTGGAAACCAGATTCGAAGTTGAAGTGAAATGATAAACACCCCGGCCTGGCCGGGGTGTTGCGTCTCTGCGGTGCGCCATGGCAGTGCCAGGTTTATTGCTGCTTGCAGTCGTTGTAGACGCTCTGCCACTCGCCATCCTTGTCGTGCATCTCGACAAAACCCTCGTCGCCCTTGTTCCACCAGACGGCCTCGTGATCGTCGGTGTAGCGGGCGCCGGAGGCAGAGACGCTCTGCGGCAGGGTGTAATCCTTGCCGTCCGGGAGCGCCAGCTTGACGAAGTTCAGGCTCTGATCGGAGAGGGCGAAGTAGCGCACCTGTACCCGTTGGCCCTGTTCGCACAGATAGGTGACGGGGTCGCCGCCGGTCACGCTCAGGGGGTCGGCGCCGCGTTCGCAGCCGCTCAGCAGGGTCAGGGTCGTAATGCCCATCAGCAGAAGGTTGGCGTGCTTCATGTTGATTCTCCATCAGTGTCATCCGGGCGTGATCCTAACAGCTTGCCCAAGGGGGGCAATGCCGCTCGACCCGACTTGCGTCGATATGCGTCCATGGGCGTCAAAAGAAGCACTAATGAGTATGGGCTCAATGCAGGCCTAGTCTGGCCTCGAAGGCGCGCACCAGCGCCTCGTAGGTGCCGTTGTTCTTGATCTTCTGCAGCCCCTCTTCGAAGCGACTGGCCATCTCCTCACCCCGGGGATGGGCGCGGGAGAAGGCGAGCCAGAAACCGTCGGTGGAGATCTTGCCCACCTTGACCACCTTTCCGCTCAGCTGTTTCTGCTGGATCTTGAGGTAGCCCGGCATCTCGTTCATCAGTATGTAGTCGACCCGGCCGCGCACCAGCATCTCGATGATCTGGGTGTCTGACTTGGCCTGGAAGCGGGTGATCCTGGGGTTTTCCATGAAGTCGGTGGGGTAGGTGTAGCCGAGAGTGATGCCCACCGTCTTCTGTTCCAGCGAGGTTAGCTTGAGATCCCGGCGCGGTTCGCTGGCCAGGGCGAAGATGGCGAGATCCTCCTCGAACATGGGGGTCTCGTGCCAGAAGTACTGGTAACGGTTCTCCTCGGTAATGGTTGCATCGAAGCAGCCGAGCACCTTGTCGCTGCGCGCCTCGTACATGCAGCGGGCGAAGGGGATGGTGCGAAACTCCACCTCGACCCCCTCGGCGGCAAAGGCCGCCTTCACCAGCTCGGGGGCCAACCCCCGCGGCTGGCCGCTCTCTTTGTCGAGAACGCAGTAGGGCGCCCAGTCATCTTCCGCGGCGATCAGTACAGACTCGGCCCGGGCGCTTCCCACCATCAGCAGAAGACAGATAACCAGCCAGTGAATGTGGGTTGCGTGTGTCATGGTCTCTCTCCCGTTGCCAACTGCCCTAGCAAGCATAGTTGCTGGGGCTGGCCGCAGGCGCTGCCAGATACAGGGCAAAAAAACGCCCCGGTAGGCATAGCGGGGCGAAAGGCGCACATCCTTGAGCTAACAACAGGGGGTCAATAACCGAACCGGGTGGCCTCGAAACGGTTAAGCAGTCGGTGGATGAGGTAACAGGCCAGCAGGGTGGCGACGATGGCAAACAAGATGCTGCTGACCCGGTAGAGGGCACTGAACACCAGATCGTTGCCGGGCGTCAGGTACTGGCCGAACAGGATGCCGAGGGTGGTGAGGGCGCCGAAGCCGACCCCGGAACCGCTCGCCTCCTTCACGTGGGCATGACTGAACAGCATGGCGCCGAGCCAGAGCAGGGGGGCAACCAGGATCAGCAGCCCGGACCAGTCGTAGAGCACCAGCTGGCCGACCAGGCCGAAGCTCACCCCGAGCAGGGTGCCCATGGCCCGCTTGCGGGCATAACTCAGGGCGCCGTCCCAGTGCATGGGGAAGAGCACCAGCAGGGTGGTGGCCTGGGCCGACATGGAGTCCCGCAGATCGAAGAGCTGGAACACCATGAAGGAGAGGGTGGCGATGCTGGCGCCAAGCAGCGCCTCGTGCCGCATCCGGTGTGGTGCCTTGGGGGAGGGGGCCGGTTTGGGGCGCTCCTCCACGTCGGGGATGAGTGCCGTCATCAGGTAGGCGATGAGCACTGACAGCACGCTGGCCCACAGGTTGCTGAAGATGAGGTCGTTGAGATCGGTCTGCGGGTAGCTGGCAAAGTGCAGCATGATGCTGAGACTCAGCACCCCGTTGGCACCGAACAGGAACAGGCTGCCCCGTGACATGGCGGCGAAACGGTAGAGAAACAGCAGGAAGGCGATGGGGATCATCAGGCCGGGATGGCCGCCAAACAGCCCCCCCAGCAGCCCCACTTCCAGCCCGCAGACCACGGCGGCGGCGATCAGCTGGCGGGCAGCATGGCCGTTCATCACCGGCACCATGCCCAGCAACAGCACAGGCGTCACCGTGTAGAAGACGCCGTAGTTCCAGCCGAACAGCTTGCAGAGCAGAAAGCCGCTGGTGCTGCCAAAGGCGATGCGCAGGCATTGGCGCAGTTCATTGGCGGTGAGGGGTCTGTGCCACAGGTTCATTGCCGTCACCTCAGTAGATGTAGTGCAGCAGGCTGAGCAGGCGGATCTGGGCGCGGGCCAGCAGCCCGGTCAGGGCGTTGTCGGGCAGCAGCTGCACGGTGGCGCGGGCGCCGGCCGGCAGATGGGCGGGCAGCTGTTCCAGCGCCAGATGCAGGCGCAGACGCTGGGCGTCGCGCACCCAGCGATCCGACTCGGTGGGGCTGGCCAGCTGGCCGTTGGCATCGAACTGACCGGCGCTGACCCCGGCATCCAGGCTGGTGACCCGGGCGGGATAGAGGCGGCCCGGCTCGCCGTCGAAGGCGACCAGGGCCAGGCTGTCCTGATCAACATGGCGCAGGCTCTTCTCGCGAAAATCGGCGATCACGTCCACCTGCTCGGAGACCAGCGCCAGCAGCGGGGCGCCCGCCGCGGCGAAGCTGCCTGGCTTGAGCTGCAGGTTGGTGATGATGCCGTCCTGGCTGGCGTGAACCCGGCTGTAGGCGAGGTTGAGCTCGGCCTGGGCGAGGCGGTTGCGGGCCTGGCGCAGCAGCAGGTTGTCGTCGCCGGGCAGGCCGCGGTTGACCCTGGCCTGGGTCATGCGCGCCTTGCTGGCCAGCAGGTTGGCCTGGGAGGTGCGAAACGCGCTGTCGGCGTCATCCTTCTGCTGCTCGGAGACCATGTGGCGGCGATAGAGGGCGTCGATACGCTCCGCTTCCCGCAGCTTGAGGGCAGCCTGGGTCTGCAGCGAGCTGAAATCGGCGCTGGCGGCGTTGAGGGTGGCATCGAGCTGGCGATTCTGCTGCTCGGCCTGGGCCAGGGCGAGGCGAGCCTGCTCTACCGCCAGCTCGAAGGGGGCCGGGTCGAGGGCAAACAGCAGGTCGCCCTGTTTGACGTGCTGGTTGTTGGCGACAGCCACTTCCATCACCTTGCCGCTGACCTGGGGCGCCATCTTGGTGACGACGCGGGTTGCCATGGCCTGCGGGGTGAGCGGCATCTTGAGGTCGGCCAGCAGGAAATAGGCAAAGACCAGCACGAAGGCGCTCATGGCCCATTTGATCCAGCGTTGGAATTGTTGATCCGGGGTCATCTCATTCTCTCTCTTCACTCTGCGCACCTATCTTGCCAAGGGCATTGGCACAGATGCGGTGCACGATATCTTCAAACTGTTCCAGCTCCCGCTGGCTGATGCCGGCGAGCAGCTCCCGGCGTATCTCCATGATGCGATCTTCAATCTGGTCGAGCAGCGCCTTGCCGGCCGGGGTCAGGGTGACGATGCGGGCCCGCTTGTCCTGGCTGCAGCAGTGGCGTTCCACCAGACCCTGCTCTTCCAGCTGGCCCAGGGTGCGCATCAGGGAGGGAAGTTCGATCTCCAGCGCCTCGGCCAGGGTCTTCTGGCTGAGGTGGCCGCCGAGCCGGCTCAGCTTCCACAGCGCCGTCCAGCGGGGATGAGTCAGGCCGAGGGGGGCCAGCTCGAGATCGGCCACGGTGCGCCACAGCCGATGCAGCCGGCCGACCCGCTCGGCGAGGGAGAGCTCGCGCAGCATTTCCAGGTCCTTCATCATGGGGGTGTCTCCTTTTACTTAGCTTGCTAAGCATTGTAATTGTTTAGCAGGCTAAGTAAATGGTGTGATCACGATCTTGTTTATGAAATTTGGAGGTAGGTCTCTCGTGGAGCTCAAGCTGCATGGGTGAAAGGGGTGAGCCGGGCTCTGTGGCCCCTTTGAGTGAATCAGAAGGCTGGATATGGTCGGCAGGGCTCGGCGAAATAAAGAGAGTCGTTTATTGGGATGGCATGAAAATAGTCACAGCGTTTTAGGTGCACCTTAATTAGACGGGGCAAAAAAATATTATATAAATGCGGCACTCTGTTCTTTATTCACTAATATTGATGAGTCAGCTAAACAGGGAGATGATAGCTGTGGAACGATATGAATCGGGTGACGCCCATCTCGGCATCGAGAGTCTGCTGGTGGACGTAGAATATGTAGTCGACGGCCATTATGGACTCAGCCTGGAAAATGCCGAAACCTGTCATGAATTTGACCCTGCCAATATTCCATTGTTATTAGCCGAATAGTCTTTCGGTTGGTGACATCCGCACGTCATATTGAGAGGGCAGCCTGTCACAGGGCCTGCCAGGACTGTTTATCCTCTTGCTGCAAGCCGCCATTGCCAGCGGGAGCGCCATGCTTGTAACAACCTAGGCGCTCGCTATCGAGCTGTCATCATCCTCCTTTTTATCACCCGGCAGATCCTGGCCGGAGTGTTTTTGGTGATCAGAGGATCACCCTTGCCTTGTACCGGGTGATCATTCACCACTGCCAAACCTGACAGGCCATTATTGTTGGTTGCGACGCTGGTTATTTGATCGTTATTTGACAATGACCGCTTCAAGCGCCGCTTTAAAGTGCAAAAGAGTGCGTGTCGGGGGGATTTAATGACGATGACAGGAACGGAAATACCCCCTGTAAAATGGGTGCCAACCTTGCCCGCATGCCATAGCGTTTAAGAATTTAATGTTTTTATATGCCTTTGTTGGCGGGCTAACCGACAGGAGGAACGGAGATCTCTAGAGTGGCGCCACACCACACGCTGGAGCATAACAATGAAAAACCTCTCTACCCCACACACCAGAACCGCCCTGTTCGGCGGTCGACAGATTGCCGGCATGCCCATGATGATCTTTCTGGGCCTCGCCACCTGCGTCCTCTTCTCGGGTTGGAACGGCTCGCTGCCGCTTGGCATGGTCGGCGCGCTGGCGCTGATGTTCGTGCTCGGCACCCTGCTGACCGAGCTCGGCGAGCGCATCACCCCCATCCGCGAATACCTGGGGGGTGGCACCATACTCGCCATCTTCGGCGGCGCCGCCCTGTTTGAATACCGGATCCTGCCAGTCGAGGCGGGTCAGGTGATCATCGGCTTCATGAAGGAGGGGGGCTTTCTCAACTTCTTCATCGCCAGCCTGGTGACCGGCTCTGTGTTCGGCATGAGCGGCGCCCTGCTGAAAAACGCCGCCATGCGCTACCTGCCGGTGATCCTGGGGGGCGTCGCACTGGCGCTGCTCAGCGTCGGTCTGGTGGGCGCCCTGATGGGCTACGGCTTCAAGAATGCGGTGCTGCTCATCGGTCTGCCCATCATGGGCGGCGGCATGGGGGCTGGCGCCGTGCCGCTGGTGGAGATCCTCTCCGGGCCGCTGCAGATGTCGAGCGCCGATCTGCTGTCGCGCATGGTGCCGGCGGTAGTGATCGCCAACACCCTGGCCATCCTGGTGGGTACCCTGCTGGCCCGCCTCGGTCGCCGCTACCCCTCCCTGACCGGCAACGGCAAGCTGATGATCAAAGAGAGTGCCGCTGGCGTGGCCGAGGAGAAGGCGCAGGCGCCGACGCTGGAGAGTCTGGGTCTGGGGCTCTTCATCAGCTCCAGCATGTTCGTGCTGGGCTCATTGCTTGGCAACTTCATCCCCATGCACCCCTTCGCCCTGATGATCCTGGCGGTGGCCGTCATCAAGGTGAGCGGCCTGCTGCCCCGTCGCTACGAGCAGGCAGCGGCCGACTGGTACCAGTTTGTGGTCACCAACCTGACTCCCTCCCTGCTGGTGGGGATCGGTGTCGCCTACACCAGCATCCCCGAGCTCATCAGCGCCTTCTCCGTCAGCTATTTCGTGCTGGTGCTGGTGACCGTGCTCGGTGGCGCCCTGGGGGCGGCGCTGGTAGGGCGGATGATCGGCTTCTACCCCATAGAGGCGGCCATCACCGGTGGCCTCTGCATGGCCAACATGGGGGGCACGGGTGACGTGGCCGTGCTCTCGGCGGCCCAGCGCATGACGCTGATGCCGTTCGCCCAGATCTCCTCTCGTCTCGGGGGCGCCGTCATGCTGATCCTGGCGACCCTGCTCATCTCGCTGCTGGCATAAGGAACAAGATAATGAACGACATCATGATGGGCACCAGCCTGCCCTATGCCGAACGCAAGCGTCAGGGATTGATGGGGCGCATGCCCCACAAGGAGGAGTCGCTGGCCCAGCAGCGACGCCGCATCTACCGGCTGGTCTCGGCCATGCAGAGTCCGTTTGATCAGCACCTGCTGCTGCGCCAGCTGCAGGAGGACAACCCGGTACTGTTCTACGAGCTGGTGCGCCACCATCTGCCGGAGCTGTTGCCCATCATCTACACCCCTGTGGTGGGGGAGGCGTGCCAGCGCCACAGCGACCTCTATCTGCGCAGCCACGGCCTCTACCTCTCCTGGCACGACCGGGACGAGCTGGACCACATCTTCGCGGCGGTGGAGCAGGAGGTGGACGTCATCGTCATCTCCGACGGCGAGCGGGTGCTGGGGCTCGGCGATCTCGGCATCGGCGGCATGGGGATCTGCATCGGCAAGCTGGCGCTCTACTCCGCCGCCGGTGGCATCAACCCGGCGCGCACCCTGCCGCTGTGCGTGGACGTGGGCACCAACAACTCCGAACTGCTGGAAGATGACTCCTACCTAGGCTGGCAGGCCCGGCGGGTAGATGGCGAGCCCTATTACCAGTTCATGGACAAGGTGGTGGCGGCCATTCGCAAACGCTGGCCCCAGGTAGTGCTGCAGTTCGAGGACTTCGCCGGCAAGCATGCCGCGAACCTCCTGGCCCGCTACCGCGACGAGCTATGCATGTTCAACGACGACATCCAGGGCACGGCGGCGGTGGCGTCGGCCTGCGTGCTGGCGGGCTTGCAGCAGGCGGGCAGCGCGCTGGCGGATACCCCTGTGCTGATCGTCGGCGCGGGCTCGGCCGGCTGCGGTATCGCCGCCATGCTGGCTCAGCTGGCGGGCAGCACGGAGCGAGTGCAGCTGTTCGATCAGGACGGTCTGGTCTGCCTGGACCGGGTCGGGCTCACCCCGGCCCAGCAGCCGTTTGCCCGCCCGGCGGGGGAGGCGTGCAATTCCCTGCCTGCGCTTATCGAGCGGCTGCGCCCCGGGGTGCTGATCGGGGTGAGCGGTCAGGGCGGTCTGTTCGACGAGGCGGTGCTGACGGCCATGGGGGAGGTGTGCGAGCGGCCGGTGATCCTGCCACTCTCCAACCCCACCCGCAGCGCCGAGGCGACCCCGGCCCAGGTGTGGCAGGCCACCGGCGGGCGGGCCCTGCTCGCTACCGGCAGCCCCTTCCCGCCGGTGGAGGTGGACGGCGCGGCGCGGGTGGTCTCCCAGTGCAACAACGTCTATGTGTTCCCGGGCATTGGTCTGGGGGCCTGCGCGGTCAAGGCGCGGCGCATCAGCGACGGCATGCTGCGGGCGGCGGTGCAGGCGGTGGGCGCCTATCCGCTGGCCGAGGGGCGGCTGCTGCCCCCCATCGAGCAGGTGGGGGAGGTGGCCCGCGCCGTGGCGAGGGCTGTGGCGCTCTGTGCCCGTGCCGAGGGGTTGGCCGATTTTGCCGGTGATCCCGCACCTTTGATTGACCAGACCTGGTGGCGCCCGCACTATTGGTCCGCGTCCTGATGTTGCAAGGCTAATCGATGAAACTGCGTCACCAACTGGTCACCCTCTCCCTGGGCCTGTCACTGCTCCTGATCGTCATTCTGGGCAGCCTGCTGGCGCTTTTCATCCGCCATTTGCTGGAGAGCAACCTGGAGGACAAAGGGGGAGATCTGGCGCGGGTGCTGGCGGGAGACAGCCGGGTGGTGCAGGCGCTGCAGTGGGGGAGCGATCCGGGCCTGCGCGACTATGTGCAGGGGATCTGCAGCCGCACAGATGCCGCCTACATGGTGGTGACCGACGAGCACGCCCGCCGGCTGAGCCACCCCTCCCCGGAGCTGGTGGGTGGCCTGTTTCGCGGCGAGGATATCTGGCCCTCCCTCAACGAGCGCAGCAGCTACTGCTCCAAGGACGTGGGCACCCTGGGGCCGGCCATCCGCTGCTTCGCCCCGGTGATCGGGCCTGACGGGCGCGCCATCGGTGCCGTGGTGGTGGGTTATCTGATGCAGACGGTGGAGAGCATCTACCTGGATCGGATTGCCCTGCTCATCAGCGCCATCGGCGCCGTGCTGGGCTGCGGTCTGCTGCTGGCGCTCTGGATCCAGCATCGGTTGCGCCGCACCCTGCTGGATCTGGAGCCAGAGACCATCGTCAACCGCTTCGTACTGCAGGAGCTGGTGCTGGAGCACATCTCGGAGGGGGTGATTGCCCTCGACTCCCGCGGCCACATCCGCATGCTCAACAGCGCCGCGTTTTATCAGCTGCGCCTGCCCGGCACCGGCCGCCACGCCCTGCTCGGCCAGCCGCTCTCGGAGCTGTCGCCGCCACTTGCCCCCGCCCTGACTCAGGTCGAGACCGAGCTCGGTTTCACCGTGCACGGCGAGTCGTTCGTCGGGCGCTGGCAGGCGGTGGAGGGCAAGATCCCCGGCCGGCTGCTGATCTTCAGCCGCCCCGAGGTGACCGGCAGTCTCGGCATGCAGGTGACCCACCTGCGCCAATATGCCGAGATGCTGCGGATGCAGACCCACGAGTTCGCCAACAAGCTGAGCAGCCTCTCCGGCCTGCTGCAGCTGGGCCACGTGGATCAGGCGGTGGAGCTCATCCAGCAGGAGAGCGAGGCGTGCCAGACCATGCTGCACGATCTGCTGCGGGCCATCGAGGACAAGCCGGTGGCCGGGCTCATCCTCGGCAAGTTCAGCCGAGCCCGCGAGCTCGGGGTGGAGCTGGTGCTGGATCCCGATTCGGCGCTGGGTGAGTACCCGGCGGCGGTGTCGGCGGATCTCATCACCCTCATTGGCAACCTGCTGGACAACGGCATCCGCGCCGCCTGGGCCCGGCGCAAGCAGTGCCCGCCGCGGGTGCTCATCTCCCTCAACGACTTCGGGCGCCGGCTGGTGATCGAGGTGGAGGACAGCGGTGAGGGGGTGGACGAGGCGCTGGCGGACCATCTGTTTGATTACGGCATCAGTCGCCAGACTGGCGATCACGGTGTCGGTCTGTTCCTGGTCAAGGAGACGGTGGCCAGGCGAGGGGGTGTGATAGAATGGCGCCGCACCGCCGAACAGACGACTCTGTTCGGTATCTACTTGAATAAAAACCAATTGGTGTGATCTATGGAGCCCATTTTCACGCTGGTGATCGAGGATGACGAACGGATAGGATCCATTCTGGCCGAGCTGGTCTCCTCCACCCCCGGATTTTCCCTGCTGGGTCGGGCCGAAAGCCTGACCCAGGCCGATCTCATGATGCGTGCGGCCCAGCCGCAGCTGCTGCTGGTGGACATCTCGCTGCCCGACGGCTCCGGCCTGGAGTGGGTGAACCGGCTGCGCAGCCACAACCGCGAAGCCTACGTCATCATGGTGACCGCCTCCTGCGACGTGGAGACCATCCAGCAGGCCCTCAATCAGGGGGTGCAGGATTACATCATCAAGCCGCTGCGGCTGTTTCGCATCCAGCAGAGCCTGGACGAGATCCTCACCCTGCATCGGCGCATCTGCGAGCGCGGCTCCCTCGAGCAGAGCGATCTGGACCGGCTGATGGGCAAGGTGAGGCCCCAGGGGCGCGACGTGCGCGACACCCCCAAGGGGATCGACGCCATCACCCTGCGCCAGGTGCTGGAGCTGCTGGCGGGTGAGCCGGACAGCGCCTTCTCCACCGATACGGTGGCGCTGCGCTTGTCCCTGAGCCGCACCACGGCGCGCCGCTATCTGGAGTATCTGGAGTCGGAGGACAGGGTGGACGTGGATCTCAACTACGGCCAGCGCGGCCGGCCCGAGCGCCGCTACCACTGGCGGCGGGGCAGCTGAGCCGCTTGCCGCACGCAGATCCATACCAGCAAAAAGGGAGCCGAAGCTCCCTTTTTTAGGTCTATACGTCGGCACGAAAACCGGTACGACGGGCCGCTCAGGCCTCTTCCAGCAGGACGCGGCGGGCTCTTGGTTTGAACTGGGAGAGCATGACCCCGCTCAGGATGAGGCCGCCCCCCAGCAGGTGATAGCCGTGGATGGGCTCCCCCAGGCTGATGACGGCGATGAGGGCCGTGCACAGGGGCATCAGGTTCATGAAGACCGAGGTGCGCTCCGCCCCCAGACTGGCGAGGCCGCGCATCCAGCAGTAGGCGGCGAAGATGGAGGAGGCGAGCCCGGCGAACAGCACCATGCTCCAGCCCTGGGCGGGAATGGCCAGGGAGTCGGCGGAGAGGGCCAGCGGAATGAGCAGCAGCACCGCCAGCAGGATCTGCAGGTAGAGGTTGAGCCAGGGGCCGAACGGCAGTTGCCAGCGGCGGATCAAGAGGCCATAGAGGGCATAGCTGGCCGCCCCCAGCAGCATCATGCCGTCGCCTGGGTTGATGCCGCTGTGCAGCAGTGCCTGAGGGTTGCCCTGACCCAGCAGCCAGAGCACCCCGAACAGGGAGAGGCTCATGCCGAGCAGCGCCTGCTTGCCCGGCTTCTGGCCAAAGCAGCAGGCCCCGATCAGCAGGGTGAGCAGCGGCAGCAGGGAGCCGATGACCCCCATGTTGGTGGCCGAGGTGCTGTGGGCGGCGTAGTAGGCGAGGCACTGGTAGAGCACCATGCCAAGCAGGGAGAGCACCAGCAGCTTGCCGAGCCAGGGGCGGAGATCGCGCCGGCGGCGCCACAGCTGCGGCAGGCAGAAGGGGGTCAGCGCCAGGGCGGCGATCACCCAGCGGTAAAACGAGATGGCGGCAGGATCCAGCACGCCGGCGGCGGCCTTGGAGACCACGGTATTGGCGGCCCAGATCAGGATGGCGAGCAGGGGAAAGAGAAAGGGCATAGGCACTCCTTGGTATGATGGAGAGAGTCTAGCCTTGTCTTGAACGATGCAAGTAGCGTAAATAAGACATGTCATAACCGCTTTGGGACAATCTGCATGGGCACCCTCACCCTGGCCGAGCAGGATCGCCTGCTGGCCGCCCCCAATCCCCTCTATTTTCGCTACAGCCAGATCCAGGGGGGCAACGCCTGTGCCGAGCATGCCCACCCCTGGGGCCAGCTCAGCCTCATCAGTCTCGGGGTCATGGTGGTGGAGGTCGGGGGGCAGCGGCTGGTGGCGCCGCCGGACTACCTCATCTGGGTGCCGGCGGATCAGCCCCACACCGCCTTCAACGAGCAGACCCTGGACTATACCTCCATCTACGTGAGCCACGCGCTGGCGCCGCGCCTGCCACGGGAACCCCAGCTGCTGGCGCTCACCCCCTTGCTGCGGGCCCTGCTGGAGGATTTCACCCAGCGCCGGGTCGGCCACATGGAGGACGAGTGGGATGCCCGCCAGGGTGAACTCTTCATCGAGAAGCTGGCTCGCACCCGTTGCCAGCCAAGCTACCTGCCCCAGAGCCGGGATCGCCTGCTCGCCCCCCTGCTGGCGGCGCTGCAGGCGGCGCCGGAGGACAACCGCACCCTGGCCCAGTGGGCCAAGGTGCTGCACACCACGGAGCGCACCCTGGCGCGGCGCTGCCAGAAGGAGCTTGGCATGAGCCTCGGCCAGTGGCGCACCCGGCTGCGGCTGGTGAAGGCGCTGGACTGGCTGCGCGGCGAGATGCCGGTGCAGGAGATCGCCTGGCGGCTCGGTTACACCTCCACCTCGGCCTTTATCGCCATGTTCCAGCGCGAACAGGGCTGTGCCCCCCAGCGCTATCGCCAGCAGCTGGGGATCGGCGCCGGGCAGGCACAGCTCTGACCGCGACCGCACCAGCAATGAAAAGGGCGCCCGCAGGCGCCCTTGTCGATCAAGGGATGGGCTTAGAAGAAGCCGAGCGGGTTGATGTCGTGGCTCACCAGCAGGTTCTTGGTGTTCTGGTAGTGGTCCAGCATCATCTTGTGGGTCTCGCGGCCGATCCCTGACTTCTTGTAGCCGCCGAAGGCCGCGTGGGCCGGGTAGGCGTGGTAGCAGTTGACCCAGACCCGGCCGGCCTGGATGCCGCGTCCCATGCGCCAGGCCAGGTTGCTGTCGCGGGTCCACAGGCCCGCCCCCAGGCCGTACTGGGTGTCGTTGGCAATGACCAGCGCATCCGCCTCGTCCTTGAAGGTGGTGACCCCGAGCGCCGGGCCGAAGATCTCCTCCTGGAACACCCGCATCTTGTTCTGGCCGTGGAAGATGGTGGGCTGGATGTAGAAGCCCCCCTCCAGTCCACTCACCCTAGCCGGGCCGCCGCCGATCAGCATCTTGGCCCCTTCGCCGCGGCCAATCTCCATGTAGCTCAGGATCTTGTCGAACTGCTCGCGGGACGCCTGGGCACCGACCTGGGTGGCTGTGTCGAGGGGGTTGCCCTGCACTATGGTGCGGGCGCGGGCCAGCACTCTGTCCATGAAGTCGTCGTAGATGCTCTCCTGCACCAGGGCGCGGGAGGGGCAGGTGCACACCTCGCCCTGGTTGAAGAAGGTCATCAGCATCCCTTCCACCGCCTTGTCGATGTAGCTGCTCTCGTGCTGCATCACGTCGGCGAAGTAGATGTTGGGGGACTTGCCACCCAGCTCCACGGTGGAGGGAATGAGCTTGTCGGCGGCGCAGCGCAGGATGTGGGCCCCCACCTCGGTGGAGCCGGTAAACGCCAGCTTCTGGATCCGGTTGCTGGTGGCGAGCGCCTGGCCTGCCTCGGCGCCGAAGCCGTTGACCACGTTGACCACGCCGGGGGGCAGTATGTCCTTGATGAGATCCATCATCAGCATGATGGTGACCGGGGTCTGCTCGGCGGGCTTGAGCACGCTGCAGCAGCCGGCCGCCAGCACGGGAGCCAGCTTCCAGGCCGCCATCAGCAGCGGGAAGTTCCACGGGATGATCTGGCCGACCACGCCGATGGGCTCCTTGAAGTGGTAGCTGACGGTGTTCTGATCCAGCTCGGCGGCCGAGCCCTCCTGGGCGCGGATGCAGCCGGCGAAGTAGCGGAAGTGATCCACCACCAGCGGCAGGTCGGCGGCCAGGGTCTCGCGCACCGCCTTGCCGTTCTCCCAGGTCTCGGCGATGGCGAGCACCTCGATGTTCTGCTCGATGCGATCGGCGATGCGCAGCAGCAGGTTGCTGCGCTCGGTGACGCTGGTCTTGCTCCAGCTGGCGAACGCCTTGTGAGCGGCGTCCAGCGCCAGCTCGATGTCGGCGGCGTCGGAGCGGGCCACCTCGCAGAACACGCGGCCATCCACCGGCGAGATGTTTTCAAAGTAGCGGCCGGCGCGCGGCGCCACCCAGTCGCCACCGATGAAGTTGTCGTAACGGGACTTGAAGCTGACCAGGGCACCTGCCTGACCGGGAGCGGTATAAATCATCTCATCATCCTTATGTGTGTGGTCCTGACCGGGCTGGCGAGCAGCCCGGTTGCTGCTGTGTATCGCAAGGGGCGTGCCAGAGGGTCTGACCAGCACAGTAAAAGTTACAAAAACGTTATCAAACGGGGTGCGGCAGCGTATCTTGGTTAACCAATGACCGCGGCGGTGGCGATACAACTGTGCCGTTTCTGGACAGTGGTCGCGACAGTCGTGCCGTTTGTGAACAGGAGGTGTGATGAGCGAGTTCCCTCAATCTGGTGCCAGCCCGATCCAGCGCTCCTGGCAGCGCTGCCTGCACCAGGGGTTGAGCCGTCAGCAGAGCGCCGAGCTGGACTTGCTGCCCCAGGGGGAGCTGTCGGCCCGCCAGGAGCAGCACAGGGTGCTGATCACCAGCTTCCGGCGCTTCGTGCTGCCGCTGTTTGACCAGCTGCTGGCGGGGCGCCCCTGTCGGTTGCTGCTGTGCGATGGCGAGGGTGCCATCCTGGCCGCCAGCGGTGACGACGGCTTCGCCCGCCACGCCGAGCGGGTCTTTTTGCGCAGCGGCGCCCGCTGGGGGGAGGCGAGCAAGGGCACCAATGCCATCGGCACCGCGCTGGCCGAGCAGAGCGAGGTACAGGTGCTCGGCAATCAGCACTTCTTCGCCCAGCACAGCTTTCTCAGCTGCAGCGCCTGCCCACTGCTCGGGCCGGACGGGCAAGTGATCGGCGTGCTCGACATCTCCACCGATGCGGCCCACCACGGCGGCGACATGCTGGGCACGGTGCGGCTGCTGGCCATGACCCTGGAAAATGCGCTGCTGGCGTGCCAGCCGGGCTGGCTGGTGGATCTCGAGCCCCAGAGTCTCTGGTCTGCCCGCCTGCTGCTGGGGGAGGAGGGTGAACTGCTCGGGGCCAACCGGGCCGGCCGGCTCTGGCTCGGCCAGCACCCTTTCGACGGCAAGCAGCTGCTGCGGGATAGGCGCGGATTGCGGCTGGTGCCGGAGGCCAGCTCAGTTGTGGCCCAGCCCGGCCTGCCGGCCGCGGCCGGTGGCTCGCACGGCCAGCAGGTGCCGCTCAAGATGCTGGAGCGCGGCATCTCGCTGCTTATCGAGGGGGAGACCGGCAGCGGCAAGGAGCATCTGGTGCGCGACCTCCATCGCCAGTCGAGCCGCCACGAGAAGCCCCTGGTGTGCGTCAACTGCGGCGCCCTGCCGGCGGAGCTGGTGGAGGCCGAGTTGTTCGGCTATGTCGGCGGGGCCTTCAGCGGAGCCCGCAGCCAGGGTAGTCAGGGGTATCTGCGCGCCGCCCACGGCGGCATCCTGATGCTGGACGAGATCGGCGAGCTGCCGCTGCAGGCCCAGACCCGACTGCTGCGGGTATTGCAGGAGCGCGCCGTCACCCCGGTTGGCAGCCACAAGCCCGAAGCGGTGGATTTCTGGCTGGTCAGCGCCAGCCACCGGGATCTGGCGGCCATGGTGGCGGCCGGCACCTTTCGCGAGGATCTCTACTACCGCATCTGCGGCTGGCGCCAGCAACTGGCACCGCTGCGCGACTGGCCGACCTCCGAGCGGCAGGCACTGGTCCAACGGTTGCTGGCCGAGATGGATCCTGCCCTGCACCTGACCGATGAGGCCGAGCGCCACTTGCTGGCCCACCCGCTACCCGGCAACGTGCGCCAGCTCAAGCAGGCGCTGGAGGTGGCCTGCGTGCTGGCGGAGGGGCAGGGCTGGATTGAACCCGCCCACCTGCATCTGCCGACCGTGGCGGTGGCGCCGGTCGCCACCACGGCGCTGGCGGGCAGCACATTGCGCCAGCAGAACCGGCAACGGGTGCAGCAGACCCTGACAGAGTGCGGCGGCAACGTGAGCGAGGCGGCGCGCCGGCTCGGCATCAGCCGCACCACCCTCTATCGGGCGCTGCGAGAGGCAAGCTGAGGCGTTTGTGACCTAAGTTTTTCGTGGTTAAGATGGGTCCACAAGAGACCCTTTGATGATTCTTTTGCATGGCATGGAGTGCCTTATGACGCGTACCCGATTTGATTGGCAAGACCCCTTCTTTCTCGATGGCCAGCTCGGCGAAGAGGAGCGGCTCATCCGCGACGCCGCCCGCGACTACTGCCAGGCGCGGCTGATGCCGCGGGTGCTGGAGGCCAACCGGCGCGAGCAGTTTGACCGCACCATCATGAACGAGCTGGGGGAGCTGGGGCTGCTCGGCGCCACCCTGCCGGAGCAGTACGGCTGCGCCGGGGTCAATCACGTGGCCTACGGTCTCATCGCCCGGGAGGTGGAGCGGGTCGACAGCGGCTACCGCTCGGCCATGAGTGTGCAATCCTCCCTGGTGATGCACCCGATCCACGCCTATGGCGACGAGGCCCAGCGCCAGCGCTGGCTACCGGGGCTGGCCCAGGGCGAGCTGGTGGGCTGCTTCGGCCTCACCGAGCCGGACGCGGGCTCGGATCCGGGCTCCATGAAGAGCCGCGCCGAGCGGGTCGACGGCGGCTATCTGCTGACCGGCAACAAGATGTGGATCACCAACTCTCCCATCGCCGATCTGTTCGTGGTGTGGGCCAAGCTGGATGGCGAGATCACCGGCTTCGTGCTGGAGAAGGGGATGGCCGGGCTCTCTGCCCCCAAGATCGAGGGCAAGTTCTCCCTGCGCGCCTCAATCACCGGCGAGATAGTGATGGAGCGAGTCTTCGTGCCAGAAGCGAACAGACTGGCGGGGGTGAGTGGCCTCAAGGGGCCGTTTGGATGTCTGAACAAGGCGCGCTACGGCATCGCCTGGGGGGCGCTCGGCGCCGCCGAGTTCTGCTGGCACGCCGCCCGCCAGTACGGGCTGGATCGCCAGCAATTCGGCCGCCCGCTGGCCGCCACCCAGCTGTTCCAGCTCAAGCTGGCCAACATGCAGACCGAAATTGCCCTCGGCCTGCAGGGCTGTCTGCAGGCCGGGCGCCTGATGGACGAGGGGTGCTGCCCGGTGGAGCTGGTGTCGCTCATCAAGCGCAACAGCTGCGGCAAGGCGTTGGAGATAGCCCGCGTCGCTCGCGACATGCACGGCGGCAACGGCATCAGCGACGAGTTTCACGTCATTCGCCACGTGATGAACCTGGAGGCGGTCAACACCTACGAGGGAACCCATGACATCCATGCCCTGATCCTGGGGCGGGCCCAGACCGATCTGCAGGCGTTTGAGTGATGGGGCCCCTTGCCGGCGTGCGCGTGCTGGATCTCAGCCGCGTGCTGGCCGGCCCCTGGGCCAGCCAGCTGCTTGCCGATCTCGGCGCCGATGTGGTGAAAGTGGAGGCCCCCGGGCGCGGTGACGATACCCGCCACTGGGGCCCGCCCGAGCTGGTGGCGGGGGAGGCGGCCTACTTTCACGCCGCCAACCGTGGCAAGCGCTCCATCGCCCTCGACCTGGCCCACGATCGCGAGACCCTGCTGGCCCTGGTGGAGCGGGCCGACGTGGTGATCGAGAACTTCAAGGTGGGGGGGCTGGCGCGCTTTGGCCTCGATTACCCTAGCCTCAAGGCCCGCCGTCCAGAGCTTATCTACTGCTCCATCACGGGGTTTGGCCAGGACGGCCCCTGGGCCCAGCGACCCGGTTACGATCTGCTGATCCAGGGGTTGGGCGGATTGATGAGCATCACCGGCCAGCCCGACGAGGCCCCCGGCGGCGGGCCGGTCAAGGTGGGGGTGGCGCTCGTCGACATCCTTACCGGCCTCTACGCCACCATCGGCATCCAGGCGGCCCTGCGTCACCGGGAGCGAACCGGGGAGGGGCAGCAGATCGATCTCGCCCTGCTCGACGTGTCGGTGGCGGTGCTGGCCAACCAGGCGATGAATTATCTCGCCACCGGTCAGGCGCCCGGACGCCTTGGCAACGGTCACCCCAATATCGTCCCCTACGACGTCTATCCCACCCGGGATGGCCATCTGATCCTGGCGGTGGGCAACGACGGCCAGTTTGCCGCCCTGGCGGCCCTGTTGGGGGAACCCGGGTGGGCGCAGGACCCCGACTTTGCAACCAACGCCGCCCGGGTGCGCCAGCGTCACCGGCTCAACGCCCTGATTGCCGAGCGGCTGCTGGCGCGCAGCAGCGCCGAGTGGAGTGCCATGCTGGAGGCGGCCGGGGTGCCGGGCGGCCCCATCCTCACCCTGGATGCGCTGTTTGCCCTCGAGCAGGGGGCGGTGCGCGGCTGGGTGCAGCAGGTGCAGCGCGGCGAGCAATCCTTGCCCACCCTGGCCAACCCGCTCCATCTGTCGGCCACTCCGGTGCGCTATGGGCGCGCCTCGCCGGCGCTGGATGGGGACCGGGATAGCGTGCTGCGCGACTGGCTCGGGCAGGGCTGAACCGGCCTTATCAGGTGGGGAGTCGCGTCTGTTCGGCGCCATGCACCTCTCTTCCATCCTCTGCCATCTCATCTGCCCCGGTGCTGGAGCCCGGGGCCGTCCCCCGTTATGATGCGCCCCGTCCATTCATCTGTTGAGGTACTTCCCATGGCACAACACATTGGCGCCCTGGCCCTGCTGGTGGCCGATTACGAGCAGGCCATCACCTTCTTTACCCAGGGATTGGGGTTCGAGCTGCTGGAAGACACCCCCCTCGACGAGCCGGGCAAACCGGGCAAGCGCTGGGTGCGGGTTGCCCCCAAGGGTGCCCCCGGTTCCGCCCTGTTGCTGGCGCGGGCGGCCACCCCGGAGCAGCGGGCCGCTATCGGCCAGCAGGGGGGCGGCCGGGTCTTCCTGTTCCTCGAGACTGACGACTTCTGGGGCGACTACCGGCGCATGCAGGCGTACGGTGTCCATTTTTGTGAACAGCCGCGCACCGAGCCTTACGGCACCGTGGTGGTATTCGAGGACATCAGTGGCAATCGCTGGGATCTGCTGCAACTCACTGCTGCCAACTGAATCTGAAAACGTTTATCATCCCGCCTGTCATAAAGTCATAAAAGTGTCACAGAAAGTTCTAATAATTGGCGCACCCATCTTCACAGAGGAGAGAGAAGGGATATGGCTAAGCGAATTCTGGTGGTCGAGGACGAAGCACCGATCCGCGAAATGCTCTGCTTCGTGCTCGAGCAGAAGGGATATGAAACAGTAGAAGCTGAAGATTTTGCCGACGGATTGGCGAAGGTGCGCGAACCCTACCCCGAACTCATCGTGCTGGACTGGATGATGCCAGGCGGCAGCGGTATCCAGTTCATCAAGCAGCTCAAGCAGGATGAGGTGACCCGCCAGATCCCGGTGGTGATGCTGACCGCTCGCGGCGAGGAAGAGGACAAGGTGCGCGGGCTGGAGGCGGGGGCCGATGACTACATCACCAAGCCGTTCTCCCCCAAGGAGCTGACCGCCCGCCTGCATGCGGTGATGCGTCGCGTCTCTCCCACCTCGGTGGACGAGGTGATCGAGGTGCAGGGGCTCAAGCTGGACCCTGTCTCCCACCGGGTCAGCGCCGAGGAGAAGGCCCTCGACATGGGGCCGACCGAATTCAAGCTGCTGCACTTCTTCATGACCCACCCGGAGCGGGTCTACAGCCGCGAGCAGCTGCTCAACAACGTCTGGGGTACCAATGTGTACGTCGAGGACAGAACCGTGGATGTGCATATCCGTCGCCTGCGCAAGGCCATTGAGGAGACGGGGCATGATCGCTTGATCCAGACGGTGCGCGGCGCGGGCTATCGCTTCTCAACCCGTCTCTAAGAGGCACTTATGTTGCAACCATACGCCTGGCGGCGCCAGTTGTGGCGAATGGCATTCTTCTATGCGCCCTTCGTCTTGGTCGGCTGGCTGACGGAGAGCCTGGCCCTGTGTCTGTTGCTGGCTACCGTCATGCACCTGGGCTGGCACTACCGTTTCCAGAAGCGGCTGTCAGACTGGCTGTGGCACGATCGCAGCCTGGTGCCTCCCAACGGCAGCGGCAGCTGGGAGTACATCTTCAACGGCATCTACAAGCTGCAGCAGCGCCACCGGGCCCGCCGTCGCGAGCTGGCGGGTCTGATCCGCCGCTTTCGGGAAGGGGCCGAGGCACTGCCCGATGCGGCCGTGGTGTTTCGCACCGACGGCAGTATCCTCTGGTGCAACCGGCTGGCGGAGCAGCTGCTCGGCTTTCGCTGGCCGGAAGACGCCGGTCAGCACATCGGCAACCTGATTCGCAATCCTGCCTTCGGCGCCTACCTAGGCAAGGGAGAGTATGACGAACCGTTCGAGATGACCTCGCCCATCAACGAGGAGAAGTTTCTAGAGTTTCGCATCATGCCCTATGCCGAGGATCAGGCCATGCTGGTGGTGCGGGACGTGACCCGGCTGCGCAGCCTGGAGAAGACCCGCAAGCATTTCGTCTCCAACGTCTCCCACGAGCTGCGCACCCCGCTCACCGTGCTCAAGGGCTATCTGGAGATGACTGAGGAGCCGCCGCCGCCCGCCATGTGGGCCAAGGCGCACAGGGTGATGATGGAGCAGACCATCCGCATGGACAACCTGGTCAATCAGCTGCTCACCCTGTCGCGCATCGAAGCGGCGCCCACCGTGGATCTCTCCCATCTGGTGGACATGCCCGCCATGCTGGGGCTGCTGGAGCAGGAGGCGCGGGCGCTCTCCGGCGAGCGGGCCCACCAGATCGAGTTCATGGTGCAGCCCAATCTGCTGGTGCGCGGCGATCAGGATCAGCTGCGCAGCGCCGTCTCCAACCTGGTCTACAACGCCATCCACTACACCCCGGCGGGGCGCAAGATCACGGTGGAGTGGCGCAAGCAGGGGACGATGGCGCTGTTTGCGGTGCAGGACGAGGGGGAGGGGATCCCGCCCGAGCACCTGGCGCGGCTCACCGAGCGGTTCTACCGGGTCGACAAGGCGCGCTCGCGGCACACCGGCGGCTCCGGGCTCGGCCTTGCCATCGTCAAGCATGCCCTGAGTCACCACGACTGCCAGCTCGACATCGAGAGTCGGGTCGGCCTTGGCAGCCGTTTCAGCTTCCTCATCCCCGCTCGCATGGTGGTGTTGAAATAAGCTTTTCAAGCAATGGGTTAGCAATGAAAAGAGGGCGGCGGTGGCGGCCCTCTTTTCATTTGGTCAAAAGCCTCGCCATGTCATTAAAGTGTCACATTAAATCCATAAATTTGTCACTGCCAGGTCAGATACTGGCGCCGTCTTGAGAACGGACCTGTGCCAGTGCGGCGCAGGGAGAGAATGAAACGCGACCGGCCGATCGCCCCACTCGGGATGCCACCACGTTTCGGCCTCAGATTGATGACTGCCTTCCACCGCCCCGGAGTCGGGCCAAAGAGGGCAGGGAATGATACTCAGCGCCCCGGTCGGATGACTGGCACTGAGCCAAGTTAACCCGTGTTTTGATGGACTGCGTTCTGCAACCTTGGAGAGATTGGATGAAACTCAACAAACTGGCTGGTGTAATCGGATTCACCGCAGCAACCCTGTTTTCCGTCAGCGCCCTGGCTGCCGGTGTGGATAAAAATCTGCCGGATTACACTCCGACCAGCGGCATCTCGGGCAACCTGTCCTCTGTCGGCTCGGATACCCTAGCCAACATGATGACCCTGTGGGCCGAAGAATTTAAGCGTATGTACCCCAACGTCAACGTGCAGATCCAGGCCGCCGGTTCCTCTACCGCGCCGACCGCGCTGACCGAAGGTGTCGCCCAGTTTGGCCCCATGAGCCGCGCCATGAAGTCCGGCGAGGAAGAGGCGTTCGAGAAGCGCTACGGTTACAAGCCGACCGCCATCCGCGTCGCGGTCGATGCCCTGGCGGTGTTCGTCAACAAGGACAACCCCATCAAGGGCCTGTCCATGCAGCAACTGGATGCCATCTTCTCCAGCACCCTCAAGTGCGGTGAAGCCAAGGCGGCCACCAAGTGGGCCGACCTGGGTCTGGACGGCTCCTGGTCTGGCAAGGATCTGCAACTGTTCGGTCGCAACTCTGTCTCCGGTACTTACGGCTACTTCAAAGAGCACGCCCTGTGCAACGGCGACTTCAAGAGCGGCGTGAACGAGCAGCCGGGCTCCGCCTCCGTGGTGCAGTCGGTCTCCTCCTCCCTGAACGGCATCGGCTACTCCGGCATCGGTTACGTCACCTCCGGCGTGCGCGCAGTGCCGCTCTCCAAGGATGGCAAGACCTTCATCGAAGCGACCTCCGACAACGCCATCACCGGCAAGTATCCGCTGTCGCGCTTCCTGTACGTCTACGTGAACAAGCACCCGAACAAGCCGCTCTCCCCGATGGAGCAAGAGTTCCTGAAGATGGTGCTCTCCAAGGCGGGTCAGAACATCGTCGCCAAAGATGGCTACGTACCGGTACCGGCCAAGGTGGTCGAAGCCGACCTGAAGAAACTGGGCATCATGTAAGCCGGTTTCCTCTGCCATACGGGCCCCGCGGGGCCCGTTTTCTTTTTGGGGCTGGCTGTGACCGCTTTCGCCGGACCGGGTGATTTGTCGACTTGCACCGGACGCCCGCATTTCCGAAAATAGGGCATCTTTATGGTGAAGGACACCTCCATGACATCTCCCCTGTTCAAGCTTGGCCTGGCGGCACTCTGTACGACCCTGCTCGCCAGCTGTGCCCAGTCTCCCACCGGTCGCAGCCAGATGCTGCTCTTCTCGCCCCAGCAGATGAGCAAGCTGGGGGCTGACTCCTTCGAGCAGATGAAGAAGCAGGAGAAGGTGAGCAAGGATGCCAGAGTGAATGCCTATGTCTCCTGCGTCGCCAAGGCGGTGACCGCCCAGGTGCCCGCCAGCTACGGCATCACCAACTGGGAAGTGGTGGTGTTTGACTCCAAGCAGGTGAACGCTTTCGCCCTGCCCGGCGGCAAGATCGGGGTCTACACCGGCCTGCTCAAGGTGGCCAAGAATCAGGATCAGCTTGCCACCGTCATTGGCCACGAGCTGACCCACGTGCTGGCCCAACACTCCAACGAGCGACTCTCTCGCAGCCAGCTGACCGGCCTTGGGCTGGCGGCGGCCGACATCGCCATGGGCAGCAGCGAATACCGCGGTGCCACCATGGCGGCGCTGGGGCTCGGGGTCGAGGTCGGCGTCATGCTGCCCTATGGTCGCGAGCAGGAGAGCGAGGCGGACAGGCTGGGGCTGGATCTGATGGCCCGCGCCGGTTTCAATCCGGCCGAAGCCATTCCGCTCTGGCAGAACATGAGCGCGGCCGCGGGCGGCAATGCGCCGCTCCAGCTGCTCTCCACCCACCCCAGTAACGAGAGCCGGATCGCCGAGCTGCAGGCCCAGCAGGCTGAGGCCGTGCCGCTCTATCAGCAGGCCCGCGCCTCCGGACTGGTGCCCCAATGCAAGGCATAAGCCTGCGCATGGCGCGGCCCGATGACGCCGCCGCCATGACGGTGATGCAGCGGGCCAGCTGGCTCGCCGCATATGGCGGCGTGCTCGGTACCGACATGCTGGCCCAGCTGGCGGTCACCGAGCACCTGCAGATCTGGCAGCGCCGGCTGGCGGAGACGGGCCCAAGGCCCATGCTGCTGTGCCAGGACGAGGTGGTCATCGGCCTGCTCTACTGGCAGCCGGAGCTGGCGGGGGAGTACCCCACCGCCTGGATCCGCGCCTTTTACCTGCATCCCGACCACTGGCGCCAGGGCCATGGCAAGCGGCTGTGGCAGGCGGTGGCGATGCAGATGCGGCGCGCCGGCTGTGAAGGCGTCAGATTGTGGCTGCTCGATGGCAACCACATAGGTGAGGGGTTTTATCTGCGCCGCGGCTTCGTCTTCGATGGCCAGGAGCGCACCCTGATGAGCCTCGGCCAGCCCTGCCTGCAGCGACAAATGTTTCGTTTGCTTTGATCTCTCTCCCGTTTTTCGCCCTCGGTCACTTTATTTTTTTTGCGAATTAATACAATGTCCCCCTCTGGACAGGCTGAGGTGAGGCGGCTCACCGACAAGGGAGTGTGGCATGTATTACGGCTTTGATATTGGTGGCACCAAGATAGCGTTTGCCGTCTATGACGGCGCCTTGAATCTCTGCCACGAGGAGCGCATGAGCACTCCCGGCAATGACTATCAGGGGCTGCAGCAACTCATTCGCGAGCGGGTCGAACAGGCGGATGCCCGTTTCGGCGCGCGCGGTGCGGTGGGCATCGGTTTTCCCGGCATTCTCAACCGGCACGACCACAGCATAGTGGCGGCCAATCTGCCCTCCATCAATGGTCGCCACCTGGGCGCCGATCTGGCCGAACTGCTGGGCAGACCGGTCAAGGTGGACAACGATGCCAACTGCTTCCTCTGGTCCGAGGTACATCAGGGGGCGGCGGCGGGTGCCGACAGCGCCCTCGGCGTCACCATAGGCACTGGCATCGGCGGCGCCGTCTATCTGGCGGGCAAGCTGATCCAGGGCCGCAACTGGCTGGCGGGGGAGATAGGCCACTACCCGCTGCCGGCCACCATGCTGATGAAGTACCCCGACCTGCCTCGTCCCCGTTGCGGCTGCGGTCGCCTGGTCTGTTTTGAAACCTATGCCTCCGGCACCGGGCTGGAGCGGCTCTATCACCACTTCCACGGCCAGCGTGCCAGCGGCCACCAGATAGTGGGGCGCTTCGAGGCGCACGAGCCCCATGCGGTGGCCGCGGTCGACTGCTGGCTCGAGATCATGGCCGCCGGGCTTGCCACCGCCATCTCGGTGGTCGACCCCGACGTGGTGGTGCTGGGGGGCGGCCTGAGCGGCCTGCCCGCGCTCTATGAGCAGTTGCCGCTGCGCCTGCCCGGTCACCTGCTGCCCGGGGTCGCCCTGCCCGAGATCCGCGAGGCCCGCTTCGGCGGCGCCGGCGGGGTGCGCGGGGCCGCCTTGCTCAATTTATGAGATCAGATCCGGGGTCTGATCTCCCCAATAAAGGAGTCCATCATGACCTCTCTTGAAATCTGTATCGACAACCTGGAATCCCTGTTCACCGCCCAGGCGGCCGGCGCCGATCGCATCGAGCTCTGCTCTGCGCTGGGGCTGGGCGGCCTGACCCCCTCCTATGGCTTCATGCAGCTGGCGGCGCGCCATGCCACCATTCCCGTCTACGCCATGATCCGGCCCCGGGCCGGCGATTTCTGCTTTGGCGAAGGGGAGTTCGAGATGATGCTGCAGGATATCGCGGCGGCCCGTGCCGCCGGCCTGCAAGGGGTGGTGGTCGGTCTGCTGGACGAGGAGGGACGGGTGCCTGCCGCCAGACTCGGCCAGCTGGTGGAGGCGGCGGGGCCCCTTGGCGTCACCTTCCACCGCGCCATCGACCTCTCCTCCGACTGGCGCCTCGACTTGGAGACCATAGTCGCCGCCGGCTGCGAGCGCATTCTGAGCTCGGGCCACGCGCCGACCGCGCTGGCGGGGCTCGAGACCCTGCAGGCGATGCAGCAGGCGCTGGCGGGGCGCGCCAGTCTGATGCCCGGTGCCGGGGTCAATGCCGACAACGTGCGTACCATCATCGAGTTTACCGGGGTGAGCGAAGTGCACATGTCCGGCATGGGTTGGCGCGGCGGCATGGTGCCCCATGGCGTCAACATGGGCACGTCGGACGATGGTCGGGTCAATATCACCGACGGCGCCAAGGTAGCGGCGGTGCGGGCTCTGCTGGACAAGGCCTGATACTGGCCGCACGGCGGCATGGTGTCTCGTCATGGGCGTCAACATGGGCACCTCGGACGACGGTCGGGTCAATATCACCGACGGCGCCAAGGTAGCGGCGGTACGGGCCCTGCTGGACATGGCCTGATACGGCTTGAATGTGAGCAGGGGTGATGGTGCTCTGTTTTGCTCCCTTCTCCCCTGGCGGGAGAAGGGGCGGGGATGAGGGGGCTGATGTGAGGCACCTCCCACCTGGGGGAAAAACCGGGGACAGGCCGGCAGCACCCGGTGCAAAAGTCTGATATTATCCCGTCTCTTTTACCCTCAGGACCCGGAGCAACTTCTCAATGTCCCAATACGACTCTATCGAACAGAAGGCCAGCTATGGCATCGGCCGCAACATGGGTGATCAACTGGCGCAGCAAGCCTTCGCCGGTCTGGATATCCCGGCCCTGCAGCAAGGTCTGGCAGATGCCCTGAATGGTCTGGAGTTCGCGGTCAGCCGTGACGATATCAACGATGCCTTCCAGGTCATCACTGCCCGCATGCAGGAAGAGCAGGAAGCCGTTGCCAAGGCTGCCGCCGCCGAAGGCGAAGCCTTTCTGGCCGACAACGCCAAGCGCGCCGAAGTGAAGACCACCGAATCCGGTCTGCAGTACGAAGTGCTGGTGGAAGGCAACGGTGCCGTACCGGTAGCCGGTCAGTCCGTGCGCGTGCACTACCACGGTACCTTCACCCACGGTGGCGTGTTCGACAGCTCCGTCGCCCGCGGCCAGCCGGCCGAATTCCCGGTTACTGGCGTGATCGCCGGCTGGGTAGAAGCGTTGCAACTGATGCCGGTTGGCTCCAAGTGGAAGCTCTACATTCCGCAGGATCTGGCCTACGGCGCACGCGGTGCCGGTTCCATCCCGCCCTACTCTGCACTGGTATTCGAAGTGGAGCTGCTGGACATCCTGTGATCCGGCTGGCTTGATTGATACAGACGGCGACCCTAGGGTCGCCGTCTGTTTTTTTGCGCCGCGCACGGCGGGGCATGGGCAGCGCCTGCGCTTTTGGATATAGTCATGGCTCCTGCTGGGAGAGCGCCCATGGCTGCCATCATTGAAGTCGTCGATCTCGTCAAGCACTTCCCCGGCGTCAAGGCGGTGGACGGGCTCAGCTTTGCAATTCCTGCCGGCAGCTGTTTCGGCCTGCTCGGCCCGAACGGGGCGGGCAAGACCACCACCATCGAACTGCTGGAGGGGATCCTCACCCCGGACAGCGGCCAGATCCTGTTCCACGGCGCCCCACGCGGCCCCGACTATCGCTCCCGCATCGGCATCCAGTTCCAGCACACGGCGCTGCAGGATTTCCTGACGGTGCGCGATACCCTGCGGCTGTTTGCCAGCCTCTACCCGGCCCCCTTGCCCCAGGCTCAGCTCATCGAGCTGTGTGCGCTGGGGGAATTCATCGATCGGGACAGCCGCAAGCTCTCCGGCGGTCAGCGGCAACGGCTGCTGCTGGCCTTGGCCCTGCTCGGCGACCCCGAGCTGCTGTTTCTGGATGAGCCCACCACGGGTCTCGATCCCCAGGCCCGTCACCACTTCTGGCAGCGCATCGAGGCGATCAAGGCGCAGGGCAAGACGGTGGTGCTTACCACCCACTACATGGACGAGGCCCAGCAGCTGTGCGATCAGATTGCCATCGTCGATCACGGCCATCTGCTCAGCCTGGATACCCCGGTCGCCCTGCTGGCCCAACACTTTGACGGCGTGCTGGTGCGCCTGGCGGCTCACCCGGCCCTCGCCAGTCTCGGCTACCCCCTGCGCCCGCTGGGCGAGCAGGTGGAGCTGAGCTGCCCCGACGTGGCGGACTTGCTACCACGGCTGCTGAGCCTGGGCGTGCCGCTGACCGGCATGCAGGTGCGCTCCCCCAACCTGGAGGATCTCTTCCTGAACCTGACCGGCCACAGCCTGCGGAGCGGCGCATGAAAGCTACCCCGTGGCACCCCGCAGGGGCGCCTGCCGGCATGCCGCTCCAGCCTGCCAGCCCAAGGAGCACCAGATGACGGGATCACTCAAGCGCATCGGGGCGCTCTTCTATGCCCGCAACCTGGAGTTCGTGCGGGATCGGGCCGCGCTGATCTGGAACCTGGCCTTTCCGCTGCTGCTGGTACTGGGGTTCACCCTCATCTTCTCCGGCCCACCCAAGCCGCTGGTGCAGATGGGCGTGGTGGGGGAGCTGCCTGCGGCCTATGCCCCACTACGCGCCGTGCCGCTGCTCAAGATCATCCCCTATGACGAGGAGGAGAAGGGCCGGCTCAAGGTGCGCCACCACCAGCTGGATCTGCTGCTCTCGCCCGGCACGGGCCGTTACTGGATCAACCCGGATGCCCCCCAGGGCGCCATGGCCGAGTATCTGCTGCGCCAGGCCGTGCCGGCGCCGCTGGTGCGGGAGACCCTGAGCGGGCGCGCCATTCGCTATGGCGACTGGCTGCTGCCCGGGGTGATCGGCATGAACCTGATGTTCTCCGGCCTGTTCGGGGTGGGCTTCGTCATCGTCCGTTACCGCAAGAACGGGGTGCTCAAACGGCTTGGGGCCACCCCGCTCTCGGCCGCCGAGTTTCTCTGCGCCCAACTGCTGTCGCGCATCCTGATCACCCTGGTGGTGAGCCTGCTGGTGTTTCTGGTGGCCTACTTTCTGCTCGGGGTGCCGCTGCTCGGCTCGGGCTGGCTGCTGCTGTTGATCGCCCTGCTGGGCGGGGCGGCCATGGCGTCCCTCGGCCTGCTGGTGGCGGCCCGCATCCAGAACGAGGAGCTGGCGAGCGGGCTACTCAACGTCATCAGCATGCCGATGATGTTCCTCTCCGGCGTCTGGTTCTCGCTGGAAGGAGCTCCCGCCTGGCTGCAGCAGCTGGCGGCCTGGCTGCCGCTCAGCCAGATCATCGCGGCGGCCCGCGCCGTCATGCTGGAAGGAGCAGGCTGGGCCGAGGTGGCTACGCCACTGGGCTGGGTCCTGCTGTTTACGCTCTGCTGCATCACCCTGGGCAGCGCCCTGTTCAAATGGAGTCACAGATGAAGCTATTGATGAAGTCACTGCCGCTGGTTGGCGGAACCCTGCTGGCCCTGCTGCTGAGTCTGCCGGCCAGTGCCGGCGCCATGCGCTGCAAGAATGCGCTGATCACCGAAGGGGACAGCACCGCCGAGATGCTGATCAAGTGCGGCGAGCCCATGCTGCGCGAGGAGCTGACCCGCAACGAGGAGAACCAGTTCGGCAACCTGGTGCAGGTGAAGTATGGGGAGCGCTGGACCTACAACTTCGGCAAGAACGAGTTCATGCGTTTCGTCACCGTGCGCAACGGGGTGGTCACCGACATCGAGAACGGCCCGCGCGGCAATTGATCCTGCCGACCGGATGCTGCGCGCCGAGTGCGGTGGTGTGGCTCCGGTCTCTTTCCGGCGTTTACGCCCCCGTTCCCACCTTTCATCCCTCTCTTCCGGTTGCCCGGTATTGGTTCATGCCCCCCAATAACGGGCCCTGTTGTTGGCAAAACGCGCCCGATAAATGCGTTGTCAGCGCGTTTTTCTGCCCCAATCCGGTGCGTCCGATTTTTTGCGAAAAATAATCCTCACATTATCGGGGGCTTGGAACCGTAGGCCATTTTGCGAATAAGGGTCTATTTTTAATTCTAAGAGTGCATATCGGCCCGTTGACCTATTTTGTGCTGCTGCACCAAGGTTGGGCCGGCTTGCACCGATTGACAGGTTTTTGAGCCGCTCGATAAGCTGTGAAAAAGCAGAGAAACGAAGGCATCTTGCCAGGTTCTGGTGCCTATTTGAATCAAACCACAGGGAAGCGTGAGATGAAGCAGATACACAAGGCAGGTATGGTGATGGTGCTGTCGCTGGTGGCAGCCAATGCATGGGCCGACGGCACCCTGGATGCCGTCAAGAAGAAGGGATTCGTGCAGTGCGGGGTGGGTGACGGCCTGCCTGGTTTCTCCAATCCGGATGCCAAGGGCACCTGGACCGGTCTGGACGTGGATGTGTGCCGCGCCGTGGCCGCGGCCGTGCTGGGGGATGCCGGCAAGGTGAAGTATGTCTCCCTCACCGCCAAGGAGCGTTTCACCGCCCTGCAATCCGGCGAGGTGGATCTGCTGTCGCGCAATACCACCTGGACCCTGACCCGGGACGGGTCGCTGGGTCTGACCTTTGCCGGGGTGAACTACTACGATGGCCAAGGCTTTCTGATCAAGCAGTCCCTCGGGGTGAAGAGCGCCAAGGAGCTCGACGGTGCCGCCGTCTGCATCCAGTCTGGCACCACCACAGAGCTCAACCTGGCGGACTATTTCCGCGCCAATGGCGGCATGAAATATACCCCTGTGGTGTTCGATACCTCGGATCAGACCGTCAAGGGGTTCGAGGCGGGCCGCTGTGATGTGCTGACCTCGGATCAATCCCAGCTCTATGCCCTCAAGATCAAGCTCAGCAAGCCGGCGGAGGCCATGGTGCTGCCTGAGGTGATCTCCAAGGAGCCGCTGGGGCCTGCCGTGCGCCAGGGTGACGATCAGTGGTTCAAGGTGGTGCGCTGGAGCCTCAACGCCATGCTCAACGCCGAGGAGGCCGGGGTCACCAGTGCCAACGTGGACGAGATGCTCAAGTCCACCAACCCGGATATCCGCCGTCTGCTGGGGCTGGAAGAGCCCAAGGGGTCGGTGCTCGGGCTGGATGACAAGTGGGCCTACAACATCGTCAAGCAGGTCGGCAACTATGGCGAATCCTTCGATCGCAACGTCGGTGCCGGTTCCCCCCTCAAGATCGAGCGCGGCATCAATGCGCTCTGGAACAAGGGTGGCCTGATGTACGCGCCGCCCATCCGCTGAATCGACAACAATCGGGGGGCAATGCCCCCCATTTCCCCTGGCTTTGTCGGAGTCATCCTCATGGCGTTACACGCATCAAACCATAGGAAGGAACAGGGCCGCTGGTGGTATGACGCCAAGGTGCGGGCATTGATCTTCCAGTGCCTGGCCATCGCGGTCGTGGTCGGCTTCCTGTTCTACATCATCCACAATGCCCTGACCAATCTGGCCACCCGTGGCATCACCACAGGCTTCGATTTTTTGGGCAACACGGCTGGCTTTGGCATACTGCAGAGCCTGATCCCCTATGACGAGACCTATACCTTCGGCCGTACCTTTCTGGTGGGGCTGCTCAATACCCTGCTGGTCTCCGTGCTCGGCATCCTGTTTGCCACCCTGCTCGGTTTCATGCTCGGGGTGGCGCGCCTGTCGCGCAACTGGCTGGTGGCCAAGATAGCGACCGTCTATATAGAGACGTTTCGCAACATCCCGCTGCTGCTGCAGATCTTCTTCTGGTACTTCTCGGTGCTGCGCACCCTGCCATCTCCGCGCCAGAGCGTGGATCTGGGGGGGCTCGCCTTCCTCAACGTACGGGGCCTCTATCTGCCCAAGCCCGTGTTCGAAGAGGGATTCGGTTACGTGCTCTTGGCCCTGCTGATCGCCGTGGTGCTGAGCTGGGGGTTGAGCCGCTGGGCACGGCGTCGCCAGGCCCTGACCGGCAGGATATTCCCGTTCTGGCGCAGCGTGGCCGCCCTGGTCATTCTGCTGCCGGCCGCCGCCTTCCTGCTGGCGGGCAGCCCGCTCAGCTGGAGCGTGCCAGCCCTGCAGGGGTTCAACTTCCGGGGCGGTCTGACGGTCTTGCCCGAGCTCGCGGCCCTCTTGCTGGCGCTGACCATCTACACGGCGGCCTTCATCGCGGAGATAGTGCGCTCCGGCATCATGGCCATCAGCAAGGGCCAGACGGAGGCGGCCTCCGCCCTCGGGCTCTCACCCGCCAAGACGCTGCGGCTGGTGATCATTCCCCAGGCGATGCGGGTCATCATCCCTCCCTTGACCAGCCAGTATCTGAACCTCACCAAGAACTCCTCGCTGGCCACGGCCATCGGCTATCCGGATCTGGTGTCTGTGTTCATGGGCACCACCCTCAACCAGACCGGGCAGGCCATCGAGGTCATCGCCATGACCATGGGGGTCTATCTCGTCATCAGTATCACCACTTCGCTGCTGATGAACATCTACAACCGCAGAATGACGCTGGTTGAGCGCTAGGGAGTAGTCATGTTCGTGAACGAATTGCAGGAGGCTCTGCCGCCTCCCAGCCATCGCCGGGGCCTGGTCGCCTGGCTCAGGCAGAATCTGTTTCCCAACTGGTGGAACGGCCTGCTGACCCTGGTGCTGGCTTATCTGCTGCTGCCGCTGATCTGGTCTGCCCTGGACTGGGCGCTGTTCTCGGCCACCTGGCAGGGGAGCAGCCGCGAGGCCTGCGGCCAGGGCGGCGCCTGCTGGATCTTCATCGAGAGCCGGCTGGGGCAGTACCTCTATGGCTTCTACCCGGCCGATCAGTACTGGCGCATCAACCTGACCTTCGCCGGCCTGGCGGTGTTGCTGGCCCTGCTCATCTGGCCCAAGACCCCGCGCAAGGGGTTGCTGGCGCTGTTCACCCTGCTGGTATTCCCTGTCATCGCCTTCTTCCTCATCCATGGCGGGGCTGGGCTGGAGGTGGTGGAGACGAACCGCTGGGGCGGGCTGATGCTGACCCTGGTGCTGGCGGTGGTGGGCATAGTGGTTGCGCTGCCGTTCGGCATCCTGCTGGCGCTGGGGCGTCGCTCCCACATGCCGGTCATCTCCAGCCTCTGCACCGTCTACATCGAGTTCTGGCGGGCGGTGCCGCTCATCACCGTGCTCTTCATGGCGTCAGTCATGCTGCCGCTGTTCATGAGTACCGAAGTGGAGCTCGACAAGCTGCTGCGGGCGCTCATCGGCATCATCCTGTTCCAGGCGGCCTATGTGGCCGAGGTGGTGAGAGGCGGGCTGCAGGCGATCCCCAAGGGGCAGTACGAGGCGGGGGAGGCCCTGGGGCTCTCCTATTGGAAGGTGATGGGGCTCATCATCATGCCGCAGGCCCTCAAGATCACCATCCCCTCGCTGGTGAACACCTTTATCTCCCTGTTCAAGGACACCAGCCTGGTGCTGATCATCGGGCTGTTCGATCTGCTGGCCATCTCCAAGGTGGCGCTGGCGGATCCGGCCTGGCTGGGGTATTCCACCGAGGCGTATGTCTTTATCGCCATGATCTTCTGGATGTTCTGTTTTGGCATGTCCCGCTACTCCATCTATCTGGAGCGCAAACTCAACACGGGCCACAAGCATTAGGAGTAGTTTCGAGATGAAAACGGACGCTGTCGTCGAACTGAAAGCAGTCAACAAGTGGTACGGTGAATTTCACGTGCTGCGCAACATCAACCTGCAGGTGGGCAGAGGGGAGAAGATCGTCATCTGCGGACCATCGGGCTCTGGCAAGTCCACCATGATCCGCTGCATCAACCGGCTGGAGGAGCACCAGAGCGGGGACATCCTGGTCAAGGGCACGGCCCTGACCTCGGATCTCAAGAACATCGAGGCGGTGCGCCGGGAGGTGGGCATGGTGTTCCAGCACTTCAACCTCTTCCCCCACCTGACCGTGCTGGAAAATTGCTGCCTGGCCCCCATCTGGGTCAAGCAGCTGCCGCGCAGGGAGGCCGAAGAGATCGCCATGAACTTCCTGCGCCGGGTGCGGATCCCGGAGCAGGCCCTGAAGTATCCGGGTCAGCTCTCCGGCGGTCAGCAGCAACGGGTCGCCATCGCCCGCAGTCTCTGCATGAACCCCCAGGTGATGCTGTTTGACGAACCCACCTCGGCGCTGGATCCCGAGATGGTGCGCGAGGTGCTGGACGTCATGGTGGAGCTGGCCCACGAGGGGATGACCATGCTCTGCGTCACCCACGAGATGGGGTTTGCCAAGCAGGTGGCGGATCGGGTGATCTTCATGGACCGGGGGCAGATCATCGAGGAGAACGTGCCGGATCAGTTCTTCGACAACCCTCAGTCGGATCGGACCAAGCTGTTCCTCTCCCAGATCCTGCAACATTGAGCCGCATGGGGGGATGTCGTCCATAAAAAAGCCCGCACTCTGGTGAGCGGCGGGCAAGTAGTAAAAGCATGGACGCAGACTACAAAACAGAAAGGACTATGGAAGTTACCCCAACAGCAGGGTGGTGTGGCGCAGGCCGCGAACCTCCAGATTGATCTGCCGGGCCAGACTCAGGGTCTGACGGCAGGTCAGGCTCTCCAGATTGATCTCGCCGCCGCTGAACTCGAACCGCCCGTGGGTCTCCACCATGAAGCTGCCGTGATGGAAGCTCTTGATGTAGCGGGCAATCTGGCGGGGAGACAAGTTCTTGAACACCTTCATCACAAAACACCTGTTGCGTGGACAGGGCACACTATGGCCTCGCCAGGTGACACGGATGTGACAATTTATGGAGGTTTGTATGAATCCGGTTTGCCGTCGGCGGCTGGCCGGGACGCAATTGAAAAAAGCTGCCATGACAAGCCGTTACCCCGATATACTGCGGTCACTTGGATGAATCAGAAGGGTCTGCGTGTGGAGTGGGTGGATGTGGTGGATGGAGAGAACCGGGTGATCGGCGTGGCCGAGCGGGCCAAGGTGCGGCGAGAGAACCTCTGCCACCGCGCCAGCTATATCCTGGTGCTCGACGAGGCTGACCGGATCCTGGTGCAGCGGCGTACCCTCTGCAAGGATTTCTGCCCTGGCATGCTGGACGCCTGCGCCGGCGGTGTGGTCACCACGGGCGAACAGATGGAACCCTCCGCCCGCCGCGAACTGGCCGAGGAGCTGGGCATCGAAGGGGTGCCGCTGCAGGGCTTTGGCACCTTCTATGCCGAAGGGGAGGGCTACCGGGTCTGGGGTGGCCTCTACAGCTGCCACTATCAGGGGCCGCTGCGGCTGCAAGCCGAAGAGGTGAGCGAGGTGTACTGGATGAGCCAGGCGGAGATAGCCGCGCGGGCTGCTGAATTCACCCCCGACTCTTTGCTCGCCATCGCCACCTGGCAGGCGCGGCGCTGAGCAGCGTTGTATGCAGAACGGGCAGCCACTGGCTGCCCGTTCTGTTTCTGGACGGATGGAACCTCATACCAGCCTGAGTCGCCGGTTGGTGCGCCCGCAGGGGCTGGCACCGGCGAGCCAGTGGCCCTGCCACTCGGTCACCAGGCGCAGCAGCGGGTACTCCAGATCGAGCCGGGTCACCACCAGCTGGCCGACGGCGTCTCCGATGACCGGCTCACCGCTGGCCAGATCGATGATCTCGACCAGACAGTTCTCGTTGACGATGAACCCCTGGCCGGGCTGGCTCTCGTAGGCGATCACCCCGGCATCCTGCAGCAGCAGACAGTTGAGCGCGCGGATGCCGTGCACCGCCTGCAGCGGCCGGGTGTCGGGGTGGGACGATTCGCACAGCAGGGCGCAGCGCAGGCTGTCGCTCGGCACCTCGGCCCGCTCTGCCGCCTCCAGCAGATCCAGCAGCACCGCCAGCGGTCCGACGAAGCCGGTTGGTTCAAAGCGTTGCAACGCCTCCAGCTGGCGGCGGGTATCGTGGGGGCCGCAGGGCACCACCGGGCTCCCCAGCTGGCGGGCGCCGTTGTCGAAGATGAAGGCGGTGGGGCTGATGTGATAGTCGTGACCGTTGAGCAGCACCTCCCCGGCCTTGAAACCGGCGGCGAACAGGGCCCGCGCAGCCCCCCACCAGTCGGCCCCGGCATATTCGGGAATGGCCAGCTGGCCGGGGCAGGCAAACACCCGCAGCGCTTGGCTGGCGGGGCGGCCGGTAAGGCCGGCAAAGGGCGGGTGGGCCTGCTGGGCGGCGAACAGCTCGCCTGCATTGAGCAGGGGCAGGCTGGCCAACTCCCCCAGATCCTGCAGGCGGCGCTGGCGGTAGGCGCTGGAGTAACCGGTACAATACTGGCCGACATGGGCAAGCAGGTGGTTGAGCTGATCCAGCTGCTGCTGCTCGCGCAGGGGGGAGGGGCGAATTTCCAGTCCATCGTAATAGTGCTGCATGAAGCCTCCTTGGTCGGCTGATCCTGCTCAAGGTTAGTTCAAATGATCCCGCTAAAGGGGGGCCTGTGTCACAGCTCGGTCGTGGGGTAGACTGGGGCTCCTTCCCTCCACTTAAGGATGAGCACAATGATTGCGATGGGTCAGACCCTGCCTGCGGGCGAATTCACCTTCATCACCCCAGAGGGGAAACAGCAGCGGGATAGCCACAGCCTGTTTGCCGGCAAGCGGGTGGTGCTGTTTGCGGTGCCCGGCGCCTTTACCCCCACCTGTTCCAACGCCCATCTGCCGGGATACGTGGTGCTGGCCGATCGATTCAAGGCCAAAGGGGTGGATGCCATCTGCTGCCTGTCGGTCAACGACGCCTTCGTGATGAAGGCGTGGCAGGATGCCCAGAACGCCGCTGCCATCACCATGTTGGCGGACGGTGACGGTAGCTGGACCCGGGCCATGGGGCTGGCCAAGGAGACCGGTGCCTTTGGCGGCGTGCGCGCTCAGCGCTTTGCCCTCATCGCCAATGACGGCGTGGTGGAGCGCCTCTTCGTGGAGGCGCCGGGCAAGTTCGAGGTGTCGGATGCCGAGAGCCTGCTGGCGGCGCTGTGAAAGATTAATCGCCGTTTGATTTCATCTTGAAATAGCAAGGCGGCCCGTTACACTGTTGCCGCGTTTGGATGGAGCCAGGCAAGTTGCCTGGCTCTCGTGTTTGCCGTGGATGAGATAGAAAAATATGACCCTGGCTTTTGTTGCCCTGATTGCCGGACTGGCGTTGCTGGTCTGGAGTGCCGACAAGTTCGTGGACGGTGCCGCCGCCACTGCCCGTTATGCCGGTATGCCGCCGCTGCTGATCGGCATGGTGATCATCGGTTTTGGTACCTCGGCCCCTGAAATGGTGGTCTCCGCGCTGGCGGCTTCCCAGGGCAACCCCGGGCTCGCGCTCGGCAATGCTTATGGCTCCAACATCACCAATATCGCCCTTATTCTCGGCTTGACGGCCCTGATCAGCCCCATCGCCGTAGCCTCCCAGGTGGTGCGCAAGGAGATCCCCATCCTGCTCGGTATCACCCTGCTCTCCGGCGCCCTGTTGCTGGATGGTCGCCTGGATCGCACGGACGCCGCCATCCTCGGCGTGGTGTTCCTGGCGCTGATGGGCTGGTCCATCTGGGCCGGCATGCGCGGCAAGGGGGATGCGCTGGATGCGGAGACCGAGGAGAGCATCGACAGCGAGGGCATGTCCCTCAAGCTGGCCCTGTTCTGGCTGGTGGTCGGGCTGGTGCTACTGATCGGTGCCTCCCGCCTGCTGGTGTGGGGGGCGGTGACCATAGCCCAGGGCTTTGGCATCAGCGATCTGGTGATTGGTCTCACCATCGTCGCCATCGGCACCTCGCTGCCGGAGCTGGCCTCTTCGCTTATCGCCATTCGCAAGAACGAGCATGATCTGGCCCTTGGCAACGTGCTCGGCTCCAACCTGTTCAACACCCTGGCGGTGGTCGGGATCGCGGCCGGCATTCACCCGCTGGACGTGGCACCTGAAGTGCTCTCCCGCGACTGGAGCCTGATGATGGGGTTGACCCTGTTGCTGCTGGTGATGTGCCTGGGCCGCAAGGGACAGGGGCGCATCAACCGGCTGGAGGGGGGCGTGCTGCTCGCCTGCTTCGTCGCCTACACCGGCTGGCTGCTGACCAGCCAGTTTATCTGACGATTCGCCAGACCATAGCAAGAAGGGGGAAGCATCGGCTTCCCCCTTCTGTTTTTGGCGCAGGTCTGTCAGGCCACGGCAACCATCTTCTGCCCTTTCTGGCTGCTGTCCAGAATGAGGATGTTCGCCTTGGGGAAGAAGTTGAAGGTGGAGGCCGATGCCCAGGTGTAGGCCCCCATCACCCGGCCCACCACCAGCTCGCCGATGGCCAGATCAGGCAGCATGATGCCGTCGCGGATCACATCCACGCTGTCGCAGGTCGGGCCGGAGAGCACAGAGTTGTGCAGCTCGCCGCGAGCCAGCGGGGTGCTCACCGGGTAGGTGACGTGGTCATAGAGCTGGCCGTTGTAGCTGCCGTAGAGACCGTCATCCAGGTAGTACCAGATCTTGTCGCCGCGATGGGCCTTGCCCATCACGCTGGATACCGAGGTCATGGCCGGCGCGCTGATGAAGCGGCCCGGCTCGGCAATCTTCTGCACCGTGGCCGGCAGCTTGGCCAGCGCCTCGCGGATCGGCGCGCAGAAGCCGTCGATGTCGAACTCGCCGCCCTCATAATCTACCGGGAAGCCGCCGCCGATATCCAGTACCCAGGGCTTGAGGCCGAGCTCCCAGGCCTGCTCCATGATCTCGCGGCAGGCGTCGATGGCCTGCACGTGGCGACGGGCGTGGGGCACCTGGGAGCCGACGTGGAACGACAGCCCCATCACCTTGATCCCCTTGGCGTGGGCCAGCTGCAGCAGCGGCAGCGCCTGCTCCGGAGTGCAGCCGAACTTCTTGGAGAGGTCGACCTTGGTCTCGGGATTGGGGAAGCTGACCCGCAGCAGCAGTTTCACCTCGTCCTTGTAGGGGAGGAACTTCTCCAGCTCCAGCGGGTTGTCGTAGACAAACACGGTGCAGCCGTACTCCAGCGCATAGCGGATGTCGCTGTCGCGCTTGATGGGATGGGTATGAATGCAGCGCCCCGGGCGGACACCCTGACTGCGCACCAGATCCACTTCGCCATTGGTGGCCAGATCGAAACAGGCCCCCTCTTCCTTCAAGACAGAGACCACTGCCTCGTGGGGCAGGGGTTTGAGTGCATAGTGCAATCGTACATCGGGCAGGGCGGCGGCCAGGGCCCGATACTGTTTGCGGACGGCTGCCTTGTCGAGCAGCAGCAGGGGGGAGCCGAATTGTTCAACCAGCTGACGGTAATCTTGTGCAACCAGGGTCTCGTTCATTCTCTTTTGGTCATCCTTAGGGGGCGTGATATGCCCAAGCCATATGCGATTGAACCGGCGACGGCCGGCTCAGGCGAGCGGTCCGGGGGGACCAACCAGGCACACTGCATAACTTCCTTGCGAAGTGCTTAGTTATGCGCGGGATTATCGGCTTATTGCGTTTGTGTGCAACCCTTTTGATTGGATATGTCGGCAAGTTTTTCTGGTCGAGACGAAAGATCATCTTGATATGGCCCATGTTTCGACTAGCAAGCGGCAGGTTGTGCAGGCAACCTTGTCTAACGTATTGATAGTTAACGAACAAATAACATTCGGCCCCAGCCTGGCCAGAATCGAAAAAAATCGGCGACGAGGGGGCGCGAGTGGGAGACAGCTCACACTTTTTGGATTACCATGCCCGCTTCCTAATCCAAACTAGTTCGGATGAAGGTAGCAGGAGAGCGATGGGCAACCATCCACCGAAGAAGTGAATCTTTCAGGTACCGGGCAACCGGTGTGGACTGCTACTGGACGATACTCTGGAGAGACCCGTTGAATCGGGCGCCGAAGGAGCAAGGCACCGTGATTGCATCGCAATCTGGCGCCGGAAACTCTCAGGCAAAAGGACAGAGGGGATGGGATGGTTGTACCTGAGCTTGAAACTGTTCACGGTCTGTAACGAGAGGTCGTCAGCAAGGTAAAGAGCAGCGCAGGAACCGGAGTGTATGTGAATACATGAGGCTTTCGAGCAGCGCATGAGCCTTGATCACGGCCTCGCAGCAAGAGTGTGAACACGTTTTTTGCCCGCATCCGATCGCCTCTGGCCGATCGCGACACCTATGGGAAGATCATCCTTCTCCTCCTTAATTTCTGTTTCTTAAGGAGGATGCATGTCATCAATTCAATCGGCGCTCGCCGCCATCGATAGCTTTATCTGGGGTCCACCCCTGCTGATCCTGCTGGTCGGGACCGGCGTCTACCTCACTCTGCGTCTGGGTCTGCTTCAGGTCGTGCGTTTGCCGCTCGCCCTGCGTCTGGTTTTTGGCCGCGATCAGGGTCAGGGCAAGCAGGGGGATGTTTCCAGCTTCGGCGCGCTCTGCACCGCCCTCTCCGCCACCATAGGCACCGGCAACATCGTCGGGGTCGCCACCGCCATCAAGCTGGGCGGCCCGGGCGCCCTGTTCTGGATGTGGATGGCCGCCCTGTTCGGCATGGCCACCAAGTACGCCGAGTGCCTGCTGGCGGTGAAATATCGCCAGCAGGACGCCAACGGCCAGATGGCAGGCGGCCCCATGTACTACCTGGAGAAGGGGCTCGGCTCCAAGGTGCTGGCCAAGCTGTTCGCCCTGTTTGGCATCGGCGTCGCCTTCTTCGGCATCGGCACCTTCCCCCAGGTCAACGCCATCAGTGATGCCATGAGCCTCTCCTTCTCGGTGCCCCGGGAAGTGACCGCCGTGCTGCTGACCCTGATCGTGGCACTGGTGACCCTGGGGGGGATCAAGTCCATCTCCAGCGTGTCGAGCAAGGTGGTGCCCTTCATGGCCATCTTCTACATCGTTGCCTGCCTCGGCGTGCTGGTGAGCAATGCCGCCGCCCTGCCGGATGCGGTGGCGCTGGTGCTGCAGAGCGCCTTCACCGGCCATGCGGCCACCGGTGGCTTCGTCGGTGCCGGCATCATGCTGGCGATCCAGTCCGGGGTGGCGCGCGGGGTTTTCTCCAACGAGTCGGGACTGGGTTCTGCCCCCATCGCGGCGGCGGCGGCCAAGACCGATTCCTGCGTGGAGCAGGGGCTGGTCTCCATGACCGGCACCTTCATCGACACCATCATCATCTGCACCATGACCGGCCTGACCCTGGTGGTGACCGGGGTGTGGAGCGGCGATGCGAGCGGCGCGGCCATGACCAGTCTGGCCTTCGCCCAGGGGCTCGATGCCCATGTCGGCCAGTATCTGGTGAGCATTGGCCTCCTGTTTTTCGCTTTTACCACCATCCTTGGCTGGAACTACTACGGCGAGCGCTGCACCGAGTACCTGTTCGGGGTGAAGGCGATCAAGCCCTACCGCCTGGTCTACCTGGTGCTGGTGGCGTGCGGCGCCTTCCTGCATCTGGACATGATTTGGCTCTTGGCCGACATCGTCAACGGCCTGATGGCGGTGCCCAACCTCATCGGCCTTATCGGCCTGCGCCACGTGGTGATTGCCGAGACCCGCGCCTACTTCAGCCGGGACAGCGATACGGAGTCCGAGCCCGAGCCGCAGACGGCCTGATGCCACGGCCATCCATTCAAAACGAAAAGCCACGACCCGGGTCGTGGCTTTTTCTATGGGTGCTTTTATGAGGGAAGTAGGCTGCTGCAGCCTAGCTGCAGGGCCTGTGCTCACTCCTTGCTCAGCAGCGCGGTGAGCCGGGCTTTCACCCTCTCTACCAGCTCGCCCTCGCGCCCTGGCCAATCGATGGCTTGTGCGATGGTGGTGGAGGTGCCCGGCAGAAAGCGCAGCTCGCCACCCGCCAGCTCGTAGAAGCGGCTCGCCATCCGGGTGCCTTCGTCCACGTCGCCGGCCACCAGCAGCATGGCCTGGGCCAGCACAGCGCCGTGGTGATCCTGACCCGGCGCCAGCCAGCGCTGGGCGGTGCCGGTCACCTTGCGACCCCCGATCACCAGATTGTACTGGCCGTCGCAAAACGAGCCGAGCACGAAGTCATAGCTGCCTGCGAGACCGTATTCCCCCAGCAGGGCGAGCAGCGGTGCCCCTAGCAGCCGGTAGTAGTGAGCGAGATCCGTGGTGGTGCGAGGCAGCATGAGCGACAGATTGAGGATGCCGGCGCCGTGGGGCACGGCGGTGCCGCCGCTGTCGCGCACATGCACGGGCCAGCCCTCGGCGGCAAGCTGCTCGCAGGCGGCCTGGTAGCGGGGCAAGCGGGTGTCCTTGCGGGTGACGATAAGGCTCTGGGGCGCCTGCCAGAGGTGGGCGAGGGGCTGGCGGTCATGGGCACACTCTCGCAGCCAGCGCTGCTCCTCGGCCAGGATCTGATCCGGGGTGTGGTTGCTGGGCAGAGGGGGAAGCAGGGTATAGGGCATGAAAGGCATCCTGAGCAGAGGCTGCCAAGCACACTACCCGTGGCGGCTGGCAAGGTAAAGCCCCGCATGGCGGGGCTTTGGTGCAAGGATGGCGGAGTGTCAGGCCTGTGCGGCGGCGCGCTTGGGCAGCAGCAGATTCATGATGATGGCGGTGAGGCCGCCGGTGGCGACACCGTAGGAGAGCACGCTCTTGGCCAGATCCGGCAGGTGCTGCAGCACTTCCGGCACCTGTGCCACCCCGAGGCCCATGGCCAGCGACACCGCCAGGATCATCAGGGCGCGGCGGTCCAGCTCCTCGCGGGAGATGATGCGCACGCCGGCGGCGGCGATGGTGCCGAACATGACGATGGTAGCGCCGCCCAGCACGGGTTCGGGGATCTGCTGCACCAGGCTCGCCACCGCCGGGAACAGGCCGAGCAGGGCCAGCATGGCGGCGATAAAGAGACCGACGTGGCGGCTGGCCACCCCGGTCAGCTGGATGACGCCATTGTTCTGGGCGAAGGTGGACATGGGAAAGGTGGAGAAGACCGCCGCCAGCATGGAGTTGGCGCCATCGGCCAGCACGCCTCCCTTGATCCGCTCCATGTAGACAGGTCCTTCCAGCGGCTCGCCGGAGATGTCGGAGGTGGCGGTCATGTCGCCGATGGCCTCGAGCGCCGTCACCACGAAGATGATGGCGAGCGGCACGAACAGCTGCCAGTCAAAGCCGAGCCCGTAGTGCAGCGGAACAGGCACCATCAGCAGCGGGCCGTCGAAGGTGGGGGCGTTGACCTTGCCCAGCAGCAGCGCCACCGCATAGCCCACCAGCATGGCGATCATGATGGCGGAGAGGCGCAGCCAGGGGTTGCGGCTGCGCTGCAGCAGCACGATGAGGCCGAGCACCAGCAGGGAGAGGAAGAGGTTGGTGTGGCTGGCGAAGCTGCCGTCCGCCAGGGCGCCGTAGCCGCCCCCCATGCTGATGAGCCCCACCTTGATGAGGGTCAGGCCGATGAGCAGCACCACGATGCCGGTCACTAGCGGGGTGATGATCCGTTTGACCAGGTGCAGGAAGCGGCTCATCACCACGATAGTGAGGGCGGCCGCCAGCATGGTGCCGAACAGGGTGCCCAGCAGATCCTCTGTGGGCATGGCCGCCTGTTTGAGGGCGAGGCCGGAGGCGATGATGGGGCCGAGGAAGTTGAAGCTGGTGCCCTGCACCGAGAGCAGGCCGGAACCGAGGGGGCCGAAGCGGCGGGTCTGGATGAAGGAGGCGATGCCGGACATGACCAGCGACATGGAGACGATATAACGGGTGTCGGCGGCAGGGAGGCCGAGGGCGTTGGCGATGATGAGAGGAGGAGTGATGATGGCGACAAACATGGCGAGCATATGCTGCAGAGCGGCGAACAGGGTCTGGGGCAGGGGTGGGACATCCTCTATGCCGTAGACCAGTTCGCTGTGGGCTCGTCTGGGTGGATGGGCCTCTCGGGTTGCGCGTACGGCGGCAGCCTGTTCCATAAATACCTCGAATATGTGGGGGAGGGGGGAGAAAATTGGGCGCTATTTTAGTGATTGAGAACGGGCTGACCAGCGCTAATTCGGCTGGAAACGGGTTTATTTTTCCATGGGTTGAAACGTTTGCGCGCGGCGATTATGATCCGCCGGTTTGTGTGACGGCGCTCGCCCGTAAATGGCCCGGGTTGCATAGGATTTTGCCGCCGCACGGCGTAGAATGAGGCCTCTGTTGCGATTTGGAGGCTCTGGATGCTGAAGCTGTCGGAGTTCTGGAGTGCCCGTGCCCACTCCGAAGATTTTACCCTGACCCGCATGGGCTTTATGACGGTGCGTCTTCGGCTGCTCACCTGTCTGCTGATGGTGGGCCTGCCCGCCTGGGCGGTGGTGGACTGGCTGACCTTGCCTGCCGCCCAGTTCGATGAACTGTTTCAGGCCCGGATCTTCTGCCTGCTCGCCCTCTCCCCGCTCATCCCCTTCTCCTACCTCATCCATTTCAAACGCGAACGCATGAAGCTGGCGCTTGGCTACCTGATGGCGGTGATGATGCTCTTCTCCCTCATCTGCCTGCACAGCTTCGGCGCGGCTCAGGAGCTGCAGGCGGGCTACATGGCCTTCCCCTACCTGCTCATCAGTCTGTTCGCCATCTTCCCCATTCCGCTCTCCCTCGGCCTGCAGCTGGCGGGGGGCATTCTGGTCACCATGCTGGCCGGCAACTGGCTGCTGGTGGGGCAGCCGCTCTGGAGCGTGCAGACCCTCAACCAGATCTGGCTGCTGGGGCTGTTTACCCTGGCCAGCAGCTGGGTGCAGTGCGGCCAGCTCAACATGCTGCTGCAGCTCTACCGGGAGTCCACCACCGACGAGCTGACCGGCATGATGAACCGCCGCCTGCTGATGAAGCAGCTGGAGAAGGCGAGGATGAACATGGTGCGCAAGCAGGTGCCGTTTGCGGTGCTGTTGCTGGATCTGGATCGCTTCAAGCGCATCAACGACACCTTCGGCCATCTGGCGGGGGATGCGGTGCTCAAGGAGGTGGCGGCGACCCTGGCGGAGCAGCTGGAGCCCGGCATGGTGCTGGGCCGCTACGGCGGCGAGGAGTTTGCCATCCTGCTGCCCAACTGCGCCGAGCTGGCCCAGGCCAAACGGGTGGCCGAGCGGCTGCGGGTGGCGGTGGAGGCGCGGCTGGTGAAGAGCCCCACCTCCGATGAGCTGCTGGAGGTGACGGTGAGTATCGGCCTGACCCTGGCCCTGCGCGGCGAAGGGGTGGAGGATCTGCTCAATCGGGCCGACGAGTGCCTCTACATGGCCAAGATGGCCGGGCGCAACTGCGTGGTGGGGGAGCCGGGCGGCACGCCGGCACAGCCTGCCGCCATACAGACAGATGCCGCCTGAGGGCGGCATCTTGCTTGAGCGGGGTTGGGCGGGCTCAGCCCAGCTGGTACTTGCCGGAGAGCTGCTGGGCCAGCAGCTTGAACATGTTGAACACCGCCATGGTCTTGCCGGTCGGGGTGCCATCTTCGGCCAGGAAGAACTCCCCTTTGAACACCAGGATCTCCCCCTTCTGCTCCACCGAATCGGCACGCATGCCGTGGATGAAGTCTTCGTGTTCCTTGATGATCTTGTTGGCCATCTCCAGCAGGGCAGTCTCGGTGATCAGCTCTTTTTGTGGTTGCATGCTCGTCTCCTTAAACGACTACTGGGCAGGGGGCATAAGGGTCGGCCCTGCCTCTGATTGAAGAGGAGGCCAGCATACTGCAAAGCGGGATTTTCTGTCATTGATATGACCCCGCATTTTCCCGCTTTGCTCTCTTCCCTTATCCCAGCACCAGATTGCGCAGCCAGCGGCGCTGACGGATGCGGCGCTGCACCAGCAACACCTTGCTGAGCTCTTCCAGCAACATCACCGCCACCACCCAGGAGAGGGGCCAGCCGAGCAGGTTGACCGCTCCCCAGGCGAGCGGCAGGCCGATGCACCACATGCCGACGATGTCGATGAAGATGCTGTAGTTCACATCCCCGCCCGAGCGCAATACCCCGACGATGCCCACCATGTTGAACACCTTGAGCAACATGCCCAGACACAGGATGGCGAGCACCTGGCCAGCCTCCGTCATCAGCTCGCCCGGCAGGTTGCCGACCCACTGCAGCAGGTGGGTCTGCAGCAGCCAGACCGCGATCCCCACCAGCAGGGCACCGATGGGGGCAAGCAGCAGGAAGAGCTGGGAGTGCTGCCAGGCGACCTCGTACTCCTCGGCCCCGAGCCGGTGGCCGAGCAGGGTGGAGCAGGCCACCGCCAACCCGAAGAAGAGGGAGATGAGGATACTCTCGAGGGTGCCGAGGGTGGTCATGATGGCCAGCGAGTCGGTGCCGAGGTGGGCGTAAAGAAAGCCGTAGAGCAGCATGCCGAAGGCCCAGAGCCCGTCGTGCAGCAGCAGCGGCAGGGCGATCAGGGTGAAGCGCACCACCTCCTTGCGCTTGAAGGCGGCCAGCCAGTCTTGCTTACGCGGGATAAGACGGGGTTCGATGCGCCACACATAGCACAGCAGCAGCGCAGTCTGCAGCAGCCGCGAAATCGTGGTGCCCCAGGCCGAGCCGGCCACCCCCATCGCCTCGAAACCGAAATGGCCGAAGATGAGGGCGTAGTTGAGGATGACGTTGGCGATGATGGCGATGATGCCGATGCGGGTGGGGGCGGCGGCATTGCCGACCGAGCGCAGCGCCGACTCCAGCGGCACCACCACAGCGGTGCAGAGGATGGTGGCACCGGTGATCATCAAAAACTCGTCCGCCAGCTCGCGCAGCGCGGGCTCCTGGCTGGCAAAGCCGAGCACGCTGCCAGGTGAGAGCACATAGACGAGGGCAAATGGCAGGCTCACCGCCAGGGCCCCCACCAGCGCCAGCGCCAGCGAGCGGCGCACCCCGGCCATCTCGCCGCGGCCGTAATATTGTGCCGCCAACACCGAGACCCCGCCAGAGAGCCCCGCTATCACCAGCAGATTGAAGAAGAAGACCCGGTTACCCAAGCCGACCGCCGCCACAGCCGTGGTGCCAAGCTGGCTCACCATCATGATGTCGATGAGACCGAGCAGGGAGAACATCATGGATTGCAGCGAGACCGGCAGGGCCAGCCGCCACAATCGGGTCATGAACTCGCGATCGGTGGTTTGTTTTAAAATCGCTTGCCAATAATTCATTTATGTTAACCGGGTAGATAAAAAGCAAGGTTTGTCATAGGTATGATAGGGGGAGTAGCGGGTGGCTTCACTGTGAGCCTCTCTCGGCTTTCTTGTGCAAAACTATCCTGTTGAGGTGCTATGCCGTTTGTCAGCGAGTGTCTGGAAATCGCCCCGGCCTGCGAGGAGCGAATGCTGGGGCGCGAAGGGCTGCCACTGCTCGGGGAGGCGGGCATCTTCCTGACCGGGCTGTCGCACATCCGCGATCACTACCTGATCCGCCGCAACCGGCCGGAGTTTCACATCCTGATGGTGAGCCACGACGAGGGGGGCTCCCTGCTCACCGATGACGGCGAGCAGCCCATCCCGGCCGGTTCGCTCATCTTCTTGCCGGCGGCAGTGCCGGGCGGCCTCAAGCTGGTGGGGGCGCAGTGGCGCACCAGCTGGATCCTGCTTGACGACGTGCCGCGCTGGCAGCACCTGCACCGGCTCGGTCACCGCATCTGGCAGGGGGAAGAGGGGGAGCCGCTCTATCACCTGCTCAGCCTGATGCAGGGGGAGGGCGTGCGTTCACCGCTGCAGCCCCAGCTGCTGAGCCTGCTGCTGGCGCTCTTGGAACGCACCCTGCAGAGGGAGGTGCGCGGCACCCCCGAGCTCAGGTTGCAGGCGTTGTTTCGACGGGTGGAGGCACGCCTCGACGAGCCCTGGAGCGTGGCCTTGTTGGCCGACCAGATGGCCTGCTCGGTGCCCCACCTGCACCGGCTCTGCCGGCAGGTGTTCGGCATGAGCCCCATGGCCTGGCTCACCGAGCTTCGTATGAACAAGGCGCGCCAGCTGCTGCTCTATACCAACTGGCCGTTGGGCGAGCTGGCCAGCAGGGTCGGTTACAGCGACGGTGCCAACTTTGCCAACCGCTTTCGCCGGCTCACTGGTCTGACCCCTGGCGCCTTTCGTCGCCTGGGTCGCAAACCTTTTGCAACGGATGTGCAAACTCTTTGAAATTAACGGCGCAAGCCCATAGGATCGGCGGACTCCTTCGTCCAGGTCATCGTTTAGGTACCCGATCCATGTTTGAAGATAATAACCAGAAACGTCCCCTCTACATTCCCTATGCCGGTCCGGCCCTGCTGGAGACCCCGCTGCTCAACAAGGGCAGCGCCTTCACCAGCGAAGAGCGCAGCAACTTCAACCTCGAAGGCCTGCTGCCCCAGAATATCGAGACCATCGAAGAGCAGGCCGAGCGGGCCTACCGTCAGTTCATGGCGTTCGGCAACGACATGGACAAGCACATCTACCTGCGCAACATCCAGGACACCAACGAGACGCTGTTCTACCGGTTGCTGACCAACCACCTGACCGAGATGCTGCCGGTCATCTACACCCCGACCGTCGGCAAGGCGTGCGAGGAGTTCTCCAACATCTATCGCCGTGCCCGCGGTCTGTTCATCTCCTATCCGGACAAGGACAGGATCGATGACATGCTGCAAAACGCCACCAAGCAGAACGTCAAGGTGATCGTGGTCACCGACGGAGAGCGGATCCTGGGCCTTGGCGATCAGGGCATCGGCGGCATGGGTATTCCCATCGGCAAGCTGTCGCTCTACACCGCCTGCGGTGGCATCTCGCCGGCTTACTGCCTGCCGGTGGTGCTGGACGTGGGCACCAACAACCAGCAGTTGCTCAATGACCCCTTCTACATGGGCTGGCGCAATCCGCGCATCTCGGGCGAAGAGTATGCCGAGTTCGTCGACGCCTTCATTCAGGCGGTCAAGCGCCGCTGGCCCGACATCCTGCTGCAGTTCGAGGATTTCGCCCAGAACAACGCCATGCCGCTGCTCAATCGCTACAAGAACGAGCTCTGCTGCTTCAACGATGACATTCAGGGCACCGCCGCCGTGACCCTCGGCAGCCTCATCGCCGCCTGCAAGGCCTCCGGCGCCAAGCTCTCCGAGAAGCGGGTCGCCTTCCTCGGCGCTGGCAGCGCCGGTTGCGGCATCGCCGAGCAGATCGTGGCGCAGATGAAAGCCGAGGGGCTGACCGATGCCCAGGCTCGCAGCCGGGTCTTCATGGTGGACAGATTCGGTCTCATCACCGACAAGATCCCCAACCAGCTCGACTTCCAGCGCCGCCTCTCCCAGCCGGTGGAACGCATCGCCGACTGGCCGGTGGGGGACAACATCTCCCTGCTGGAGGTGATGGAGCACGGTCGTCCTGACATCCTGATCGGGGTCTCCGGCCAGCCGGGGCTGTTCACCGAAGAGGTGGTCAAGACCATGCACAAGCACTGTGCCCGCCCCATCATCTTCCCGCTCTCCAACCCCACCTCCCGGGTGGAAGCCACCCCGGCCGACCTCATCCGCTGGACCGACGGTCAGGCGCTGGTGGCCACCGGCAGCCCGTTTGCACCGGTGGAGTACAAGGGCAAGCGCTACGTCATCGCCCAGTGCAATAACTCCTTCATCTTCCCGGGGATTGGCCTTGGCGTCATCGCCGCCGGCGCCACCCGGGTGACCGACGCCATGCTGATGTCGGCCAGCCGCGCGCTGGCGGAGTGTTCACCGCTGGTGAAAGGGGAAGAGGGCTCCTTGCTGCCGGATCTGGCGGACATTCATGAGGTTTCCCGCTACATCGCCAAGATGGTGGCCAAGACCGCCATGCTGCAGGGCAAGGCGGTGCAGACCCCGGACGAGGTGATCGATCAGGCCATCGAGGCGAACTTCTGGCGCCCAGAGTACCGCCGCTATCGCCGTACCTCCTTCTGATCCTGCGCAAAGGAGCAAAGCAAAAGGGATGCCTCGGCATCCCTTTTTTGTGCATGGCGTGGCGGGCTTGCTGGCCGGCGCGCTGTCATCTGCACCTGGTCACACGTCCGGCCCTCTGCTCGGCCGGGTTCACTGCTCTGCTGGCATCTCCGGCGCGGCGCTTCCCTGGGTACCGGTGACCCGCACTTCCACCCGGCGATCCGGGGCCAGGCAGTCGATGAGGGCGGCTTTGGCCTTGATGGCATCACACTGGCTGCCGGTGACCGGATTGCTCTCGCCATTGCCCTGGATGCTCACCTTGTCGGCGGGCAGCCCCTTGCCGATCAGGAAGTTGGCAACCGTGCTGGCGCGGGCCTCCGACAGCCTCTGGTTGTTGGCATCCGTGCCTATGCGGTCGGTGTAGCCCATCACCACGGCGCTGCCATCCTTGGGCTGGACGTCGACGATCTGCTGGTAGAGCGAGTCGAGTGCCTGCATCCCCTCCGGCTTGAGATCCGCCTTGCCGAACGCAAACAGCACGTCCGAGCTCAGGTTGAAGGTCTGATCCACCGGCTCGGGGGCGGGGGGGGGCGGGGGAACGACCATGGGGGCGGGGGCCGGCTCGACCGGTTTGCTGCGGTTGGGGTGGATCACCAGCTCCAGGGTGGCGGTGCTGATGTCGCTGACCCAGCGCTGGGTACCGCTGCCCACCTTGTCGTTGTCGGGATCGTCGCCGACCCGGACCAGATAGCGGTAGCGGGCCTGGATGTCGACCCAGTCGTGCAGTTTGGCGGTGAGGCCGAGGCCGGCCAGCGGGGCCAGGTTGTTGTCACCGCCGTTGACGGATTTGACGTGGTAGAGGTAACCGCCCCCCTCGGCGAACACCGAGAAGATATCCCCCAGCGGCAGCCGCCCAATCACCGACAGGGTGGCGCCCTGGCTGCTGAAGTCATTGCCCTGCACATCCCAGTTGCCGGTCGACAGGTAACCCAGTTCACCCCCCAGGTTCTCGGTGAAGTTGTAGCCGCCGAACAGGGAGAGCGCGGTGGCGTCCTTGCTCGCATCCTTGCCAAAGTCACCCAGATCGTGAGCGATGGCCCAGCCGCCACCCACCCCGGCGTACCAGTCGTTGTCCGGCGCCGCCTGGGCACCCGTGGCCGCCAATGCCAATGCAATCCAAACCGGTTTTAGTTTTATGTTCATCGCGTATCCTCGTCGATGCTGGTGTAGTAGGGCGCAAGCCCTGTTGAGTACAACCACCACTATTTATAGGTGATGCAGAGCGTTTAACCAGCTGACGGGGCAGGTTGGCAGGAAATGTGCACAGAAATGCGCACAAAAGCGGACCAGGATGGCGGGCCTGACGAGGGGAATAAAAAAGGAGGCCTGATGGCCTCCTTCATGGTCAGCGGGCTGACGACTTACTGTTGAACTTGCTGTACACCGGTGACGCGCACTTCAACGCGACGGTCTGGCGCCAGGCAGGAGATCAGCTGAGCCTTGGCCTTGATGCCGTTGCACTGGGTGCCGGTGACCGGGTTGGCCTTGCCTTGACCCTCGATGGAGACCTTGCCAGCCGGCAGACCCTTGCCGACCAGGAAGTCGGCCACGGTGCGGGCACGGGCTTCGGACAGCTTCAGGTTGTAGGCTTCGGAGCCGATGCGGTCGGTGTAACCGACGACCACGGCGCTGCCATCTTTGGGCTGAACGTCAACGATCTGCTGATACAGGGTGTTCAGGGCGGCCACACCTTCCGGCTTCAGAGTGGATTTGCCGAAGGCAAACAGCACGTCCGAGCTCAGGGAGAAGTTCTTGTCGACCATCACCGGCTCAGGAACGGGCTCGGGTGCCGGGGCGGGCACAGGGGCCACATAGGTGGTGCGGTTCGGGTGCATCACCAGCTCCAGGGTCGCCACGCTCATGTCGGTTTCCCAGGTCTTCTGCTCGTCACCCAGGTTCCACATGTAGCGGTAGCGGGCTTGCAGATCGAGCAGGTCGGAGAGCTTGGCGGTCACGCCCAGACCGGCCAGCGGGGCTGTACCGTTGTCGCTGCTGCCGTTGCCGTTGACGTGGTTGAAGTAGGCGCCGCCTTCTGCAAACACGGAGAAGATGTCGCCGAGCGGCAGACGAGCCAGACCGGACAGGGTCGCGCCCTGGGTCTTGAAGTCAACGCCGTCAACGCCGCCTTTGCCGGCATAGAGGTAACCCAGCTCGGCGCCGAAGTTCTCGTTGAAGTTGTAGCCGCCGAACAGGGAGAGCGCGGTGGCGTCCTTGTCTGCGTCTTTGCCGAAGTCGTCCAGGTCGTGACCATAAGCCCAACCTGCGCCCATACCTGTGTACCAGTCGTTGGAGGCTTGAGCGGTGGTGGTGCCCATGGCTGCAATGGCCAGAGCAATCAGGGTGGGTGCCATTTTCATTTTCATCGTTTTATCCTCGTTGAGTTTGCCGTGCTAGGGCGTACTGCGCACTCTTTCAGTTATACCGGCCGCAGATGACAGTCACGCTGCGACCTCCATGGTGAACCACGGTTGGTCTGAATGAAAAAAGAGATGGTTCCTGGATACTCACGAAGCCTTGGCTTCATGGACAACTAACCGGGCCGAATGCACTTTTAATAGTTCATCCAATACCTTACAAGCGGGTTTACTGTATTCTTTTGACTCGCACGGATCAAGTTTCTGTACAGATATCCAGCACTGGCGCGGCGCTGCGGTGATTATGGAGAAGGAAGCCGAGGGAAACGATTTGACAGGAAGTGACGCTGGTTGCTGTGTTTTTGCTCAAAAACAGGCGGCGGGCAAACAAAAGGGGATGCCGTGGCATCCCCTTTTCGCATTATCTGAACTAAGTCAGATTACTTCTGAACTTCTTGTACGCCAGATACGCGAACTTCTACGCGACGGTCCGGAGCCAGGCAGGAGATCAGCTGAGCTTTGGCTTTCACGCCATTGCACTTGGTGCCGGTAACCGGGTTGGCTTCGCCACGACCTTCGATGGCAACCTTGCTGGCAGCCATACCCTTGCTGACCAGGAAGTTGGCAACGGTGCGGGCACGGGCTTCAGACAGCTTCTGGTTGTAGGCGTCGGAACCGATACGGTCGGTGTAACCAACGACAACAGCGTTGCCATCTTTCGGCTGGAACTCAACGATCTGCTGGTACAGAGCGTTCAGGGCAGCAACGCCTTCCGGCTTCAGGCTGTCTTTGCCGAAGGCGAACAGCACGTCGGAGTTCAGGGCGAAGTTCTTCTCAACTACCTGCGGAGCCGGGGCCGGGGCTTCTTCAACAACTGGAGCCGGAGCCGGAGCTACGTAGGAAGTACGGAACGGGTGGTATACGGCTTCCAGGGTCGCAACGCTCTGGTTGGACTTGTAGCGTACGTCGTCCGGGGCGTCGCCTGCGTGCAGGTCAGCCACGTCCCACATGTAGCGGTAGCGAGCTTGCAGATCCAGGGCGTCGTTGACCTTGTAGGTCACGCCCAGGCCAGCCAGCGGGGATACTTTGGTGTCGCTGGTGCCCAGACCGTCGGTGTGAGCCCAGTAGGCGCCGCCTTCAGCGAAAGCGGAGAAGTCGCCGCCCAGCGGCAGACGAGCGATACCGGACAGGGTGGCACCCTGGTTCTCGTAACGCAGACCGTCGGTGTTGCCGCGGCCAGCGTACTGGTAACCGAATTCGGTACCGAAGTTTTCGGTGAAGTTGTAACCGACGAAGGCGTTGGCAGCAGCAGCGTCTTCAGTACCAGCGTAACCGCCACCACCGATCTTGTTCAGACCGTTGAAGTGGGCAGCACCGGCACCGGCACCGAAGTAGATGTCGTCAGCGGCGTGAGCGGCAGTTGCACCCATGGCAGCCATGGCGATGGCGATCAGGGAAGGAGCCATTTTCATCATAAAAAAATCCTCGTTGAGATGGCACGTTGTTCACGTGCTTCGCACTTTTTAATTTATGTAAGCTGCAGGCTCTGCCGAACAACAGCGTTGAGTCTGGCAGGGATCCCGGTTCCTTCCGGGAGGCACGCATTCCTGGTGCACTAGCGAGCGGGGGACATTGCAAAAACAATGGTTCACCCCTTCACGAACAGCCGGTGTCATTCCGATGACGTGGCGCACTCTATGCCGAATTCAAAACATGATCAAGCTCACACATAATCCATATGGCAGATTGTGTCGTGTGGGTAACTAGCTGTTTATCCAGATTAATTAGTGATCCAAATAGGATCTGTGCAGTCTCTTTTCGAGTTTCATATAGGCCTGAACCCAGTCAGATTGCGCCATGGCGGGAGATTCCCTCGCCTGGAACACCGCCAGATAATCGGCCTCGGTTGCTTCGCACAGTAAGGGTGTAAAACTGACCAAAAAATGCCGAGCCAGGTAGGGATCGAGGGGCCAGATATTGAGGATGGCCCGGGCCACAGGCTGTACTGCAGCTGAACAGCAAAAGTGGCGGTGGCCCGCCTCGAGCCAGTCGGCCATCTCGGCAAGCGCGCGGGTGGGGACCAGACCGCCATCCCCTTTTGTGCTGGCCAGTGTCAGCTGTTGGCCATTGCCAAGCAGCAGGGTTCCCGCTTCCTGCATGACACCGTCGTGGCTGCGCAGGGAAAGTCCGGCAACGGGCTGGTCGAGAAACAGGCTGCTCTTGTCATCCAGCGCAGCCAAAACTGCTGCCGCCTGATCGTGCAGGGCGGCGGGCAACCAGAAGGCTTCGGCGCGTGTCTGCTGGCCCTGCTGCAATTGGCGACTGAGTTCTGCGGGGGAGGATACCGGGTGTAAACAGGAGATTATGCCGGGAAGTGCCATGGGTTCTTACTCTTAAGGGATAGCCCGCGGATTATACGAGTAATTCCTGTGGCAACAATAAAGGTTTCTTTTCGAGACTGTTTACCTGAGGCGGTTGAGCGATTACCATCCCCGATGTTTGCAAGGGTTGTCGTCGAAAGACGCTGATTAAAGATAGAGACTCGACCATAACGAGTCCGTTCAAAACTGATACACTTGACTACGAGTCGTCGCGAAAAATAAAGGTGGAGTCAATCCGCCGTACGGAGTATGGAACAATATGAATTCAAATATCGTAACTGTTGGTAAGAAGATCCGTCAGATCCGTGAAGCAGTCGGCCTGAGCCGTCCCAAGTTTGCTGATCTGCTGGGCGTTCCCCCGACCACCCTGAAGAACTATGAGCTGGGTTATCGTGAAGTTGGTGGCGCCTTCCTGGTGGCCCTGGCTCACCACCCGGAACTGCACAAGTTCACCCTCTGGCTGCTGGCTGACAAGAAAGTCGCCGAGATCGGCCAGATCGGTCCGGACGATATTGCCAAGGCTTGAGCTGATTGAGCCCTGACAAAAATGCCGCCCTCGAGGCGGCATTTTTTATTCATCATATTTATTATTGATTTAATTAAATTTGGCTATTTGTGCTCTCACCAAGGCTTTTCACGAAAATACCTTGGCAAGCCGAATCAATCCTCAGAAAATTCCGACCGCTAAAATTAGCAGTACCCCTCGCATGATGCGCACAGTGAGACAAGCATGAGTCAAATCACCCCCAAGGCCAGAGATGGCTTTACCAGCAAATTCGGCGTCCTTGCCGCCACCCTGGGCTCAGCCGTCGGGCTGGGAAATATCTGGAAGTTTCCCTACCTGACGGGCGAAAACGGCGGCGCCGGTTTCCTGCTGGTCTATGTCATCGCCACCCTGCTGGTCGGCCTGCCGGTGATGATCTCGGAGATCATGCTGGGGCGCAAAGGCAAGTCCGATGCCGTCACCACCCTCAGCAAGCTGGCCCCCAAGGGGCAGCCCTGGTGGTTGATCGCCCTGATGGGGGTGCTGGCCGCCTTCCTTATCATGTCCTTCTACTCCGAAGTGGCGGCCTGGGTCTTTGCCTACATCTTCAAGGCCGTTGACGGCTCCATCCTGTCGACTGATCCCAAGGTGACCGGGGCGGCCTTCGGGGCGCTGATAAGCGACCCATTGCAGAGCCTGCTCTGGCAGTGGCTGGTGCTGATCCTGATGGGCGGCATCCTGCTGATGGGGGTCTCCAAGGGGATCGAGGCGGTCACCAAGAAGCTGATGCCGGTGCTCTTCATCCTGCTGCTGGTCATCGGCATCCGCAGCCTGACCCTGCCGGGCGCCAGCCAAGGGCTGCACTTTCTGTTCTCGCCGGATCTCTCCAAGATCACCGCCGGGGTGGTGCTGACCGCCATGGGGCTCGCCTTCTTCAAACTCTCCATCGGCATGGGCTGCATGATGACCTATGGCAGCTACTTTCGGGATGATCAGAACATCCCGCTGACCACCTTCCGGGTGATGTGCGCCGATCTGTTCGTTTCCATGCTGGCCGGCATCGCCATCTTCCCGGCGGTATTCGCCTTCGGCTTTGAGCCCACAGCCGGTCCCTCCCTGCTGTTCATCACCATACCGGCGGTGTTTGCCAGCATTCCGTTTGGTCATCTGTTCATGGTGCTGTTCTTCGTGCTCTCCGCCATCGCCGCCACCGGCGCCATGCTCTCCATCCTGGAAGTGCCGGTCTCGGTGGTCTCCGAGCGATTCCACATGAGCCGCCCCAAGGCAACCCTGCTCAACCTGCTGGTGCTGGGGGCGGTGGGGTCGACCTGCGCGCTTTCCAACAGCTCGCTGGCGGACGTTCATATCGCCGGCAAGACCTTCTTCGACCTGTTCGACTTCGTCTCCTCCAACGTGTTGATGCCCCTTGGTGGCATCTTCCTCTGCCTGTTCGTGGGCTGGGTGTGGGGTTTCGAGCGGATGAAGGAGGCGCTGACCAACGGTGGCGAGCTGGAGCTGGCCATCCTCAAGCCGCTCTTCTTCATCATCCGTTACGTGTCGCCGCTGTTGATCCTGATCGTGATGCTCAAGGGGTTGGGGCTGTTCTAGACCAGCCGTTTCCACAGTAAAAGAGCGCCGCAAGGCGCTCTTTTTATTGGTGATGCGGATCCGGTGAACCGTGCTAGATGAGGCCTAAGCGGGACAACTCTTCCTTGAGCTGATCGGCGTTGCGCTCGACGCAGGCCTCGCCCTCGTTGATAGCATCGCTGGCGCGGTGGAAATCCATGATGGAGAAGCTGCCAAGGCGCGGGCAGAGCTGGATCTCGGGCGGGTCGCCGGCCATCCGGGCCCGGGTGATGCGCTCCTGCATGATGTTGATGGAGCCGGTCATCACGCTCCACATGCCGGGTGTGTTGGGGCTGTCGCCCCGGTTGAACCACTGGCTGAAGCGGTTGCCGCCACTGGGTTCGTCCGGCTCGTCGGTCCAGGGTTGGTGCATGTCGGCGTTGAGGTTGACCGCGATCACCACCTCGGCCCCCATGGCGCGGGCCAGCGAGATGGGCACCGGGTTGACCACGGCGCCGTCCACCAGCCAGCGATCGTCGACCCGGGTCGGGGTCAGGATGCCGGGCATGCCGCAGGAGGCGCGCACGCACTGGCGCAGCGGCCCCTGCTGCAACCAGATCTCGCGGCCGGTGTCGAGCTCGGTGGCGACGCAGGCGAAGGGGAGCGGCAGGCTCTCGATGGCGGGATCCCCTAAGTGGTTGGCGGCGATGCCGAACACCTTTTCGCCGCGAAACAGGCCGCCGGAGAGGGCCGGATCGAGCAGGCTGACCACCTGCAAGCGGCTGAAGCCGCGCACCCAGCTCTCCAGCTTGTCCAGTTCACCGGCGGCATAGGCGGCGCCGACAAAGCTGCCGATGGAGCAGCCGGCCACCAGATCCGGTTTGACACCGAGCCGCTCCAGCGCCCGTATGATGCCGATGTGTGCCCATCCACGGGCTGCGCCGCTGCCAAGAGCCAGTCCCACACGGGGTTTTCGTGCCACTTTGTCTCTCCGAACATGAGTGAGGGGATCAGCTTACCCGCAGTTGCCGGCGCCGTCATCCTGCCAGGGTTCACTGCGGTTGCGCCCGTTGGCCTTGGCCTGGTAGAGCGCCACGTCGGCCCGCCTGATGGCCTCTTGCAGCGGCGTCTCGGCGCTGCTGTGGTGATAGCCGAGGCTGATGGTGACAGCCAGCGCTGGCGCCAGCTCCTGCCAGGGGTGACTGGCGATGTGCTGGCGCAACCGCTCGGCCAGCTGGTCGAGTGGTTCGCCCCCTTTGGCCGCCAGCAGCAGAAACTCCTCGCCGCCCCAGCGGATCAGGGCATCTTCCCGCCGCAGGTGCTGCTGGCACAGGCGCACCAGCTGGATCAGCACCTGGTCGCCCACCTCGTGACCAAAGCGGTCGTTGACCTGCTTGAAGTGATCGCAGTCGAACATGATCACCCCGACGCTGCCCCCGCGCTGTTGATGGCGGCGCTCGAACTCGTCGAAGTAGTGGCGGTTAAAGGCGCCGGTCAGGGCGTCGTGGTTGGAGAGGTAATCCAGCTGCCGGTTCAGGCGCCGGGACTTGAGGTTGGCGAGCACGGCCCAGGCCATAAAGAAGAGGGCGATCAGGGTTGGCGCGGACTGACTGAGCAGGGCCCACAGCAGGGAAGGCAAAGGGACGCGATGGAGCAGGGTGAGCCCGGTGTCAGGAATGGCGTACTGGAACTGAAACGCCCCCTGGAGCCAGCGATAGCCATCCCATGCCTCTACCGGCTTGGGGGCTCGGCTATGCTCCCGCGCGCTGCTGGCCAGAATATGGTGATCTTGATTGACCAGAAACAGGGTTCCAATTCGTGGTGCGTGTTCCCTCATCATCTCATCGAGCCGTGAGAGTAAAATATCCATGCTGATGACTCCCACCAGCATCTGCTCCCGCACTATGGGCTTGGACAGCGTGATCATCATTCCCTGACCTGCAGTATCTGCGTAGGGACGCGATATGATGACGCGCTGGCTGGGGTTTTGCTTTTGCAGGGCATCCAGCCAGTAGGATTGTTGATAGAGTTTTCGTTGAAAATGAAAGCGGCTTGAGGGCACCCACGGATAGACATAGATAAAATCATCTGCCCCGGTGAAATAAACCCAGGTGACCTTGTCTTTCAGCAACTTGGTGGCGGTGGACAATAAAGGCGAGAGGCTTAATGCCAGGTGGATCCTGGCTTCGCGCTCGCCGCCCGGGTCAGGCAATGGTCCTAGCCCGGTCAGATTGCCAACGAGCCCGACGGGCAGGTCGGGGGGGATCTGATCCAGTGAGAATCTTCGCGTCGGGTCTACGTGAAGGACCTTATAAAGCTGGCGGGTCAGCGTCGACTGCGGATTGCTGCGCAGCCGTTCCTCTGCCTGGCCTCGCATGGCTTCGAGGAAGGCTGTCATCTGCTTAAACTGAGACTGCAAGTGAGTCGCACTATGGAGAGAATCTTGTTTGTTGAATTCGACGAGCTGTTCCAGCGTCTGATGGAGGGTGAGGGCGAGCAACAGCATGACGACAATACCAGGCAGCCAATGCTGTCGGTGTAGAGCATTGTGAAAGCGTGTTATTGGCATATTGACGGTCGTACCTGATTTTCACTGATTCAATTGTCAGTCTAGGTAGTAACCATGGAGAACATCTCTTCTGGATGCTATTTCGGTGATCTCACCCCACTCTTGTTACGTTTTGTCACATTTATACATAGTCACGGCATAGTCAGGGGGTAACATGGTGACCATCATTGATGAAGTGCCCTCTTTTCTCTTAATTTCATGGATTGCTTGATGAAAATGCGTACTTGGCTGGTGCTTGCCTGCCTCTCTCTGCTGATTTCCGCCGGCTGGTATTACCGCCACTCCGCCCCTGCCGGCAAACCCCAGCCACGTCAGGTCAACATCCGGGCGCAGACGGTCAGCCAGAGCCTGGCCGAACCCTCCATCAAGCTGGTGAGCAAGCTGGCCGCCAACCGCTCCGTGGTGATAAGCCCCGAGGTGACGGGCCGCATCGTCAAGATAGCGGTGCGCTCCGGCCAGCAGGTCAAGCAGGGGGACGTGCTGATCGCCCTCGACGCCGGCAAGCAGCAGGCCGAGCTGGCCGAGCAGAGCGCCAGCGTGCGCGACGAGACCCGCAAGCTGCGGGACATGCGCCGGCTGGTGGCGCGCGGCGCCATCACCACCTCCGAGCTGGAGGGGCAGGAGGCCACGGTCGCCCAGGCTCAGGCACGCGCCGATGCCGCCAGGTACGAGCTCTCCCTGCGCACCCTGCTGGCGCCGTTCGACGGTTCGGTCAGCCTCATCGATCTGAGCGAAGGGGCCCTGGTCAACAGCGGCGATACTCTGCTCCATCTGGACGAGCTGGCCAAGCTGCGGCTCGATCTGGCGGTGCCCGAGCGCTACCTCTCGCTGCTGCGCCCCGGCATGGCGGTGACGGCGACCAGTTCGGCCTGGCCGGATCAATCATTTCGCGGCGTGCTGGAGACCCTGGACAGCCGCGTCTCCAACGATACCCAGAACATCAAGGCGCGGGTGATCATTCCCAATCCTGACGGTCAGCTGCGCCCCGGCATGCTGCTCAATGTCGAACTCTCCCTGCCACCACAGAAGATGACCCTGATCCCGGCCCAGTCGGTGGAGTATGCCGGCGAGCAGCGCTTCGTCTATCGTCTCGAACCCAATGGCAAGGTCAAGCGGGTGCCGGTGGTGCTGGGGGATACCCATGGCGAAGAGGTGTGGGTGACCGAAGGGCTCAAGGTGGGCGATCGCATCGTGGTCGAGGGGCTGGTCAACCTGCGTGACGGCGTCAGCGTGCACGATCTGGCGGAGGTCAAAGGCTGATGTGGCTCTCCGATATTTCCGTGCGCCGCCCGCTGGTGGCGGTGGTGCTGAGCGCGCTGCTCACCGTGTTCGGTCTGGTGGCGTTTTCCAAGCTGACGGTGCGGGAGATGCCGGACGTGCAGACGCCGTCCGTCTCCATCACCACCATGTACGAGGGGGCCGCCCCCGCCGTCATGGAGAGCCAGGTCACCAAGCCCATCGAGGATCAGCTCTCCGGCATCAGCGGCATCAAGAACATCAACTCGGTGACCCGCAAGGGGCGCTCTGTCATCACGGTGGAGTTCAAGCTCGGCTGGAACATGGTGGAGGGGATCTCGGATGTGCGCGACGCCATCTCCCGCGCCCGCCCCAAGCTGCCGGACGAGGTGGATGAACCTCTGGTCACCAAGGACAACGGCAACGGCGACGTGGCGGTCTGGCTCAACTTCAGCAGTACCCAGATGGACCGCACCGCCATGACCGACTACGCCAACCGGGTATTGGTGGATCCCTTGAGCCTGGTGGACGGGGTGAGCGAGGTGTCGCTCTCCGGCGATCTGACCCAGGTGATGTACGTGCGACTGCGCCCGGCCGACATGGCGGCGCGCGGCGTCACGGTGGCGGACGTGCAGGACGCCCTCAAGCGTGAGAACATCGAGCTGCCGGGGGGCGAGATCCGCAACAACAGCATGACCATGGCGGTGCAGATCGCCCGGCTCTATCACACCGCCGCCGATTTCCAGGCGCTGCAGGTGCGCACCGCCGCCAACGGCCAGAGCATCTATCTGGCCGACATCGCCGATGTGGAGGTGGGGGCCAAGAACGAAGACAGCGCCTACCAGCGCAACGGCCGCGAGAGCCTGGGGATAGGCATAGTCGCGCAGTCCACCGCCAACCCGTTGGCGGTGGCGCAGGGGGTCGAGAAGAAGATGGCCGAGATGCAGCGCTTCCTGCCGGAGGGGGCGACCCTGGAGGTCGACTACGACTCCACCATCTTCATCAAGCAGGCCATCGACGAGGTGTACGAGACCCTGGCCATCTGCGCCGTGCTGGTGGTGGCCGTGCTCTACCTGTTCCTGGGGCAGGGGCGCACCACCCTCATTCCGGCCATCACGGTGCCGGTCTCCCTCATCTCCGCCTTTATTGGCGCCTGGTATCTGGGCTTTTCCATCAACCTCATCACCCTGCTCGCCCTTATTCTCGCCATCGGTCTGGTGGTGGATGACGCCATCGTGGTGGTGGAGAACATTCACCACCATCTGCAGCGCGGCGAGCCGCCCCTGCTGGCGGCCTGGCACGGCACCCGCGAGGTGGGCTTTGCGGTGATCGCCACCACTGCTGTACTGGTGATGGTGTTCGTGCCCATCGCTTTCATGGATGGCATGGTGGGCCGGCTCTTTACCGAGTTCGCCATCCTGCTGTCGCTGGCGGTGCTCTTCTCGTCGCTGATCGCGCTCACCCTGACCCCGGCCATGGGCTCCTGGCTGATGCGCTCGGTGGATCAACCCAACCGGCTGACGGCGGCGCTCGATCGCGGCCTCGGCTGGGTGGAGAAGCACTATCGCACTCTGCTTGGCGCCGTGCTGCATCACTCCCGTTGGACCCCGCTGGTGCTGGTGCTCTGCCTGGGCGGCATCGGCGCCCTGTTTGCTCAGCTGCCCACCAGCCTGACCCCGACCGAGGATCGGGGCGTGCTCTACGTCTTCGTCAAGGGGGCCGAGGGCACCAGCATCGAGCGGATGAAGCGCAACATGCAGCAGGTGGAGGCGGCCATCATGCCGCTGCTCGGCAAGGGGGTGGTGCAGGCCATGAGCTTCAGTGCCCCGGCCTTCGGCCGCGGCGGCGATCAGACCGGCATGGCCATCATCCAGCTCACAGACTGGGCCGAGCGGGATGAGACCGCCACCGAGTTTGCCAAGTCCCTGAGCGGGCGGCTGGCCGGTATTCCGGACGTGATGATCCGCACCTTCCAGCCGGGCTTTCGCGGTGGCTCCACTGCGGCGGTGCAGTTCGTGCTGCAGGGCTCCGATTACGCCGAGCTCTATCAGCAGGGGCTGGCCCTGAAAGAGGCGGCAGCCCAGAGCGGCCTGATGGAGACGCCGGATCTCGACTATGCCGAGAAGACCCCGGAGCTGCAGGTGACCATAGAGCGGGATCGGGCCAACCAGCTCGGCATCCCGGTCTCCACCGTCGCGAGCTCCCTGCAGGCCCTGCTCGGCGGCATCAGCCAGACCACCTATGTGGACAGAGGGGAGGAGTATGACGTCTACCTGCGCGCCAACCAGCGCGATTTCAATGGCGTCTCCGACTTGAGCCGCATCTACCTCAAGGCAGCCAACGGCGAGATGGTGACCCTCTCGACCCTGGCCACCGTCAAGCAGGTGGCGAGCCCGCAGCGCCTCAATCACTACCAGCGCCAGAAGGCGGTGACCCTGACCGCGGATCTGGCGCCGGGCCATACCCTGGGTGAGGCGCTGGATTACCTGGACGGCTGGGCCAATGCCAACCTGCCAAACGGAATGACGGTGGATTATGCCGGCGAGTCCAAGGACTATCGCGACAACCAGGGCGAGATGGTGATGGTGTTCGCTCTGGCCCTGCTGGTGGTCTATCTGGTGCTGGTGGCTCAGTTCGAGAGCATGCTGACCCCGGCGGTGGTGATGGTGACGGTGCCGCTCGGTATCTTCGGCGGCCTGCTCGGCCTCTGGCTGACTGGGCAGGAGATGAGCATCTACAGCCAGATCGGCATGATCATGCTGATCGGCATGGTGACCAAGAACGGCATCCTGATCGTCGAGTTCATCAACCAGCTGCGCCAGCGCGGTGAAGGGTTCGACGAGGCGATCATCGCAGGCTCGGTGCGCCGCTTGCGCCCCATTCTGATGACCTCGCTCACCGCCATCATAGGGGCCGTGCCGCTGATGCTCTCCATGGGGGCGGGCTACGAGAGCCGGATGTCGGTGGGCACAGTGGTCTTCTTCGGCTTGTCTCTCGCGACCCTGGTGACCCTGCTGCTGGTGCCCGCCATCTACCATCTGCTGGCCAGACGGGCCGGCATGACCGGCGCGCGGGATCAACAGGTGGACGAGGCACTGGCCGCCAGCGAGGGCGCCTCGCAGCAGGACAAACCGGCCGCCTGATGCGGCCCCCCATATAGGGGCAGAGGCTGGCAAGCAAATGGCTGCGGGTTAATATGTAGCCAGTTTGATACTCGAGGTGAGTCATGTTGCCATCAGCCATTTATGAGCCGCTGCCCTTTGCCTACATGGGCAGCGGTTTGCTGTTGTTGGGGATTGCCGATCAGCCGGGGCTGTTGCTGGCCGGGTTGGCACTCTATCTGGCCGGTTCGCTGGCCTGGTTTCGGCGCGGCGCCTATCGCCGCCCAGACAAGCACCGGCTGATGCGAAAGCAGGGCTGGCCGCTGTGGCTCTACGAGAGCCGACCGTTTGCGCTGATCCTGCTGGGTTTGCTGATGCTGCGTCTGGCCACCCACCCGGTGTTCCTGGCGCCCGCCCTGGTCTGGTGCCTGCTGGGGGGCTATCAGCTACTGCAGCGCCACTACAACCGCATCGTGCTGGCCCGCGCCCTGGCCTGAGCCGACCATTGACCCGCACTTTTGAGGCGAGCCCCGCTGGCTCGCCTTTTCCGCATCTATCGTAGGGGCAAAAAGCCGTCGCCCCCGCCTTGCTCTGCCGGTATAATGCGCGACCCGAATTGTTCCAGGTGGTCAAAATGCAGCCGGTTACCAACCTCTTCTCCTATCCCCGTTACTGGGCCGAGTGCTACGGCACGGCGCCCTTCCTGCCCATGTCCCGTGCGGAGATGGACAAGCTCGGCTGGGACAGCTGCGATATCGTGCTGGTGACAGGCGACGCCTATGTGGATCACCCGAGCTTCGGCATGGCGGTGATCGGCCGCATGCTCGAATCCCAGGGTTTTCGGGTCGGCATCATCGCCCAGCCGGACTGGTCATCGAAAGATGACTTCATGCGCCTGGGCAAGCCGAACCTCTTCTACGGGGTGACGGCGGGCAACATGGACTCCATGATCAACCGCTACACCGCCGACAAAAAATTGCGCCACGACGATGCCTACACCCCGGGGGATGTGGGCGGCAAGCGGCCTGACCGCGCCACCCTGGTGTATACCCAGCGCTGCAAGGAGGCCTATAAAGAGGTCCCGGTGGTCATCGGCGGCATCGAGGCATCCCTGCGCCGCATCGCCCACTACGACTACTGGTCAGAGACCATCCGCCGCTCGATCCTCATCGACGCCAAGGCCGACATCCTCATCTACGGCAACGCCGAGCGGCCGTTGATCGAGGTGGCTCACCGCATCGCAGGCGGTGAGACCATCGACACCATGCAGGACATTCGCGGCACTGCGGTGATCCGCAAGGAGCCGCTGCCGGGCTGGCGCGGGGTGGATTCGAGCAAGCTCGATCAGATTGGCCGCATCGATCCCATTCCCAACCCCTATATGGAAGGGGCGCCCTGCTCTGACGACGAAGGGACGGCGCCGGTGGAGCAGGAGGCCAAGCCCATCCTGGTGCAGCCGCCCAAGCAAAAGCCGTGGGAGCTGACCTACGTCAAGCTGCCGGCGTTCGAGCGGGTGAAGGAAGACAAGGTGCTCTACGCCCATGCGTCCCGCATTCTGCACCACGAGACCAACCCCGGCTGCGCCCGCGCGCTCTCCCAGGCCCACGGCGATCGCATCATCTGGGTCAACCCGCCTGCCTTCCCGCTCGAAACCGACGAGATGGACGGGGTGTTCGGCCTGCCTTACCAGCGGGTGCCGCACCCGGCCTATGGCAACGCGAAGATCCCGGCCTACGACATGATCAAGACCTCGGTCAACATCATGCGCGGCTGCTTTGGCGGCTGCTCCTTCTGCTCCATCACCGAGCATGAGGGGCGCATCATCCAGAGCCGCTCGGAAGAGTCGATCTTGAAAGAAATCGAAGAGATCCGCGACAAGGTGCCGGGCTTTACCGGCGTCATCTCGGATCTGGGCGGCCCCACCGCCAACATGTACAAGTTGCGCTGCAAGAGCCCCAAGGCCGAGCAGACTTGTCGCCGCGCCTCCTGCGTCTGGCCGACCATCTGCCCGCACATGGACACCGACCACAGCCCGACCATCAACCTCTATCGCAAGGCGCGCGACCTCAAGGGCATCAAGAAGATCCTGATCGCCTCCGGCGTGCGCTACGACATCGCGGTGGAAGATCCGCGCTATATCAAGGAGCTGGCCAAGTACCACGTCGGCGGCTACCTCAAGATCGCGCCGGAACACACCGAGGAGGGCCCGCTCTCCAAGATGATGAAGCCGGGCATGGGCAGCTACTACAGCTTCAAGGAGCTGTTCGACAAGTACTCCAAAGAGGCGGGCAAGCAGCAGTACCTGATCCCCTACTTCATCTCCGCCCACCCGGGCACCACGGATGAAGACATGGTGAACATGGCGCTCTGGATCAAGTCCAACCGCTTCAAGCTCGATCAGGTGCAGAACTTCTACCCGTCGCCGCTGGCCAACGCCACCACCATGTATTACACCGAGAAAAACCCGCTCAACAAGGTGAGCCGCCAGGGCGGGGACGTGTTCGTGGTGAAAGGGGAGCGTCGCCGTCGCCTGCACAAGGCGCTGCTGCGCTACCACGATCCGGCCGGCTGGCCGATGATCCGCGAGGCCCTGCTGGAGATGGGCAAGGGCCACCTGATCGGCAATGGCCCCGACTGCCTGGTGCCGCCGGAAGGGCGTGGCGAAGCCAAGGCCGAGCGCAGCCGCGGCAAGGGCCTGAAACCTGCATTGACCCGCCACAGTGCCATCACTCACCAGCGCAGCAACGGGATTGGCAACAAGGCCGCCCGCAGCGAGGCCGGTGCAGGCAATGCCCCGGCGGCCAGCCGAAACGGCGGCAAGGCGGGCAATGGCAAACCGGTGGGATCCCAGTTGCAGAAAGGGGCTGGCAACGGCAAGCCCAGTTCGCAAGGTACAGGTCAGGGCGCAGGCCAGAGTGCTGGTAAGAGCAAACCGGTCGGCAAACCCGCCCACAAAGGTAAAACCCCGACCCGCGCCGGCTCTGCCAAACCTGCCACTCAGGGCGGCAAGCCCGCGGCCAAAAGCAATGGTGCCAAGCGACCGGCGCGGTGAGTTTTCCTGATTGGAAATCGATAGAAATAAAAAAGGCGACTAGATGGTCGCCTTTTTGTTTTAGAGCTTGGGGATAGTTGAGGCGTCGAAAATAATATGTGAGATTTCTGCCAACAATTAATTTAGTGTCTTAATATATGTTTGGAATATAAATTAATCTATTTTTTGTGTTATTTCATTTGACCATTTCTCAGAAAGAAGATAGAAACCAGCAACTATTGACGCATAGTATGTAGATGGGTGTACTGTCTTAAAAAATTCAATTGAGCCTGCCGAGAAAATCCCACAAAATCCGAAAGTAAGGCCTAAAACTCCAAAAATATGAAACCAGTCAGGCCCCAGTTTATATCTAAAATTTTTAATAATAGCTACAGGAAAATAAAATGCGAACAATACTTCTATAGTTTTAAATATAAATATACCAATAAAATAGAGCCAATACTCTGAGAAAGTTCCATTTTCTGGAATAGCTATGATAAAAATGTCATTTTCGACAACTAATCCTGTATTGGCAATGAAGCTAGCCACTAGAATAGGGCCAACAAGCAACTTGCTTAATCCCTGTAGAGTTTTAACATCACCAAATTTAGGTATCCATTCTATAGCCATTTCTAGACCTTCTTTATACCCATAGTTAAGTAGGTATTTAAATTGAATTTCCTGCTGAGATTTTTTAAAATCCAACACTTACGCTGAGTATTTTTTGAGCATCCTTGCCAATACCTTTTTACGTTGTTCTTCAGTCGATTCTTTAACCCCTTTTTCAAACAAATACTCTCTTGTTTTACTTTGGCTATCATTAATTCCCAAAACAAAAACTCTATCTTCATAAATATTTGCTGTGCACTCTATAGCATCCATCCACTCAGAGTTTTGATCATCAGGATCAGCAGGGATTAAAGATGGAGAAAATAATCCGAGTTCAATTAGGTAACTATACCAGTTTAGATTATCAGGAGATGTTTTAGATAATTTTTCAGGATCAAACTTGTTTTCATCGAGAGGATAGTATTCATTATCTTGCCAAGATGGAAATAGTACATCATCAAAGAATCGTTCAACTAAACTATAAGTTTCTATAGACGTTATTTCTTGCTCCGCTTTACCCTCATTGGATGAGCGATATAAGCTTTTTATTAATTCCTCAAGCTTACTGCTTGATGTCATGATCCCTGAAATTAGATGATTTGTAGCATCAATTTGTGCTTTAACTTCTTTAGATTTTAGAAGATCGAAAAACATCCCTGCCCATTGCTTTCTCAGATGATTTTCAATGTCTTGAAAGTTTTTGAATCCTTCGAATGCGTTATTAGTTGGCGATCGTCTAACTTCATCAATAAAGTTAAATATGTCAATTGCATGTTCTTGTTTTTCTATTGCAGGGTAGGAGATATCAGAAACAAACTCTTTTTTCTTATTTTGGATGTAAATAAAATGGTTTGATATTACATTTTCTCTTATATAAGTAAATATTGGTATTTTTTGCTCCCTAGCAGCTGTATATTCAGCATTTGTGATAGATTTTTTTCTATCGGCAACATACTCACCACCAAATCGCCCTCCAATTATCAAAATGAACATCTGACAATTGGACACCTCATGTACACAAGATTCATGTGTATGTAATTCAGGATGATAAAAAACATCACCATTCTCACTGAGCACTGGTTCGAATCCAAAGGATTTAACAAATTTAGATAGTTGTTCTCTTATTTCACTTAGATCAAAGCATGTTGAGCTTATAAATACCTTTGGAGTTGCCATAATTTTCCTATGTGAAAAACTGTTTTCAATATTTTTTGGAAATTTTTGGCACTCACCTTTTTGAGTAAGGCATAATGCCACTAAATCCCACGCTACCGCCCATGTATTACTGCTTCCAATATGCTCCCTTGACCAGCGAGGGCAGCAACCCATCGCAGCTCAACAGGTTCTAGGCAGCTATGGTATGCCAAACGAAACTGCATCGGCGAGCCTTAGAATGATCTAACCATCAGAATTTCATCGTTTTTTGAACTGGATCAGCAAATGGATTTGAAAGGGGTATATATGGCTATTTTTATCGCCCCAAAAGATGACTGTCCCGATTGGGGGAGGCTTTGTTATCTTGCCGGGGATATCGGCAGGGGTGAGCGGTGCCCCTTTATCTCATCTCAGCAGGAGCAATAGATGGCAATAAAAACGCGATCCCGCAGGGAGAAGGTGGGCAGCGGCCTTGGGCTGCTGCTCGGGATCATCGGCTTCAATCTGCTGGTGCCTTTTTTCTTTGAAAAGCAGGCGGGCTTTGATGGCAACCAGATGCTCTGGGCCGCCGTGACGGCGCTGGTCTGCGCCGAGCTGGGGGCCAGGATGGGCAAGTGGCTGGATCGCCGGGAGCAAACGAGAGCCGGCGACTGATTCAGGAGGCGGCCGACAGGTCGCGCCTTGCTCTGAACTGGCTGGGAGTCAGGCCGGTGATGCGCTGAAATTCGCGATTGAAATTGGATTTGGTCTGAAAACCGGCGTTCATCAAGATCTGGGTAATGCTCTCATCCGTGTTAAGCAGAGCCTGTCTGGCATGGGCAATCCGATATTCGTTGATGACCCTGGGGATGCTCTGCTGGCGCACCAGATTGACGGCACTGGATATCTGCTTGGCGGGAATGCCCAGTTTGCGTGAGAGACGGGCCAGGGTCAGCTCAGGATCCAGATAGCAGGCTTTCTCCTTCATCAGGTTATCGAGCTGGGCCACTATCTCCCGGGCACGATCGTCGCTCAGCAGCGGTGCTTTCTCCGCAGGCTCGGGTTCGGAGGCTGGCATCTCCTCCTCTTCTGCGTCAGGGGTATTGACCCCCACCATCACCACGGCCGCCGCCAGCATGGGCACCAGCATCAGGTGACCCAGCGACAGGATATAGGGCGCCAGCTGGCCTTGATTGAAGGCGAAGTCGAGGGAGACGGTGGCATCGATGGCCGTCGAAAACAGCAGCATCCAGCCTGCGATATGTTCCGTCCGCCTGACCCCCTCCCACTCATTGAACGAGACATAAAGCAGCTGGGTCTTATCGGTAAAGCGCACCAGCGCGATGCCGTAGCAGAGATAGATGGCGGTCAGCAGGCCATCCAGTGGCAGTGGCAACCAGTTGTGGGTCAGCATGCCGAGGGCAACCAGCGCGGGGCCGACGCCGTGCAGCCAGGAGACACGGGCCCCTGGCGCCTTGGCCTGGCTGAAGATATGCCAGGCGGCCACCGGGATAAGTGAGGCGAGGATCGGCTGCGCGAGAGTGAGCAGCGCCAGATCGAAGGTCCAGCGCAGCCCCACCACGCCGGTGGTGATGGCGCACAGCAGCAAAAAGAGGGCGGTCGTTCTGGCAGATCGCCCGAGGCGCGCCAGCAGCACGGCGGCCAGCAGTGCCAGCAGCAAGGAGACGATAAAGGGTATGGGTATGGCCAGCATCATGTATCCCGTGTGCAAAGAGAAGCCGTTGACCGGCGGCTGCATGCCAGCATAACGGCTTGGGTCAGGCGAATGAAGCCCATGATGGCGCGGGCGCGGTTCGAGGACGACCTGAAACCGGTTTGAGGACGCCCGGGGGCGCTTTGCTCCCCATGATAAGGGCTCCCAATCACCATAACAGGCAGGTATCCATGTTCTCTTTCTATTGGCTGGGGTGGCAACGCGCCCTGGATTTTTCGGGTCGTGCCACCCGGGCCGAATGTGGGTGGTTCATGTTGGGCCATCTGCTGATCACCCTGATCTGTATCTGGCTGGACGTGCTGCTTGCCAGCCTGGGCTGGCTGGATCTGAGCTACGGCCTGGTAAGCAGCGTGCCCCTGATTGCGGTTATCGTGCGTCGTTTGCACGACACCGGCCGCTCCGGTTGGTGGGGCTGGGTCTTTCTGGTGCCGGCCGTGGGGCCCTTGCTGCTTATCTATTTGTTGGCGCAGCAAAGCGAGGCAACCCATGTTGGCAAGGAGGCATCGGCATGAGACACGCACTCTGGCTGTTTATGTTGTGCTGCTCGCTGGCTGTGGCCGTCGTCGACAATCCCCACGATTTTCCCAAGGGGGCACTGGGCCTGCTGCAGGTCGACAGTCTGACCCGTGGCGAGCTGCTGTGGCTGCAAGGGCGGGTGGGGGAGGGAACCTATACCACCACGGATGCCGAGGGACGTCACTGCGCCATCCGGGTGCCGGTGGCGGTCGGCAAGGCGGCGAGCAGCGGCCTTGGCATCGACTCTGCTGCGGGGCTGGCCATCGTCGTCATGACGCCGCGGCTTGATGCGGCGCTCAGCAAGGGGGAGCGGGTGAACAGCAGCGACTTCACCTTCTCCCGCGAGGCCGCTGACCCGGCGGCCGACGGCTATATCGTCAGCGGGATCGCGGCCGACGAAGGGTTTGTGCTGAACTCGCGGCGGCGCTGGATAGCCTGGCTGCTGGAAGACAAACCGGCGCTGCGTTGTCAATGAGACCTCCCTCGTCGGGAGGATGCGCCGGCCCAGTAAGGCACCCTGACCGAACTGGCGTGATGATCTACCAATTAGAGTTAAAAGGATGATGGATGCGATGATTTATTGAAATTCAAGGCATTTATTATTTTAGTCATAACAAATAAGCCATTTTATGGAAAATGGCTTATCCCAGTAAGTAAAAATTCTTATCTTACAAAAACCATTAACTGGTTACTATATGCAAACTGTCTTTGAGGATGCCAATTTGACTTTATCCATAGATTTGGATAAGCACTGGTCCAGTTATCCTTCTTATATCCGTAGAAACTACCTTGATAATCTTTACTGCTCGGGTGACCAACAATTGTATAATCTAAATTAGCTCCATCACAACCATATTTTTCTGCATGAATAATCCTTGCTTTTCCTAAATTGTTGTCAAGCGGGGAGCAGAATGCAGCATTACTGGCTTGAGCAATGTTCATAATTCCCCATAATTTAGTGTTTGGTTGAACAAACAAAATCTCAGTTGACTCATCTTTTAATTGTGCCCAAGCCCCAGGGTTGAGATATTGATTATTTGTTAGAGTCGTGATTTTATCAACTTGAACATATGGAGTGTTATTGGTTCGTACAGCAACAAGACGCCATCCACCACCATCTATATCAGCATTGCAATATAGGTCATGATACCATCCAGTTTCTGTTGCCAAACGACAATCAGGGTTGTTATCCTCACCCCACTCAATTCGGAAATCTCCACCTCTCCCCGTCATGTCATACCAAACACCTTGATATTGTCGTTCAGCAATAAGCTTGCCCAAATAATAAGTAGTGTTCTTATTTATATTTTGTTTCAGTTGGATAAGTTTATTATCCTCCATGAATGCACCGTTTATATTATCTCCTGAGCTTCCCGGGGCAATTATATTTCCTTCAATCTGAGCTAAAATTGTTGATGATGATGATGTGTTTTTATCTATGTTTCCATCAACCCATTCATCTTTTATTAACTTGTAGTCCTGCTCGGCTGCCGAAATACTTGTAGAGAGTAATAGCGAAAGAATCATATACTTCATAATAGCCACTCTGTATTTTAATTTTATTAAAAAGAAAATGTGAGGGACAGCTTCAATCTAGCCACGCTATCACAAATTCTATGCTTGAATCCCCAAATTACAACATCCATTACTAATAAAAGAGTCTGTTATTTGCTTTTGGTGGGACTCGGATGGCATTCTATGCGGCTAGTGCTATATGGGCAAGTAGTAAATTCAAAACTCAAGTAATAATATGTTCAGAGCTAGGCTGAACTAACGGTATGGGCTCTATTGGTCCGGACTTTATTGATCTGTAGGGTAAGCAGGAAGCACTATCAGTCAGTGCGATACATAAGCTTATTTTGGCATCTATTTTGAGACTGCCAAAGATTGCTCTCTCCTGATGGGTGATACCGGCGGTAGATGTAAATAGAGGCGATCAAACATTCTGTCAGTGGCATAGTGGTGAGTGAATGCAATCGTTGATGGCATCTTATTGCCACACTTCCTGCCCCTTGCCATTGAGCAGGGTGTGAAAGAGATAGTGATCGTCCCGATCGTAATAGACTGTAATGGTGTGCTGCTCGGTGTAATCCGCCGCCACGCTGGCCACCGTCATGGGCACCAGGATCAGCTCCCCCAGCCCCATTGTTACGGCGCTCGCCGCGGCCTGGCCATTGCCGTCACCGCGCTTGTGGATCTTGCCGAGCACGGTAAAGCGATCGCAGCCCTGCACCTTATCCTCGGTCAGAAAGGTGGCCTGCTGGCAGAGCTGGGGATCGCCCAGTTCGGCGCGAATGGTCGTGCGGGTCTCCCCTGACACTAGGGTATTGCGAAAGCGTCCCGAGTAGTGATCGAGGGCGGCGGCGCAGCCGCCCAGCAGCAATGGCAGCAGCGGCGTGAGCCGCAGACAGGTGCGCTTCATGGGCGGGCCTTGTCATCTGCAAGGGCAGCATCGCCCCGCCGCTCAGGTTCGCTGCGATGCAAGAAGGTGGTCAGGGTATCGCGCGGCGGCGTGATGCCGCACTGCACCAGGATCCGCCCAATCGCCCCCCTGTGATAGCCGCCGTGGGTTACCAGGTGCAGCAGCATCTCGGCGCGGCTCATCTGCCCCTGGTCGCCATCCGTGAACTGAAACCGGACCTGGGTATTGCACGCCTGCAGGCTCAGGGTCGCCACATACTCCACCAGCCAGTTATCCAGTGCCGTGACCGCGCCGTGCAGCGCCGCCAGGGTCGGCGTCTCGGGGGTATTGGTGGCGGTAAAACCGTGGGGCTCCCCCAGCAGATTGGCCTTGAAGATGGTATCGACCACATGGATATGGTTGAAGATGCGCAGGGCCGTGTGGTGAGCCTCGCCATATTGCGCGGCATCCAGGGTGGCGAGAGCCGCCAGCAGTTCGTCATCGGCCCAGCGCTTGTAATGAAAAAGGGATTGCAGCATCTCGTTGTTCATCGGTTCCTTGCCCTCATCTGCTCCTTGAAAGGTGGGCATGGTAGCCAAGTAGAGACCGATATGAAACCTGTTCTGCAGCGATATCGACAGCAGGCCGGCTGCTGCAAGAAAGCGGTCAGCCGGGCCCCATGGGCCTGCCAGCCTATGATCCGCTCTCGCTCCAGTTGGTGAAACATAAGGTGATCAATCAGTTACATAGGGCTGACCATAAGGCCGTCATCCCAGGCGTCGCTGAAGGCTGGGGGAGCCAGAGACACTCGTCCGAAGCCAGCGCCGCCGCCAGGTTTGCAGGGCAGAGAGAGGTGGCAAAGGGGCGGCCAGATGCCCTGAAATATCTGGTTACACTCTTCCCGTCCTGTTGATTGAATAGTGATTGAATAACGAGGGGCCGGGTGTGAAGATGCGCGCCACTCGCGACACGAGCCTGCTCGGCGAGAGATATCAAAAAAGCGACAGCGGTGATGGCGGCGGCGAGCGTCGCGGTCAACACCGCGGCAAAACCGGGCCGGGATGGCCCGCCATCTGTGAGTTCAGACCCCATGAAAAAACTGTTTCTGTTGTTGCCCGCGCTGGCGCTGACGGCCTGTGCCGGCAGCATGACCTCTGTTGACAAGACCAGCCCGCAAGGGCGCAAAGTGGTGGTGGGCCAGTTCCCGCCCAAGCCGGAGAACTTGTGCACCCTCAAGCACAACGAAGAGCTCCCGATGAACCTGCTGGAGCGCTATAGCAGCGCAGGACTGCTCAACTCCTATCTGAACAACAACCAGGAGAGCGTCAAGGTGGCCGACGAGAAGCAGGCCAACTATGTCCACGTCTATATTCCTGCCCGTAAAATGCTGTTCGGGGTGATCGACCTTAACTACAACGACAAGCCGCGGGTCACCTACTACGACTGCCAGTCCCTCAAAGGGCTGTCACGGGGCTGATCCTCGCAGGCCGATTCGGCGTGTAATGCAAGCAACAGATGCAGAAACAGGGGCGACCGGCGGGTCGCCCCTGTTGCTTTTGGCGCCGCCGATGGAGGGGAGAGGAGGGGAGTGCTACTCTGTCCACCAGTTTGCATTGACCGGTTGGCGCAGGCGTTCACCATCGCTGACTCTGCCCACGCGTGCCTGATAAAACAAGGAGTTGTCATGCGCATTGCCCTCGTAGGTCTTGGTGATATTGCCCAGAAAGCCTATCTGCCGCTGCTGGCCAGTGACGAGCGAGTCACCCCGCTGCTCTGTACCCGCAATTCGGCGGTATTGGAGAAGCTGGCCCGCCAGTACCGAATTGCCGAGTGTTTCACCGAGCTGGGCGACCTGCTGGCAAGCCGCCCCGATGCGGTGATGATCCACGCCGCCACCGCGGTACACCTTGAGCTGGCTACCCAGTGCCTGCGCGCCGGCATCCCCACCTTTGTCGACAAGCCGCTCTGCGACACTCTTGCCGGGGTAGAGAGCCTCGCTAATATCGCCATCGCCAAGAACTGCCCGCTGTTTGTGGGCTTCAACCGCCGCTATCTGCCCGCCATGAGCGAAGCCCGCGGCCAGCTGCTTACCGAGCTCAACTGGCAAAAACACCGCCACGCCCTGGCGGGGGCCCCGCGCGCATTTCTGTTCGACGACTTTATCCATGTGCTCGACAGCCTCTGCTACTACGGCGGCACGCCTGATGGGGATCTGCATGCGGTGCTGCGGCGCTGTACCCGCCAACCCGAGTTGCTGGCCGGGGTGAGCGTGGCCTGGCAGAGCGGGCAGGTGGCGGTGAGCGGCAGCATGAATCGCAGCGCTGGCATTACCGAGGAGCGTATCGACGCCTATGGCGACAACCTCTCCCTGCATATCGAGAACTGCACCCGGGGCACCCTGGCCCGCGATAAAACCGTGCAGACCCTGGCCCCCGACGACTGGCAGTCGGTGCTGGCGAGCCGGGGCTTTGCCGCCATGCTGGCCCACTGGTATCAGCAGATTGAGGCGGGGCGGGCCGACGGGGCGCTGATAGAGAGCTACCTGCACAGCCACCGGCTGGCAGAGCAACTGGTGGCCCTGGCGGGGGAGTGAGGGTGAGCGCCGCGCCGGTTTGCTCGGGCCATGGACAGGAGGGGCGGGCGAAAAAATCGCCGGACCACTGTATGAGATGGCGCATCCCTGCGCAGTCGGCAGGGAAGGGCACCTGCCGGGCGAGCCAAGCGCTGGCTTGTTTGCTATCTTGGCGAGCAGAAACGGCCTTCAGAGCAGCAGCGAGTCTATGAGCATTATTTTGGGGATAGATCCGGGTTCACGCATCACCGGTTACGGGGTCATTCGCATCGTGGCGGGCAAGGCGGAGTACCTGGGCTCGGGCTGCATCCGCACCGACCTGGGAGAACTACCATCGCGCCTCAAGCAGGTCTATGACGGAGTGAGCGAGATCATCACCCAGTTCAAGCCGGACGAGTTCGCCATCGAGCGGGTCTTTATGGCCCGTAATGCCGATTCCGCTTTGAAGCTGGGTCAGGCTCGCGGCAGCGCCATCGTGGCGGCGGTCAATGCCCTGTTGCCGGTGAGCGAATACTCGGCCACCCAGATCAAGCAGGCGGTGGTGGGCACCGGCGGCGCCGCCAAGGAGCAGGTGCAGCACATGGTGACTCACCTGCTCAAGCTCTCGGCCACCCCCCAGGCGGATGCGGCGGATGCCCTCGGGGTGGCGCTCTGCCACTTCCATACCCGCCAGATCCTGATCAAGATGGCCGGACGCAGCACGGGAGCGGTGCGCGGTCGCTACCGCTGAGCCGCGCATGCCGCCGTGATAGCGGCACTGTCGGGCAACCGGCCATGCACCGGCGGGTTGCCTCTTCTGGCAGCGGCGACTGTCGGCAGAAGCCTCAAAAGGGTCACTTTCTGTCGCACCTCCTCTTCACCGAGAAGGGCAGCCTGATCGGTCGCTAACGACAATCCTCTCAGTTAATCAACAGCTTGTGATGCATGTCACGTTTTATGGCCGTGCTCCCCTCCCTTCGCATGCCCGATCCTGACTCCCATAATATGCGCCGGCCGCGTGGTGCGGCCCGGTGAGCCCTGGGCTCCCGCTTCATCCATCATTGAGAGAGTCGAGAAGTGAAACCTTTTGCAGCTGAATTCATGGGCACCTTCTGGCTGGTGCTGGGGGGCTGCGGCAGCGCCGTGCTGGCTGCCGCCTTTCCAAACGTCGGCATCGGCCTGCTCGGCGTGGCGCTGGCCTTCGGCCTGACCGTGCTGACCATGGCTTACGCCATCGGCCATATCTCGGGCTGTCACCTGAACCCGGCCGTGACCATCGGGCTCTGGGCCGGCGGTCGTTTTCCGGCCTCCGGCGTGCTGCCCTACATGGTCGCTCAGGTGCTGGGCGGGATTGCTGCAGCGGCGGTGCTCTATGTGATTGCCAGCGGTCAGGCCGGTTTTGACCTGGCGGCGGGCTTTGCCTCCAACGGCTATGGCGAGCACTCCCCGGGCGGCTACAGCATGCTGGCGGCGCTGGTGTGCGAAGTGGTGATGACAGCTTTCTTCCTGTTCGTCATCATGGGCGCCACCGACAGCCGGGCCCCGGCCGGGTTTGCCCCCATCGCCATCGGCTTGTGCCTGACCCTCATTCACCTCATCAGCATTCCAGTGACCAATACCTCGGTCAACCCGGCGCGCAGCACGGGCGTGGCCTTCTTCGTGGGGGACTGGGCACTGAGCCAGCTGTGGCTGTTCTGGGTTGCGCCCATCGTCGGTGCCATTCTGGGTGCATTGGCCTATCGCGCGATCGCGACCAAAGCCTGATCCGTCAGGGCAGCAAAGTGTGGTATCGACACGCCCCCGGGCGTGTTTTTTCGTTTCTGGCGGGTACGAAAACGGGCCGCAAGGGCCCGCAAAGTTGCTTGGTCGTCGGCAAGAGGGGTGAGGCTACAATCCCTTGGCGCTCAGCATGTCCTTGTAGCGCTGGCGCAGCAGCTGCACCCGCTCCACACATAGGCATAGGTGCGGGTTTCGGCCATATGGGAGGGTGTGCCACCTTGTTTGTGGCTTACCAAGGGCTTACAACCCCTTGGCGCTCAGCATGTCTTTGTAGCGCTGGCGCAGCAGCTGCACCCGCTCCACATAGGCACGGGTTTCTGCGTAAGGGGGTATGCCCCCATGCTTTTGCACCGCGCCGGCACCGGCGTTGTAGGCCGCGGTGGCCAGCGCCACGTTGCCACCATACTGCTTGAGCAGCCCCGCCAGGTACTTCACCCCGCCGAAGATGTTCTGTTCCGCCAGCATGGCATTGCCCACCCCCAGCTCTCGCGCCGTGGCGGGCATCAGCTGGGTCAGTCCCATGGCCCCCTTGCGGGACACGGCGAGGGGGTTGAAGGCGGATTCGGCGTGGATCAGCGCCCGGATGAGGGCCGGCTCCACCTGATAGGCCTTGGCCGCAGCCTGGATGGTGCTGGCGTAGTCATAGAGAAACAGGCCGGTGGTATGCCAATTGACCTTGGAGTTGGGGTCGCAGGCGTAACAGTCGTTGAACAGCAGCAGCTCGTAGCGGCCCTGATCCGGCATCACGTCCGAGTAGCGCACCACGCCGTTTTTCTGCACCGACTTGTAGACCTGGATCTGGCGGGTACCGGGCGGCAGCGGGGGGCTGGCCGGCTCGGGCGGTGGCAGCACCCCCGGAGTGGGCATGGTGACGGGGGGGGCCGCGGGGGGCGGTGCCGGCGGCTCGGCGGTGAGGATCACCACCTCGGCCGGGGCGGGTGTCTGGCTCCAGCCGGGCGGGGAGAACAGCGGGATCAATCCCATCAACATCCATGCTTTCAACGGCTTGCTCCTTCAGCCTCGTTAGCCTTGTTGAGTAAAGCATCACGGCGCGGGCAGAACAAGCCCGCCCTGACCGACCCGTGCTCTCAACCGAGAAAACAGCGGCGGCAGACCAAATAAAGAGGCCGCCCGGTGGCGGCCTCGCACGGCAGTTGCCGGTTTACTCCTGCAGCCAAAGGCGGGCGCTGCGGGCGGGAATGGCGACCCGGACCCACTGGCTCTGCACGTTGACCACGGCGCTCTGGTCGAGCACGTCCCGGTAGTTGCGATACCAGTTCATCTCGAACTTGGCGGTATCGAGCCAGTACTCCTGCTCGTAGTCGCACTTGTTGATGCCGACCAGCCCCTGCTTGCCGCGCTTGAACAGCACGAAGCAGTCGCCGCTGCCGACCAGCTGCATGGGTTGGCCCTGCACCGCGTTGTGGAAGCGGATCATCCCCTTGATGTCACTGCGCAGGTAGTAGTCCTGCCAGCGCAGCCCGTCCTTGGCCTGGGTCTCGCCGTGATCCGAATAGACCAGCGGCGAGCCGCCGTCGCGACCAAGCAGGTAGGCGTAGGCCAGCTTCTCGTCGGTCGGGTTCAGGATCTGGTAGCGAAAGCCGTCGTTGGTGGGAATGTCGTGGGTGATGGCGAAGGTGACCGCCCGGCTGCCCGGCAGGGCCTGGCCATAGGCACCGGGATCCGCCAGCAGGTTCATGCTGCCACCATAGCCGAGCGCCCCACGCAGGGAGGCAAACAGCGGGAAGTCATAGGCACCCTGACCGCTGCTGTCGAGATAGGGCTTGAGGAAGCGCTCGTAGTCGTTGCTGCCGGCGCCGCCGGTGGTGATCACCTCGCCGAACACGTGCATCCCCTGCTTTATCTCTGGGGTGAACACGGCGTTGATCTGGTAATCGCTCATGTGCTTGACCGCATCGACCCGAAAGCCCTTGATGCCCATCCCCTTGAGCGCCTTGAGGTAGGCTTGCTGCTGGCTTACCACCCAGTTGTTGGGGTCGAGATCCGGCAGACCCTTGTCGCCGGCACCGCCGCACAGCCGCCAGAATTGCACGTTGCCCGGATCGTTCCAGTCGCTGATGCACCCTTCCGGATGGAAGTCCTGGCCGGCCAGGAAGTTCTGGCCCAGATCGCCAAACAGCTTCTGGCGCTCGAAGTAGCCTGGGTTGGCGGCATAGCTTTGCAGCAGCTCGCTGCCGGGGTAGTTGAGATCGCTGCGCTTCCAGCTCTCGTTGGCCATGTGGTTGAGCACCACGTCCGCGTAGACGGCGATGCCCCGTGCCTGCATGGCGGCGATCAGCTGCTCGAGATCCTGCTTGTTGCCAAGGGGGGTATCGATGAGGCGCAGATCCTGGGGTTGGTAGCGGGCCCACCACTCGTTGCCCGATGACTTGAGGGGCGGCGAGATGAGCACCTGTTTGTAGCCGGCAGCCTTGATGAGATCGGCCTTGGCGGTGACTTCACTGTATTTCCAGTTGAAGGCGTGCAGTATGACGTCGGCGTGTGCCAAAGGAGCGATCAGCATGCCTGCGATCGCCCAGATTCCCGCTGTGTGTTTCATTATTGTCAGTCCTTTTATTGGGTGCCCTGATGGGCACCCAGAGCCTCACACCAGCCTGGCTGGCCGGCAATCGCCTGACGGTGATTTTGTGAGCACTTTCAAAGCGGACTGTGCGGATCTGTGACGGCTTGCAAAAAACTGCACAGATCCCATCATTACTGATTTTTCAATCACTTAGCGGGTTGTATTGCAACTCAGTCTACCCCGTTGTTGTAGAGCGGCTGCCAGGCACAGTAGCGCTGGCCATTGCGCTGGTTGTAGAGCCAGAAGCGGTTGCAGTTGTCGTCGTAGTTGCTGGCGCCGACGTTGACGGCATAGCTGCTCAGCTTCTGCCCCTGCAGGGACTGGAACACTCCGTTGTAGAGCAGGGAGAAGTGCAGGTGCGGGCCGGTGGAGGAGCCGCCCTCGCACAGCGCCTCGTTGCGGTTGCTGGCATAGGTGCCGATGGGGGTGTCGGCGGCCACGTAGTCGCCGCTGCGCACCGAGATCCCGCTCATGTGGTAGTAGTTGGTGGCCCAGCCATTGGGGGCGGTGACTCGCACCTGGCAGCGGGAGAAGACGGTGACGGTGCCGCTGTTGGCGGCGGTGACCGTGTAGGTGGCACCGCCCCAGCCCGGCCAGTCGTAGGAGACGTCGATGGATGAGTAGGGGTAGCCGGAGCCGGTATGGGAGTGGGCGCCGTTGGCCTTCCAGCTGTAGCCCTGGCGCCAGGGCAGCTGGAACTGGCCGCCAGCCAGCGGTACCGCGGGCGCAGCCGCGCCGCCCCCGGGGGAGGTCATGGCATCCTGGCCGAACAGGGTCCGCCACTGCTCACCGAGCTGCTGCTGCACTGGCGCGCTCAGCAGGCTGGCTAGGGCGGCCTGGTGCGCGGCTTGCGGCGCCAGGGCGGGGGCGCGGCGCGGGGTGAGCTGCAGCTGGGCGCGGGCCTGGTAGAAACGCTCGGAGAGCTGGCGCGCCATCAGCTCCAGCTGATTGTCAAAGCCCCTGGCTTTCACCAGCTTGGCGAATGGTGCCGCCATGGCCTGCTCGGAGGGGGCCGAGATGAGCTGGCTGCTCGCCTCCATCAGGGCCAGCAGCAGCTGGGGGTTGAGGCTGGTGATGCCGCTCCAGTGCAGGATCACCTCCTCCTTGGGTAGCAGGTGAGGCGCCTGTTGCAGCAGGAAGTCGTGCAGATCGAACGCCATGGCCGCCTCGCCGAACACGAAGTGGGCCTCATCCAGGGGGAGTGCTGAGGGCTGGCCGGCGGCAAGCTGCTGCGCCGTGAAGTGATAGGGGGCAAGCGGGACATGGATGTCGCCGGCCCAGCCGGCGGCGGGCAGCAGGGCCAGCAGCAACAGGGAGGGGATCGGTCTGGACATGATAGCTCCTTGGCAAAGTGGTGAGGTGTCGGTGTGGGGATGACCCCACGCAGGCAACAACAGCGCGATGCTATGCCAAGGCTTCACCATAGGGCGAAACGGTGAAGTTGCTATTCGAATGGGGCTTTTTGTGTAGGGCGATGACGAGAATGACTTGTTAATAAATGTTTACATGATCTGTTTGTAGAGCCAAATCAGTGAGTTGCGGGTCATCAAATGGCGAGCTGCCGTAAAGGGTCAGGAGAAGGGACAAACAGTGTCTGCCTCTGGTTTGCCGTGCTAGGATTGCGGTTTGCTGCCGTGCCGGCAGCATGTTAAAAAGTATGCAACTTGGTGTGGTTATTGGCTTTTTTGTTACTAGAAGCCGTGATATCTTCATGCTGGTCGGATCTCTTCGACCAACAATCAATATGCGAGGATCTGGCCGGGTGGCCAGGGATGAAACGAGTGTGATAGGCAAACGGGCGATGGAACTCACGTTCGAAGAGTACTGCGATGCGGATCTCTCCCTGATCAGGGACTACTACGAAACCACTTTCTCCCACTATGTGCCGGATCTGGCCGAGCGGATCTTCGTGGTACGCGACGCCCACTGGCTGGTGGGGGCCGTGCGCCTGCGCGACGAACAAGATTACTACCACCTCTGCGGCTTTCGCCTGCTGCCCCACTACCAGTCGCTGGGGCTGGGTTCTCGTCTGTTGCAACACGCCTGCAGCGATCTGCTGGACAAGCCGGTGATCTGCCAGGCCTTGCCGTTCGAAAAACCCTTCTATCTCAAGGCCGGCTTTGCCGACCTGCCTCTGAATGAGCTGGAGGGGCCGCTCTTCTCCCTTTATGACCAGCAGCGCGAACAGGGATACCAGATCGAGCTGCTGGTGCGCCAGGCCAAGGCCCCGGTCTACAACTGAACCGTCACTGGGGCTTGGTCAGCAGATGGATCTTGCCCGGTGACAGCTCCAGCCCCAGCAGATTCTCCTTCAGCCAGGCCTGATTCGGATCCTTGGCATCGAGCCGGTAGACCGGTTGGGTCTCCAGCCGCTTCTCCATGCTCTGCAGCAGCATGCCGAGCATGAAGCCGAACTTCTGCTGCGCCGCCTCAGGCTCCAGCTTGTATTCAATCAACTTCATATTGTCGAGGAACAGGGCGCTCTGCGCCTTGTCGTAGCGTGGCCTCGCCTCGTAGGCCATGTTCAGCCGGGCGTCGTATTCGGTGTTGTCCGGCAGGGCGATCTTGAGCTTGCCCTTGCCGTAGACCCGGGCGGTGTCCGGGCTCTGACGCCCGATCTGCACGTCGCTCTGCTCGAGCTGCACATGGGCCTTGATGATGCCGGGCAGCTCCAGCTGTTTGTTCACTTGCACCTGGGATTGCAGGTACTGGTTTATCTGTTGCTCATTGATGTCATATGAGCCTTGACCTAGCATGGCCAGACTGAGCAGCATAGATGACAGGATCATGCTAACGACCTGATTGAATGGGTGTGTCTTACAGCATACCATCCTGCTTTCGTGGGATCTGCCCACCGCTTTCACCCCTGTGTAAAAGGAGTTCTCGTGATCAACGGTCTGGAGCACGACATCCAACTGCTGTTTTCCCAGTTCCTGGGCTGGTTGCTGCTGCTGTTTCACACCGTGATCGTGGCGGGGGTCTCATTGCGGGTGGTGATGAAGCGACGCCCCATCGGGGTCTCGCTGGCCTGGCTCGCCCTCATCTATGCCATCCCGTTTGCCGGGGTCGGCTTCTACGTGCTGTTTGGCGAAATTCGCCTCGGCCGGCGGCGCGCCGAGCGGGCCCAGGCCATGTACCGCCCTTACGCCATCTGGATCCGCCAGCTGGCCCGGCTCTTCCCTCAGCACTGCTGCGAGGTGGGGGAGAAGGCCCAGCCGCTGCACGATCTGATCCAGGGGCGGTTGGCCATGCCCATGCTCTCCGGCAACCGGATGACGCTGCTCAGCAAGCCGGAAGCCATCCTGCGCGAGATAGTGCGCGACATCCGTCAATCCTCCCAGTCCTGCTACCTGGAGTTCTACATCTGGCACCCGGGCGGCGACACCGACGAGGTGTGTGAAGCCTTGATGGAAGTGGCGGCGCGCGGCGTGGATTGTCGCTTGCTGCTCGATTCCATGGGCAGCAAGACCTTCTTCCGCTCGCCCTGGCCTAAGAAGCTGCGCAAGGCGGGGGTCAAGCTGGTGGAGGTGCTGCCGGTCGGGGCCTGGCGCATCCCGTTCCAGCGCCAGGATTTGCGCATGCATCGCAAGCTGGTGGTGATCGACGACAGAGTCGGTTACACCGGCTCCATGAACATGGTGGATCCCCGCTTCTTCAAGCAGAACGCCGGGGTCGGCCAGTGGGTCGACATCATGATCCGGGTACAGGGCCCCATGGTGCCGCTGATGTGGTCCATCTTCGTCTGGGACTGGGAGATGGAGACTGGCGAGCGGCTGCTCGACAGCCTGCAGCACGAGCCGGAGGCCTGGCCCCAGAGCAACTACCGGGCCCAGCTCATCCCGTCCGGCCCCTTCGTCGGCGGCGACTGCATCCAGCAGAGCCTGCTGCTGGCCATCTACCAGGCCCGCCACCATCTGGTGCTGACCACCCCCTACTTCGTGCCGGACGATCCGCTGGCGGCGGCGCTCTCCTCGGCGGCGGCCCGCGGTGTGCAGGTGCAGCTGGTGCTGCCGGCGCGCAACGACTCCATCATGGCCAATTACGCCTGCAATGCCTTCATGGAGGAGTTGCTGGAGGCGGGGGTGGAGATCTACCGCTACGACGCCGGCCTGCTGCACACCAAGAGCGTGCTGGTGGATGACGACTTCGCCCTGGTGGGGACGGTCAACCTGGATCGGCGCAGCCTCTGGCTCAACTTCGAGGTGACCCTGCTCATCGACAATCCGGTGTTCGTCGCCGAGATGACCCAGCTGGTGCAGGGCTACATGGTGGAGGCGACGCCCATGTCGCTGGCCAAGTGGCGGGCACGCCCCTGGTACAAGAAGGCAATGGAGAACATGTTCTATCTGTTCAGCCCCTTGTTGTGACATCACTTAATTGTGGCCGGCGCCGAATTGCGCTTGCCTCCCCCCGAACTTGCCCCGTAGAGTGCGGCAATCACTCCCTGGAGAACGGAATAAAGATGAAGAAGCGAGTAGCGCTGGCCGTCACGGCGGCCTTGGTGGTGGGTGGGCTGGGTGCCTGCTGGTACACGGGCAATGCGTTTGACCGCATCATGGCCGAGCAGATCGCCAAGGTGAAGCAGGAGAGCGGCATCGAGTTGAGCTGGCAGCCGGGTTCGAGCAACCTGTTCACCCGCGACGGCGTACTGAAGATGGTGATCACCCCGCAGACCCTGGCCAGCCTGGATGGTCAGCTGGAGGGGAGCGAGCCGGTCGAGGTGCAGTTCATCGTCGACAGCCGCATCCTGCCGCTCTACATCAAGAGCAACATGCTGCTCGACACCAGGCAAGGTTCGCTGGCGCCCGTGTTCAGTGCCTTCAAGATGGAACAGTGGCAGTTTGGCATCGAGTCGGTCAGCAGCCTGTGGACTTCCAGCAACAGCAGCCGCTTCTGGGCCAACGAGTTCAAGGTCAAGCAGGGGCTCGACGAGTTCAGCTTCCTGCCGATGAAGGGCGACTATCACGGTGATCTGGAAGGCAATGGCCACCTCACCTTCCACTGGCAGGGCATGACCCTGCACGAAGAGCAGAACAAGATGGACATGGTGCTGGCCGAGCTCAAGGGCAGCGCCGACATGGCCGAGATCCGCGGGATCTGGCTCTCTCCCCGCAGCGACATGACCCTCTCCGCGCTGTCGGTACAGCTGCCGGACAACGTCAAGTTCTCCCTGCAGGGGCTGACCTCCGAGACCCAGCTGGCTGGGGATGATGCCCAGACCCTCTCCAGCAGCTACCAGATGAAGGTGGATACCCTCAATCTGGAGAACGAGGCGGACAACCTGGCGCTGACCCAGAGCAAGCTGGCCCTCAATCTGAAGGGGCTGGATCTGGAAGGCTATCAGGCGCTGCAGGCCTCCAGCGGCCAGGGCGTGGAGGAGGAAGCGATCCAGCAGGCGCTGGACAAGATGCTCAAGCGTGGTGCCACGCTGGAGCTGGTGGACTTGAGCTCTCACCTCAACGGCGAGCCGGTGGCCATGAAGGGCGACATCAAGCTGGCGGGCACCTCGCTCGAGCAGCTGTTCAACAGCGAAGAGGGGATGCACGCCCTCTCCGGCCTGCTGCACGCCAACCTGAGCGGCAAACTGGGCAAGGCGGTGCCGCAGCTGGCACCCATGCTGGATCAGTTCGCGGCCATGGGGTATCTCAAGGCAGACAAGGAGCAGCTGACGGCCGAGATCAAGCTCGACAAGGGCGCCATGACCATCAACGATCTGCCGCTCTGATTGACGTCTCGTCAGTGCACATGGAACAAAGGCTCCCGCGGGAGCCTTTGTCGTTTTCAGGGGCCGGAATTACTTGAACACCACCGTCTTGTTGCCGTAGACGAACACCCGCTCGTTCAGCACCAGCTCCAGCGCCCGGCTCAGCACGGACTTCTCCACGTCGCGGCCGGCCTTGGCCATGTCGTCGGCACTGAAGGTGTGATCGACGTGGATCACGTCCTGCTCGACGATGGGGCCCTCATCCAGATCGTCGGTGACGAAGTGGGCGGTGGCGCCGATCAGCTTGACCCCGCGATCGAAGGCCTGGCGATAGGGGCGGGCACCGATGAAGGCGGGCAGGAAGGAGTGGTGGATGTTGATGATCTTGCGCGGATAGGCCTCGACGAAACTCGGGGTCAGCACCCGCATGTACTTGGCCAGCACCACGTAGTCGGGCTGGTAGCCGTCGATGATGGCGCGTACCTGCTCTTCATGCTCGGTGCGGCTCAGATCCTCGTGACTGACGGTGTGGAACGGAATGTCGAACTTGCCGGTCAGCTCGGCGAGGGTGTCGTAGTTGCCGATCACCGCCACTATGTCCATGTCCAGCGCACCGGCGTAGTTCTTCATCAGGATGTCGCCGAGGCAGTGGGTCTCTTTGGTCACCAGGATGACGATGCGCTTCTTGCCGGCCTTGACCAGCCGGCGCTGGGCACCGGCGGGCAGGGCATCATCGAGGTCGGCCAGCAGAGTCTCGTCGTTGAAGCGCCCCTCCAGCTCGGTGCGCATGAAGAAGCGGCCGTTTTCGTGATCCACGAACTCGTCGTTCTTGTTGATGTTGAGCTGGTGCTTGTAGCAGATGTTGGTGATCTTGGCGATGAGGCCCTTGGCGTCCGGGCAGTCCGTCAGCAGTATTTTCTTTTCCATCTCTGTCATGATTCCGTTGGTGTTGTTGGCGCCTGAGTCTGCGCAGGCCGCGCGTTTTTTCTGGCACTATGCCACAAACAAAATCAGAAAGGACAGCGCGCCGTGCATCCGGGCGATCCGTGCCCGGGAGCAGGCATGCTATTCATCCTTGATGGGTTTTGTGCTGGTATCCGGCGCCGTTTTTCTTTAGGCTGTCTGCGCTTATTCTCAGGGCGGGGTGAAATTCCCCACCGGCGGTATCCCGATCTGACTCGGGGAGCCCGCGAGCGCCCGACCCGGTTTTCAGCCGGGGCGGGGTCAGCAGATCCGGTGAGATGCCGGAGCCGACGGTCACAGTCCGGATGAAAGAGGATAAGACAGACTATTGCAGGCAAGCCCCCCGTGGGCCGGCCGCTGCATGCCTATCTCTGTCTGCCTTTCCATGCCCTGATTCTGGTCCTTGTCTTGTTTAGGAGTCTTACCATGAATCAGTCTCTTCTCAGTGAATTTGGTGATCCCATTGCCCGTGTCGAAGCGGCGCTGGCAGCCCTGCGTGCCGGTCGCGGCGTGCTGGTGGCCGACGATGAAGATCGGGAGAACGAAGGGGATCTCATCTTCGCCGCCGAATCCATGACCAATGAACAGATGGCCATGATGATCCGCGAGTGCTCCGGCATCGTCTGCCTCTGCCTGACCGACGAGCGGGTACGCCAGCTCGAACTGCCGATGATGGTGGAGGCCAACTCCAGCCACTATCAGACCGCCTTCACCGTGACCATCGAAGCGGCGCAGGGGGTGACCACCGGCGTCTCGGCGGCCGATCGCATCACCACCATCCGGGCCGCCATCGCCGACGGCGCCAGACCCTCCGACCTGCACCGCCCGGGCCACGTCTTCCCGCTGCGGGCCCGTACGGGCGGGGTGTTGACCCGTCGCGGCCACACCGAAGCCACGGTCGATCTGATGCAGCTCGCCGGGCTCAAACCGTTCGGCGTGTTGTGCGAATTGACCAAGGAAGATGGCTCCATGGCCCGCTTGCCGGATCTGGTGGCATTTGGCCGCCGCCATGACATGCCGGTGCTGACCATCGAGGACCTGGTGCAGTATCGTCAGTTGCTGTCAGAACGTTCAGCCTGAGCCTCATACGAAATTGTAATAAGCACAAAATTTGGTTACGCTTTGTGCGAACCTCATCCAGTGACCCTTATTTTTGACTGAACTTTGCACAAAAAGTGTACGTTTAAAAAAAAATGAGGGTTTTAATGCATTTATCTGTGATGGGGCCTATCCAAACTATGATTTTTTTGTGCCATAATCACGCCGCTTGCTAAACGTCTGGCGAGTTAAAGGGAGCTTTTAAAATGAAAAAAATGTTGTTGGTAGGTGTTGTTGGTCTGTCCGCTCTGCTGGGCGGTTGTGCAAACACCAGCGAACTGGAAACTTCCGTTCAGAATCTGTCTAACAAAGTTGACCAACTGGCTCAAGATGTTAGCGCTGTTCGTGCTGATCAGTCCAAGATCGCTGCTGATGTTGCAGAAGCCAAGCAAGAAGCTATGCGTGCTAACCAGCGCATCGACAACATGGCTACTTCCTACAAGAAGTAATCCATGCGAAAAAAATGGCGCAGTTATGCGCCATTTTTTTTTGCCTGAAATTCATCAAATTCCCGCATTTTCCTCGCTAATTCTCGCCTGACAAGGCAATGCCGAACACTCGGCATCACCCCGTTGCTCATCTTCGTTTCAAGTCAGTAGAGCAGGCTGTAGAGCTTGCGACGGTAACCCTGCGCCGCCGGGTTGGATCCCATGGTGGTCAGGATGTCGAGATAGGTCTTCTTGGCATCACCGAAGGCGAGATCCCGCTTGAGGATGGTGAACAGCAGCGCCAGCGCCTCTTCCTGGCGGCCGGCCTGGCTGTATTGCACCGCCAGCTCCTGGGCCAGGGCAAAGTTGTCAGGCTCCTGCTGGTGGCGGGCTTCCAGCGCCCGCAGCTCCGGGCTGTCCGCGGCCTGTTGGGCCAGCGCCAGACGGGAGACAAGCGTCTGATAGTGGTCATCCTGGGCGATCATCGGGATCTTGCCGAGCAGCTCCTGTGCCTCATCAAGCAGATTGAGATCGAGTGCCGCCTGGGTCAACCACAGACTGATGTCGTGGCGATCCGGCGCCAGCTGATGGGCCTTGCCGAAGTGGCCATAGGCCACGCTCGTCTGGCCGTCCGCCAGTGCCTGTTGCCCCTGCTCGAGCAGCAGCTCCTCCTCCTTGGGGGCGAAGGCGGCGAAATAGCCGCGCAGGGTGGCCTCGTCCTGCGGGCCTTCCAGAATGGCTTGCTCGTCAGGGCGGCCCTGATGGAACAGCACCAGCGCCGGCAGGGCGCGCAGACCGAGCTGACCGGCCAGCGGTTGCAGCTGCGGATCGTTCATGTCGACCCTGGCCAGGGTCACCTGGGGATTGGCCGGGCCGACCAGCGCCTCCACCTGCGGGGTCATGGCCTGACACTCCGGCATCTGGGGGGCGTGGAAATAGATGACGATCGGCTTTTTCATGGAAGCATCGATCAGGGCGGCTTGGAAATTCTGGGGATTGATGTCGACGATCATGAGGCTGACTCTTGGAAAATGGTGTGAGTTAACATGGGGTTGAATGGGCTGGAATTCAAGCTGCCATCGAGCAGCCAGCCGTTGACGGCCAGGGTCGGTGCCGCCAGGCTGAGCCAGCCTCGGCCGATGGGCCAATCCTGTACCCGGTAATCCTGTTCATCGAGCTGGTTGTCGAGCCGCCACGCTTCCTCTGGCACGAAGCGCACCTTTTCGAGGCCGGCGGCGATGCCGGCACCGTGGGCTTTCAGCACCGCCTCCTTGCGCGACCAGAGCCGATAGAAGGCCGACTCTTGCTCCGCTTCGGGCAGGGCGAGCAGCCACTCATATTCACTGCGTGCATAAAAGCGGCGCGCCAGTGGCAGAGTCTGGCGGCGGCGCTGACCCATCTCGATATCGACCCCGAGCGGGCCGGCGGCGCAGAGGGCGATCACCAGCCAATCCCCGCTGTGACTGAGGTTGAACTGCCAGCGCCCGTCGCTTAGCACAGGTTTGCCGTGCGGGTTGCTGGCAAATTGCAGTGCATCGGGGTTGCACAGCAGGCGCTCGGCCAGCAGCCGTCGCAGCAGCCCGCGGCTGAGCAGGTACTCCTGGCGGCGTGCCGGCTGACAGATGGACTGCCATATCTGCCGTTCTTCGGGGGAGAGCAGGGTCTGCAGCAGAGTCAGCTGCTCGGCGTCGACCTTTGCCGGTTTTAACAAATAGAGATCCACGGAGATCATAATTTTTCACTTTAAAAGAGCGGCGAAACAGCGATAAAAGTCAGTTTAATCCGGTCAGGACGGCCTCTTTCGAGATTGTATATTGTTTGGCCACGATCACATTAATCAGGAAAAATAATGCATTTCCTTGCAGAAATGTGAGGTCGATAGGGATTTTCGCTTGCCTCGATAGAATTCTTGGATATAGTCGGGTGCTGTTGCCTTATAAATTGCCCGTTCGGGCCGTATTTTAACAAGTTTTACTATTTTGCGGGGATAAAGGATTGCGCCACCTGATGCTACTGCTGGTCGCGCTCGGAATGGTGGGTTGTGCCTCGGCACCCCAGCCCGAGGTCGCGAGCAAGATTGAAGTTTCCATGATGGAACCCGTAATTGAACCGGAAGCTTCACAAACCCCAGATGTAAACGAAATCCTGACTGTATACAAAGAGTGGCGCGGCGTTCCTTACCGCATGGGAGGCAGCAGCCAGCGCGGCATTGATTGTTCCGCCTTTGCCCGTGAAGTGTTCCGCAACGCCGTCGGCATCGAACTTCCCCGTGATACCCGCTCCCAGGTCCATGAAGGCACCCGAGTCTCCAAGCAGGATCTGGTCGAAGGGGATTTGGTCTTCTTCAAAATCAATCGCCGCCTCAATCACGTCGGCATCTATGTGGGCAATGGCGAGTTCATCCACGCCTCCACCCGGGCTGGGGTAACCCGTTCCAAGCTCGACAGCTCTTACTGGCGCAGCAAGTTCTGGCAGGCACGCCGGATTGACATCTGAGTCAGGCTGGACAAACGGCTCGCAGTACGGACTGTTTTTCCAACCTCACTTGAACCGGGCTCCCGCAGCCCGGTTTTTTATGGCCGCGATTTAGACTTTCGGGTGCCGAATCACTATAGTGTGGGCCCGTTTTTTCCCCGGCAGGCCCAGCATGAAGACCCGTTCAGACCATAAATCCGGATTGCACCCGCGCAATCGCCATCAGGCTCCCTACGACTTTGCCGCGCTCTGCCTGCGCACTCCCGAGCTGCAGCCCTTTGTCTTCGTCAATCCCTACGGCGCCAGCACCATCGACTTTGCCGACCCCGCCGCCGTCAAGGCGCTGAACAAGGCCCTGCTGGCGCTGCATTACGGCATCCAGCACTGGGATCTGCCGGCCGGCTATCTCTGTCCGCCCATTCCGGGGCGGGTGGATTACCTGCATCGAGTGGCTGACCTGCTGGCCGAGAGTGCGGGCAAGGTGCCGACCGGCAAGGGCGTGCGGGTGCTGGATATCGGGGTGGGGGCGAACTGCATCTACCCCCTGCTGGGGGCCCGCGAATATGGCTGGCGCTTCGTCGGCTCCGACATCGATCCGGTGTCGGTCAAGGCTGCCTCTCTGCTGGCCAACAGCAACGGGCTGGGCAGCCAGATCGAGTGCCGCTTGCAGGGCAGGGCCGGCGACATCTTTCAGGGCATAGTGGCACCGCGCGAGCGTTTTGCGCTGACCCTCTGCAACCCTCCCTTTCACGCGTCGCTGGCGGAGGCGAGCAAGGGGACTGAGCGCAAGCTGCGCAATCTGGGCAAGGAGGTCAAGGACAAGCCGGTGCTCAACTTCGGCGGCCAGAAGGCCGAGCTCTGGTGCGAAGGGGGAGAGGCTGCCTTTCTGGCCGCGATGATCAACCAGAGCCGGGCCTTTGCCGAGCAGTGCCTCTGGTTCAGCTCGCTGGTATCGAAAAAGGAGAATCTGCCGGCAGCGAAGAAGGCGCTGACCCGGGTCGGTGCTCGTCAGGTGCGGGTGCTCGAGATGGCGCAGGGCAACAAGGTGAGCCGGGTGCTGGCCTGGACCTTCTTCGATGAGGCAGGGTGCCGCGAGTGGTGGTCTGCAGCGCGCTGATCTCTACACAGGCCCGTGACGGGCCTTTTTAATCTCAATGTAAACATGCTCGGATAAAAAACAGGCAATCGATTTCTTTGTTGGTTCATCATGCTGCTATGTAGCTATCCTGTAGTGATTTTTGCCTTGGTACAGCTGTACGCCGAGATTTTTTTGCACTTTCAGCTGTAACTTTAATAAAATAGGACTGGTTAGACCTCTTTACAGGCTTTGAATCGAATAGGGATCGGTACATGAAAGTTGTCGATTTTCTGAAGCGCAAGCGCGAAATACTGGCGCAGCACCCCTTTGAGCTCAAGGATTGGCTCTCCCCGGCTATCCGCGACTACTGGCGTGAGTTTCAGCAAAAGGCACACCTCCACCCTCTGCTGGGGCGAGTGCTGGATTTGCAGGGTGACAGCCAGTCCATGCAGCAGCAGCAGGGCGCGGCCCAGGCCGTCAACGGCCAGCCCGTGCCACCGCAAGAGTCGATCATCGAGCTCGACGGTGAGGCGGCGACCCTGTTTGCCACCTTGCAGGCGCGTATCGGTGAAGAGACCCACGTGGGCGAATGGCTGCATGTCAGCCAGCAGATGATCGATCAGTTTGCCGCCGTGACCGGGGATCATCAGTGGATCCACACCAACCCCGAGCGTGCCGCGGCCGAATCGCCGTTCAAGACCACCATCGCCCACGGCTTCCTGACCTTGGCCCTGCTGCCGCAGCTGACCGGCTCGGTGGACGAGGCCAATCCGGAGTTTCCGACCGCCCGCATGGTGGTGAACTTCGGTCTGGATCAGGTTCGTTTCCCGTACCCCATCAAGGTGGACAGCAATATCCGCGCGCGCACCAAGCTGGCTCGGGTTACCCCCATCAAGGGCGGGTTGGAGCTGCTCAAGGAGATCAAGGTGGAGATCGAGGGTGTACGTCGCCCCGGCTGTGTCATCGAATCTGTCACCCGACTCTACTTCTGATGGGGTGACGGTTGTCACTCCGTGGCCCGAATCGTATAGAAAAAAACAGGCTCACCTCGGTGAGCCTGTTTTGTTTATGGCATTTGTTGTACTTACCTATGTCGCAGCCACTTGCGTATCCATGGCTTGTCTTGAGGACTAGAAGCTTGCCCCCAAGCTTATCAGATGACGCCACTCTTTGCCTGATAAGGGTGTCTGAACACCTTGATAGTCCAATCTCGAGTCTTCCCAGTCGAGCTCGCTCGACCATGAGAGGCGCAGGTGATCGTTGAAGTAGTAGCGCATCCCCAGGCTGCCTTTTACGGCCTGTTCCCGGGTGATGTAGGGCGACGGCTGGTCCAGATAGCGCTTGTAGCTGCCCTTGCTGAACAGCTCCAGTTGCTCCGACCAGAGCGCAACGGGTTGACGATAGTCCCAGCCAAGGCCCATCAGGGGATAGCTGATGATCCTGTCGTTGAAAATATCGGGGATGATGAAGTTGTCCCAATAACCTGGCCGGAAGTAGGAACGCTCCAGTCCCGCTTGGCTGATCAGCTCCAGTCGTCGCCGCTTGTCGTTCCAGAACCGGTAACCCGGGCCGGTCACATACCCCACATCCATGTATTCGGGGTCCAGCATCTGGTATTCAAAGTCGATGGCTGATCGTAAAAACCAGCGCTGGTCGAAGAAAAAGTCCAGCATGGGCTTGAGCCGGTACTCATGGCTGTTGGTGACGTTGTTGGCGGTCTCGTAGATGTACTCCCCGTCCAGCGTATAACGCCAGTCGAGGTTGGCCACCTCGGTGGATGCCTTCAGGTTGACGTTGTTGGTCTGCTTGTCGCTGTGCTTGAGCTTGACGTTCAGATCGCCGCTGCCGCTCCACAGCCAAGCCTTCTTATCATCCGGCGTCAGGGCGAGCAGGGTAATGCCGCTCTTGACGGTCGGTTTCGGCTTGTCCTGCTTCTCGATGCGCCAGCGCTTGACCGCCTCGCGCTTGACCGTGACGGGCTCACTGTAAGGGAGCGCGATGCGCACCTCCTCGTCACCTATCTCTTCTATGGTGCCGGTCAGCCGGTCACCGTTGTCCATCCAGAGGATGTCGGCCAGAGCCGCCGGGCTTAGCAGCAGGGCAAACAGACAAAAAACGCGGTAGCTCATGAAGATCCTCGTGAACATGGTTGGCTATCAGCCGCTGACGGGACGGGGGATGCCGTTCTTGCGGTTGAGCGCGCTGGCGGCCTTGTCACCGTCGACTTCCGGCCTGGCGATGAAGGCCTGCGCCTCGGCGGAGAGGATCAGCGGGGCGCCCTGTTTCAGCTCCAGCTCGGTGCGAGAGAGGGGAGAGTGAACCTCCAGCCAGTGGCGGCCATCCGGCTCGATGGCGGTCTTGACCGGCTGGTTGATCACCCGCACCTGAGTGCCGACGGGGACAATCTTGAACAGGGCCTCGATGTCGTCAGGGCGCAGTCGAATACAGCCGGCACTGACCCGCAGGCCGACGCCGAAATCCTTGTTGGTGCCGTGGATGAGATAGTCCCGCTTGCCATAGCCAAGGCGCATGGCGAACTTGCCGAGGGGGTTGTCTGGGCCGGGCGGCACGACCGCCGGCAGGGTGATCCCTTTTTGTTCCAGCCAGGATTTGCGCACCATGGGGCCGGGCACCCAGGTCGGATTGGGGTTCTTGGCAATGATGGTGGTGGTCATTTCGGGGGTCTCCCGCCCTATGTCACCGATGCCGATGGGCAGCACCATCACCTCGTTCTTGCCCTTGGGGAAATAGTAGAGGCGCAGCTCCGGCAGATTGATCACTATGCCTTCGCGGGGCACGTCCGGCAGCAGCATCTGGGTCGGCAGGGTCAGCCGGGTGCCCGGCTTGGGCAAATAGGGGTCGACTCCCGGATTGGCTTCCAGCAGCGCCAAAAAACCAATCTGGGTATGCTTGCCGATGAGCTCGAGATGTTCATCTGGCTGGACTATGTAGTCCTCCAGCTCGCCGATCAGGCGGCTGCCTGCCGGGGGTAGCGGATAGGTGGTAGCCAGGGCCGGAGCCGTCAGCAGGCTGGCGGTCAGTGCCAGCAATGAGAGGGTTCGTGCGATGAACATGTACTTCCTGTCTGATTGGATGGGGGCCGCGCCGCGACCTCCCCGAGGAAAAAGGGGGAAATTGTCAGTCAAATGCGCGCCGATTGCCAGCCTGGCCGACAAGGGCTGCAGCCGGGTCCCTGCACGGCAATCCGTCATGTTGACCCTGTCTTGCCTGTTTTTAATGCAAAGCCAAGTCATCTGCAATGAGCAGAGGAACGCTGACGGGAGGGGGATGGCGGTTCAGCGCCATCGAATGCACGGGACGCAATGCTGGGGGCTGATCGCCCTGGCTTGGGCACCAATACCGGGAGCGACAGGCTCGGACGCCCGTTTGCCTGGCGTGTACTTATCTGCTGGTTTTGTGTGCAGTTGTTTGATCTTTAAAGAGATTCAAGTTGATTTCCAGAGGCGGCTACGGTAACAATGAAGCCCCGTGGAGAGATGCCGGAGTGGCCGAACGGGATTGACTCGAAATCAATTGTGGCAGCAATGCCACCCAGGGTTCGAATCCCTGTCTCTCCGCCATCTATACAGCCCAACCGATTGATTCGGTTGGGCTTTTTATTTCGATGCTTTTTCTGGTATGCCATCCAGTATGCCATTGGGTGTTGGCTGGCATGCTATCTCGTTACACAAGATTGGACACGTAATGTGCCTAGGTCCTTAGAGAACCCACTACAAGAGAAGGCCTAACAGCTCTCTCCTATCATACAGTTGAGGGGGGATTAACGATTGGTAGGCAGTGAGGATACTGCCCATGATGCAGCGATCCGGTTGGCATCAATAAGGAATCACCATATCCGGTGACGGCCTTGATACGGTGCATGCTGAGTTTGTTGAGCTAAGTGGTGAGTGGGCTCCAATGCTCCTGGAAGTTGCTTGATACGGACTTGCCACCAACACAGTCTACGTCTTGCGGATGGCATGCTACGGCATCGACAGCGGGTTCCTCTTGAGAGAAGATGTTGGGCTATCCCATGATACAGACATGCTTGGTTCCTTTGGTTATTCTTTATACATTGCTTCTCGACTTAATCATAGTGAAAAATACTAAAATTTTCTGAGTGTTAATATCTCCTCGCATCGCAAATGGAACGATTATAGGCAATGTCATTATGTAAACCATCAGTGCCTCTATGGATGTATATGACATTTCAAATTTGATACGTTGTCGCGATATCGAATCGCACTGCTTCTGCACTTATATGGCTAGTCGGGAACTGGACATTGAATATGTATTCTGACATCTTGTCTAGTTAAGGATTAAATATACATCATTTATAGACAGCATTTAAATTAAGTTGTCTGTTATTGATGGTCGTCATTCTGAGAATATATATTGGATTATTTGTCTTGATGAGGCTTATCCTGTACGGCAATTATAAACACGTGAATGAATTAGATGATACCTACTGTCTGCATGAGCATTTCATTGAATGACCTCTGGAGCCTGCTATATTTCATCGACGTGGCTAATATACATCAGCGATAGTTGAGCCTTTGGCAAAGAAGTGGGCAGGCATGTTGGTCAAGTTATGGTAAGAGAATCATCCTGCTATTATATTTTGTTCTTGATGGGGCGGGTGACGCATTGCATCTGCATAATTTTTTGGACTATAACTTTATCTGATTGTTTTTATTGGTATTTTTAAATATTTTAACAGAGCTTAAATTTGAGGTGTGGGTTGCTGTAGTATGTTTGTTGTACTATCGCAGGCAGCGAGCGATGGTTACATCATGGATATCACTTGAATTATATAAATTCACCAATGGTATTCGATGGCTTATTTATATGAAGATGAGTTGAAATTCAATGTTAAACGTAATGGTAGTGAGTGACTACAATCCAATAAAAGAGCTATTTCGGTCAGCATTGAGAAACCACCCCAATGTGAATGGAATAACGCTGGTTAGCGGTGCCGGAGTAAAAGCACAGTCAAAATTTAGCTTTGGTAGTCAACATAGTACGCCGGATGTAATTGTATATGATCTGGATTCATCACTGCACTCACCGGAAAAGCAACTTGAACGTATGGAAGAAGTTATTTTAACAAAGGCATTAAGCAAACATGGGGCCGCTTCTTTGGTCGTTGTCGCGAGTGACGTTCAGTTGGGAAAGTTGCAATCCAAGGTCTGTTTTCTTGACGCATATGTAATCACCAAACATTTTACTTTCAAGCAAGTCATACAGATGGTTAATAATGTCTGGACGACGAGTAACCTCGTATTTTAGTGACCGTAAAACCTTAAATATTCTGGTGAGAGAGTATTTGTCTACCCTATTTGTTGCCGCCTGATGGTTTTACAATGCTATAAATTTAGGAGCCTCTTATTTAGCCCGAATATATCTGAATAGCTTCCTGCCATTTTAGCCGCTCGACAATACCTTGCTTTTCACCACTCTTGTAACGTGAGCGAGATCCTGATGGCTCATCTCTTCCAGAGGTGTAAGTTGATGCCAGGAGCTTACCTGCATCTCATCCTACAGACACCTTACTACTCATATCGTATTGAGATTCCTGAACTGTAAGTACCACTTGCTCGAAAGGCACAATCATGCTGTTCAAGCAATTACTGAAAGCAGGATATCGAACGAAGCGATAACGTCCTGCTCCATCTTTCAAAATGGGGGTACAAGTCAAACTGTATAGATTGGCTAATTTCTCATCGCATATCTTTTTATATAGTCGAGCTAAAAATAGATACCTTAATGACTAATTATGTCTAGGTATAAATGTAATGGTTATTGGTTCCCTATCGAGTCTTATGTTGTGAACATCATAGCTGATTATCAATGTTTCCAACCTTAGTTGGTAGGAATAAAAATTAATGACATCAAAAATACTGTGATTTAAAAGGTATTTTTAAGTGATTTTATATAACTTCAAGAATCTGTCTGCCTACCTTAATATATTTATATCCAATAGCAACATTCGTTCATGTGCCTATTGGTAGGGGGGGCTTTTATTACCATGCTCAGGTCGTCATAGCCCCCCTGCTTACCCTAAAAAGAGTGAGCTAAACGTGATCACTAACGTGATCGGAACTGACTCTTAGTGAAAGATATTGTGATTGATATGCCCAAGTATATAGAGCTAGCACACTGGCTGTATAAGGAGAACCGCATGGTCCCTTTGACAGAAGTTGCGAAATTGATGAATGTCACCCTCTGTGGAGTGCACCACTACATCAAATCTATTAGAAAGTACGAAGAGATATTTCAAGTACGAATAAGCCAGGTCGATGTGTCAGAGCGAAAACAGTATGCTATTGGCGTACTATCTATTCGCCCTTATAAGCTGATATCAGGAAGAAGACCTGTCATTGACAATTCGGCTAGTGGGGTAACGAATCGGTCCCGCGCCATGACGATGTCTGAAATTTGGATGCGATTAGTAAGTAAGCCTTGGTGTGAAGTTCAGCTGGTTGTGTAAATGCAACTATGAGGTGGGAGGTGTAATACTGACAGAGTCGACATTCCTTTGTTCCTGAGTTGTATCCCGTGCGTGGCCTGTAGTGGTCTTTAAGGATTGCCTTTTGCAATCCTTTTTTTTATCTGGTTAATGATTGAAATATATCTACTAGCGTTGAGTCCTTCTTACTAAGGAAAGGCTTGTTGCTCTACTTTCATGTTGTGATTTTGGTGTTTTTTATAATATATGTGAATTATTTTTAGGTTTTGGCTGCTTGATGTAAGTTGTTGTTTTTGTTGGTAATTTAATGTATTTTTTAGTATGTTTTTTTTTGCTTTGTGCCAGGTTACAGTTTTGGCATTGATTCGGTGTGCTGGTGATACACGGTTATGACTAAATCATCATGTGTCCAAATCAATATAAATCGAAGTGTTGTATGTTGTATATCGTAACGTACCGCTTCCGCTCCTTAAACTTTAAACAGCCTTAATTGGGATGATTGATATGAAAAAGACTATGTTAGCCTCTGCTATGATGATGTGCTTCCTTTCCTCTGCCGCTTTCGCTGCAGAAGCCGCTGGTCCTACTGATCAGGGACATGGCGTCATCAAATTCGTTGGTGCAATCATTGACGCTCCTTGCTCAATTGCGCCGGAAAGTGTTGACCAGACAATTCAAATGGGACAAGTCGCCAACAGTATGTTGGAGAAACAGGGTGAAGGTCCGTTGCGTCCTTTTGAGATTCACCTTGAAGGTTGTTCTATCGATACTGCAAAAACAGCTACCATAACTTTCAATGGTATTCCTGATGACACAGAGAAGAAACACCTGGCTATCAATGGACTCGCCAAAGGTGCAGCCATTGCGATGGTGAGTCAACTTGATGGTTCTGATGTTATTTTGGGCACACCAACCAAGGCAATGTCGCTGGTAAGTGGTGATAACCATCTTAAATTTGGTGCCAAACTGGTGAGTAATGTAAAAAGTGGTGAAAAAGCAACGCCTGGTGAGTTCACCGCCACCAGTGACTTTATCATGAATTATCAGTAATAACTGACCAAGTTAGACCGAAAGGGTTCATGTGGATAATTACACGCAGGGACGCGTGTTTCCTTTAGCTTTACTTATGACTTGAAAAATATGAAACAAACATTGATATCGTTGACTATCTCATTGATTGTTATCAGTTGGGCTGAAGGTTCTTATGCTGGTAATATTGAATTCAACACAGATCTTCTGGATGTAAAGGATAAAGAGAATATTGAGTCAGGTGCATTTAAACAGGCTGGATTTATTATTCCGGGTGAATACAGCATGCAGCTGGTTATTAATGACGTGTTGACCGGTGAACGTAAAATACGATTTTATGAGTCAGCAGAAAATACCTCTAAATTATGTCTGACACAAGAACTGGCCGAAGAACTTGGTTTGAAACAGTCTGAACTCGAACACCTGCTTGCCAGCAATCCCTATCTTCTTGATGGGCAAGCTTGCTATGACCCTGAGGTTCTTGACGGCATGCTCATCAAAGGCGAGATAAACAAAGACACCCTGACCATCTCTGTGCCTCAAGCCTATCGAGACTATGTCAGTGATGCTTGGGATCCTCCCTCCCGTTGGGACGAAGGAGTAAATGGTGCATTGCTTGATTACGGCATAAACCTGCAGGAGAGCCGCTCAACTAAGAGTAACAGCACCAATGCCAGCGCCTATGGTGTGGTGGGAGCAAATGCAGGCGTGTGGCGACTGCGTGCCGATTGGCAGGGGCGCTATCAGCGTAATGACACTCAAGGGAGCGAAGAACACGCCCAAAGCGAGTTTGATGTCAGTCGTGTCTATGCCTATCGAGCGTTACCCACACTGGGTGCCAAGTTGATGGTCGGTGAGCAAGACCTTGGCAACTCTATGTTTGATGGTTTCCAGTTTACCGGTGCGTCAGTGGTGACTGATGACAACATGTTGCCACCCAATTTACGCGGCTATTCACCAGAGGTAGTCGGTATTGCCAAGAGCAATGCCAAGGTGGTGATCAGCCAACAGGGGCGTGTGATTTACGAAACCCAGGTCGCGTCTGGGCCATTTCGAATCCAGGATATCAGCGGTGCCGTTACCGGGACGCTGGATGTGCGAGTTGAGGAGCAAGATGGGTCGGTACAGACTTTTCAGGTCAACACCGCCAACATCCCTTATCTATCGCGTCCTGGCTCGGTGCGTTACAAGTTCAACAGTGGCAAGGTCAGCAGTCGGACTCATGAGCTTGATGGACCGGCCTTCGCCAGCGGTGAATTTTCCTGGGGGGTCAGCAACGGTTGGTCGCTGTTGGGGGGGGCGTTGCTCAGTGATGGCTATGACGCTCTGTCCATTGGTATCGGACGTGACTTGTTGCAGTTTGGCGCGATCTCATTTGATATCACAGAATCGAGGGCGCGTTTGGCAGAAGGTAGTAAGACTGGTGGCTCCTATCGAATCAACTACTCCAAGAATTTTGAAGATTATGACAGCCAGGTAGCCTTTGCTGGATATCGTTTTTCTGAGCGTGATTTCATGAACATGAACGACTACATGGCTGCAAAACAACTTGGTGATCCTTATCGCGGTGGCGCCAAAGAGATGTACAGCGTGGTACTGAGCAAACAGTTCAAAGCTGCTCAATTAGGTGCCTATATCGATTACACCCACCATTCCTACTGGTCGCAAGTAGATAGCGATCGCATCAGTCTCTCTCTTTCTCATTACTTTGACGTGATGGACTGGCGCGGCATGACTGCATCGCTGACGGCGTATCGCAACGAACAGAGCAACCTGACCGATAACGGTATGTATTTCACTCTGTCGGTGCCGTTTGGTCTTAACAAGCACGTAAGTTACAGCGCCTCATCCATGGGGGGGAAAACCACTAACAGCGTCAGCTTCTTCGACCGCGTGGACGAGCGAAACAGCTATTCGGTGACCGCGTCGACCTCGCCGAGCGGCGAAAGTGCCAGTGGTTTTTATACTCATACGGGCGACAAGACCACGCTGATGGCCAATGTCAGCCACCAGGCAGGCAGTTCGACGGCAGCGGGGCTCTCCATCAATGGCGGGATCACGGCGACCGGGGAGGGTGTTGCCATGCACAGGGTGGGCATGATGGGGGGCAGCCGCGTCATGGTGGATACCGACGGCGTCAGCGATGTGCCAGTGCACTCCGGTGGTCCTGCCACCTTCACCGACAAAAATGGCAAGGCCGTGGTGGCAGATGTATCCAGCTACTATCGTCAACGTACCAGCATCGATGTCGATCAACTGGGAGAGGATGCCGAACCCATTGGCACGCCGGTTTCCATGGGGACGCTGACAGAAGGCGCTATTGGCTACCGCCACTTCGATATGCTGGCTGGCAGCAAAAGCATGCTTGAAATAGTCAGAGCTGATGGCAACACAGTGCCGTTTGCTGCTGAGGTGTTCAACGGCAAGGGTCAACAACTTGGCATGGTGGGGGATGATGGTATGGCCTATCTGGCCGGATTGCATGAAGGCGAGGCCGTAGAGGTGCGCTGGGGCAATGATCAGCATTGCCGCTTCTTTCTGCCTTCACCACTGCCGGCGATGGATGTGATGGCACGACTGACCTGTCAATGACCGCGACTGTTTAACCTGATAGAGAAAGCCAAAGATGACAAAAAAACTGATTTATACTGCTTCCTTCGTACTGATCTTGCTTGCCAACCAGAGCCAAGCGGCTGTGTCGCTGGACCGCACCCGGGTGATCTACCCAGGGGAGGCCAAGTCCATGAGCCTAACCATTCGCAACAACAACAAAACCCTGCCTTATCTGGCGCAAGCCTGGTTGGAAGATTCTAATGGCAACAAAATCAATAGCCCCTTCACCTTGTTACCTCCAGTGCAGCGGTTGGAGCCAGGGATGGAGAGCCTGTTCAAGGTGCAGGCATTACCTGCTGTCTCCCTGCTGCCCCAGGATAAAGAGAGTCTGTTCTACTTCAGCTTGCGGGAGATCCCGCCGCGTAGTGACAAGCCCAATACTTTACAACTTGCTTTGCAGACCCGCATCAAGTTCTTCTATCGCCCGGCTAGCTTGTTGGTCGAACCCGGTAGCAATAAGGCGCCATGGCAAGAAAAAGTGACGCTGAGGCAAGTGGGCGGGCAATATCAATTGAGCAACCCCACCCCTTATTACGTCACTATCGTGGCTGGCTCTCGTACTGTCGAAGGGGAGAGTGCGGAAGGGTTTGAACCTGTGATGATTGCCCCGAATAGCCATGCAATGGTCAATCTGGGCGTTTCCCAACTGGGTCAACAGCCCACCTTTACCTATGTAGATGACTACGGTGGCCGTCGTCCCCTGAGTTACCGCTGTGCCGCTAACTGCAGTTTGCAGCCCGTAAAAGATGCCCGCTAAGGAGATCATGATGCCGCGCAGCTCACACCATGCCACCGTTTGTCTATTTGGCTGGAAAACACTGTTCCCACTGTTGGGAATATTGATCCAGACATCAGCTTGGGCTGGCAGCGATACCCTGTTGCTGACCATCACTGCCGAGGTCGTCAGTCAGCCTTGTTCCCTGCGTCCTGGTGATGAAACCATCCAGGTTGATTTTGGCGGTATTGTCAACAAGGTGCTGCTGCGCGACGGTCGCACTCCAGGCAAGCTGTTTCAGCTCCATCTGGAAGAGTGTGACCCGGCCGTTGCCAACAGCGTCAAGGTGACCTTTGCCGGTCAGGGAGCCAGTGAGAACAACAGCTTGCTGGCCCTGGCGGGGGATAGCGCCGCCAAAGGGATCGCCATCGGCCTTGAGCAGGGGGGGCAAGCGTTGCCGCTCAACCAGGCCAGCCGAGCGCTGGCATTGGCAAGCGGCAGCAATGTGCTCGATTTCACTGCCTATGTACAGCTATTGCCCTCGGGGCAGACCAGCCTGACCCCGGGGGCGTTCAATGCCACCGCCAACTTTACCCTTGACTATGACTAACCCATACCCCGTGCTGCATCTCGAGCACGCCTGGCAACTGGCTTATGAGTGGGTTTGCCAACGTCGGCGCCACTACCCGGCCAATGCCGATATCTGGCACCTGCGCTTTCATTGGCCCGCCCTTTCAAGAAGGCTGCTGGCGTCAGTGCTGGCGGGCAACTATCGCCTGAGCCCCATGCTGGTGGTGGGCAAACATGCCATCTGGTCGGCGCAAGATGCGCTGGTGCTCAAATGGGTGGCCTTGCTGTGCGCCCCCTGGCTTGCCTTGCATCCACGCTGCGAACATGGCCTTGGCATGGGGGTCAAAGCCTCCAAGCGGCGGTTGCATACCTTTCTCACCGCAGCGCAAGGGGACGCCCCCTTTGTGATGTGTACCGATATTCGGGGGTATTACCAGCATATCGATAAACATCAGGTGCTGGCACGGGTGATAGGCCCGCTCCCCTCGCCAGTCTGGCGAGATCTGATCCATCAGTACCTCTATTACAGTGTGGAGCAGGGGGGCGAGTTCCATACCCCCACCGCTGGGATAGGGCGTGGCTGTGCGCTGAGCCCCTTGATTGGTGCCAGCCTGCTCTATCACATAGACGCTGATTTTGCCGGGCAGCCCGATCTCTACTATGCCCGCTATATGGATGATTTCATTATTCTGGCCCGCACCCGTTGGCGGCTGCGCCGTGCCATTGCCACCCTGCGCGGTCATCTGGCCGAGGGGGGCTTTTCATTGCACCCGGACAAGACCCGGATTGGCAAGTTGGCCAAAGGGGTCGATTGGCTGGGTGGCTGGTTTAACCCGCAGGGGCTGGTGGGCATAGCGCCCCGCTCCCTGCAACAATACCGAACCCGATCCCTGCGGCTTTATGAGCAAGCTCTACGTCAGGGGCATTCCGAGGAGGAGTGCCAGGCAAGAGTGCGGATGTATCGGCAACGGTGGGGCCGGGGCGCTCTTGCCGCGATGTGATTGAGGAAGTCGGCTCCTGGCTCGCTTCCGATGCAAAATGGACAGACATTCATGAAACGAAACAACCAAACAGCTACATGGCGAATCCTACCTGCGATTATCGTATCTTTACCTGCATCCGTCCTCGCAATGGATGGAGAACGCGGAGATCCGGGCAACGTTATCATTCCCATAACAAGTACTCAAATAAATAAGAACACGTGCTCCGAATGGGAAATCCAACAAACATATACGGCTACGTTAATGCCCCGATCCACTATCGACAGCCTATCCCAGTACAACTCGTTCTCAACCGACAACCATTACCATGCCGGGCTCGCCGGAACATCCGACACCGGCGTCTGGTACACGACCATCGACATGTCCGGGACCCCGGAGATGAAGTTAAACCGCATAAACCGGGAAATCTTTGGCACCTCCAACCCTCCACCGGGAACCGTGGTCACGTTCAGGAACTCTCATAATGGCTACTGCGCTGCCGACCAAAACATGCGTGAATGCGTCGGGGTGTTCGTACACGCGGTCAAAGGAAAGCACGTTACGCCCGAACGAGTGCCCACGACCCTACCCGACGGATTCTGTGTTGGCATACCCCCTGCCGACATCAGCTGCTCCTTCTCCACGAACAATGCTCTGATCGACTTAGGTACTGGGGGCATGGGCAAGCGGGCGGGTAGGGCTAGCGTATCATATTCGTGCACGCGGCCTACCATGTTCAGGGTATCAATGGTTCCGCACAACGCTGACCGGTCCGGGATCCAAATAGATGCAGTACGTGTAGACGGGCAACCACTACCCGCCTCAGGCACCTATCAATCCGGTACCCAGCAGATGCAGGTGGATGTCGAGGCGGTGGTCAGTGAGCTTGGCAAGGTGGGGACCAGCCGTGTACTATACATCGACATTCCGTAAATTACCACTAGCGTGACCCGCGCTCCCACCCCCCGCCCCCCATAAGGGGGGCTGGCCCAACGCGAAGCCGCTCTGGATCCGCGAGCCGTAACCGGGAAGGGTTCAGAAACCGCGCTATCGGGTGATTGTCACTGCTTCCCCTGTTGGCAGGGAATTCCTGGTCGCCACGAGATATAGACGCTATACGGGGCAAACACTCAACCTCCGTGACATTCACCAGGTAAAGCGCTAAACGAACGCCCTCGTTCTTGACATCCGGACATACAAGCTGGACCCAGCCCTCCCATCCGACGCTGCCTATCCCCCGGACCGTCGTGCCGGGGGCCAGCGTTCGGGGACGATGAAGGGGCCCTAAAGCCCCGCCTAGAGCGAATGGCGAGGGAAGGACCAGCACAGGTTCTTTAATGGACCGCTCCTATCCCAATAACAAAAAATAAGACGAACGAAGCGATAGCTAATGCGTTGTCAACAATGGGAACTATACCCCCTACTCCCGGGACACGGATAACCATACCCGGAATCCCGGATAGTACGCCCTAGAATGTTACCGGCGAAAACAGGCCACAATCACCCTTGTGGGTGTCTCCTCAGAGGAAAAAGTCCTCGGATCCTAGCGACGTATCGGGTCGTCTCCGCAGGCCTACTCCTCACTTAGCGGGATCTTAAACCCCATAACCATAGATACCGGGGCCCTCGATGCGGACCCCTACTGGTGCAAAGCCCAACCAGGCTATGGGGCTAGCAAGAGCGCCCAAGCGCCGACCTGGACTGAGGACGAACTGGTACCCCAGTCCCCCGTGTCTCGGCCTAGGCGACATGTCCTACGAACAGCCGGAGAACCTCCATCGAATCAGCGGGAACCCGCCCCGCAGCAATCATGTCGACACAGCACCCCGACTGACACCTTTAATCGGGGGTCGAGCGCACACGCTCTTCTACGCCCCCCGACCACCGACCCAGACACAGGTGCCATCAACAACGCTCCCCCTGATTGTGATGCAGACCGTCCGGAAATAGCGGGCCAACAGATTGTGAACATCCGATAGTTATGAATGAGACACATATGCATGCGCGCGCCGGGCTGTTAGGGTACCTACCCGGCATGCGCCGTCTGACTCCGTCCGTAAATCGGAGACCGTTGGCTAACCTAAATGCACCACTCCCCCTCAACTGGTCTAAACGAATCTCCGCATCTTAATAACCAACGACGCGACTCGCAACGACACGACACCCATGCTACCACCGCTAATTCCACTCCTCCTGCGAGATAGATAAACGTAAAACAGGAGGTGGGAATATCGAAAACGCCGCAGACCAGGGTGATATGGGGGCCTGGTCCCTTAATCGGTCAATCCGCGCGTACGTGTGAACTCGTCCGCCATCAAGCGAGTCGTAGCATATTCAGTTCGCCTTTTCTCGTTCGAGCCGGTTGATACGGGCTTCCAGCTACTTAAACGTACAGCCGCCCCGGGGGCACCGCTTTACAGCTTGGGGCTGCGCCACCGCGTTTGACTGCGGACGCTGAACCCAGCGACGAAACACGGTTTCAACGACATCCAGAGAGCGGCTATCGGGAACCGACCGCCCCTGGTCGATCACCCAGGGATGCGGGTTCGAGTTTGAATTCGGCAGTAAATGGGCGACGTCATCTTGTCATTGCACACCAACGGTCTGGGTAGCGACTTTGCCAACTAACGTAGGAGTCCGGGATGATTAGGCCCCGTAAAGTGTGAATGATCGGCGCCCTCATGACTTGGTTAATTCGGAATTATTATAAATTTACCTATCATGGACTTGAATTCTCTTAATTATGACTATGTTGCTGCATACCGGTCGGGTTGGCTCGCATGCAACACTATGTTTTCTGCCTGGAGCCCACAATCATTCAATAACAATCCCCAACAGGAAGGAAAACAAGATGAAATCAACGCGATATTCCATGCTGATGGTCTGCGCCGCGCTAGGGGTAATTTGGCGTAGTAAACCACGCCGCGCCGCCGCCGCGGATACCCCCACGTCGCAGCGCAATGATGCCCAGAGCAATACAGCCAGTGAGGAGGACTTCCCGGTGGTCATGCCTGTTACCGTAAGCAATCAAGGGACCAGGATTGTCGTGCAAGCCTATGCACTGAAGCGTCTCTATGACACTATGGTTATCAGCTACTACGATCAGGTTGGGGGCTTACAAGGGCAGGACGAGTATGGTTATGGTACGCATGATATTGATACTCTTCTCTCTGTTAAAGAGGTCAAATCCTATGTGCTACCAACCAAGCTGATTATTGTCGGCATTAAAGATGAAAATGGGGATATGATAGTGACCAAGGCTACCAATCTCTAACTATCTTTCGCTAATTTTTTAACGATTCAAGCACCAGGTTCAAGACTACTGGTGCTTTTTTATATTCATACGAGTGTATCTAATTATTTGTTTAATGACACTGGTTAGTTTTGAACTGTCTGCAAGACCACGCTTAAATTCCGTATATCGACTTGGCATACTATTTTCTAGTGAATCGGATGATAAGGATGGTTTTTTTGCTGTATTGATTCTCGAATAATTCCAAATTCCATCCGACATAGAACCCGCTTTTTAAAATTGTGTAGAGGCATGGCCTGGCGGCGTGGGTTGTTCGTGTCATAAAACGATTCTCACCGCTTGCCGCTCTCAATCATTCAATCCCGTCACTCCAATCGGAGGGAGCAAATCGCATATACGTGTATATTCCGGCCGATCATGAACACCGATTCCGGTTCAACGTAAACACCATTTCCGGACCAATGTGAACGCTCACTCCAGCTCAACCTGAACACTTTGCCCTTCCTTTCCGGAAACAGTGTTCAACACTCCAGAATCACTGTTCACATTCCCCTGAATCATCATTAACGCGTTGATTTAACAAATTTTGACACGACCTCCCTTTTGCTAGGGAAGAGCCTATGTCTTCCAAGAGGATTGCAATGCGTAAAAATCGTGAAGTGTTGCGACTGCGGCTTGAGGCTGACCTCTCTGTTCGCCAGATCAGTATCTGTACCAAGTTCTGTGTCGGCTCCATCCAAAAACTCCTTAAAAGTGCTCAGGCGCTTGGCCTGACCTGGCCCCTACCCACCGAGCTTGTTGATGGTCAACTGGCGGCCCTGTTTTATCAGCAGGCCGATACCGCCATCTAGGCCCGTCATGTCGTGCCGGGTTGGCCCTCCGTCCCTGAGGAGCTTAAGCGCAAGGGGAGCTACAACTGTTCTGGGGGAGCAGCAACGCTGGACGCGAGGCCGTCTGAAACAGTGGGCTGCCGACATCGGACCGGGCGCTCTGTGCTGGGTCAGTGAACGGCAGGAAGAGAAAACCTAGGCCGAGCAGGCATACCGACTCTGCCTGGGACTATTTAGTCTTCGCCGGGAGTCTCCCCCATCACGGGTCGAAGCCTGCTGCCAGTTGGCCAACCAAGAAGGTCTGGCTCGGCTCAAGCAGCTCATCTCGGTACTGGGCTGTGGCCGTGACCAGCTACCCGTAAACCCGCTCAACTATCCAGTGCTGCAGCAGGAACACGAGAACATTCGCGGACTCATGTGCCCCCCTGGAGGGGCGCCTTATTACCCAGCAAGCCCTGACCTGCCTGAGAAGCTTGAAACTGACCGGCATGGCGGATGCGCCGCGACAACAGATGGAGCAGGACAGTACCTATGACGGTCTGCCCTTCATCGCGCGACTCAGCCTGCTGGTTGAACATGAACAACTGAGCCCGGAATGAGCGAAAACAAGCTCGCTTGGTCAAACAGGTTAAACTCAAACTCCTACCCACGGTACAGTCAGCGGACTACCAGTCAGCTCGCAACCCACTAACAAAAAACCTCAGCATTGCGCTCCGTGGTGCTCCACAGCTTTACCACTCTGAGCGACCAAAAAGCAATTCCGAATAATTCAGAACTCGACACACCACCACCAGGGGTCTCATAGGAACCTCCACCTATTACAGAAAAATCTCATTTAACCGATGACAAACACTGCCCCTCTCTTCCCGAGAGAGGCCCTGTTTATCATCCCTGCCGGAGCCAATCTTTTGATGAGCGTTGAGAGAAATGCACGAAATGGGAACAATAAACCATGAATACAATACTGACCCGCTGGTGGACCAGTTTGTTCTCGCACTCTACCAAGGCCCATGGGCGTGCTACTGGCACCGCGCGATGGGTCATGTGGACCACGCTCGGCATCTACCTGGTCTTGCAGAGCATGCCACCTGTGCTGGCCTGTAGTCTGATGCTGGGTGCGACCAAGGTCAGCACTGGCCAAGGCGGGGATCTGGTTTACACCCGCTTGATCGCGGCGGATGCGCTGGACCCCACACCCAACCCCTGCCATCACCACGCTTCCTCTTGCACCATACGGGTGTGGGCGATGAATGGGGACAGACCCGGGTATACTTCGGCAACGCCTGCTGAGGTAGACAGCCCACCGCCAGCCTGGGATGAGTGCGTGAGTCGCCCGGCCAACCAGACTCTAGGGCAGGTCATCAGCTGTTGGCGCACGAAGCAGGTGCTGCTACGGGACATCATTCTGCCACTACCGGATATGCCCCATGCGGCGATCTGTCTGTTTGCCGGGGCTGGGGGAAACCACCTCCTAACCCCCTTGTCCAACTGCGTGCGCCCTATGCCCAGGGCCATTCGCTGTGAATATGGCCAGGACATGCGACTACAGGTGACCGGCTCGGCTGCCGAGATTGACGCGTCGCGTTTCACAGCCAATTCCACCATCACCTGCGATTCAACCGTGACTGGAACAATGCGGCTCGCTGGCGGTGGTCATCAGGTGCCCCTAACAGGGGGCGGGCGCTGCGAGCTAAATCTGGGTTCCGGCTTTGGGGTGGATCACCGTATGACAGTGCATGGGGGCGAACCCACCGCCCTGATCGCCGAGTGCCGCTTTAAGGGAGTGGACACGCCAGGTCTTCACAAGGGGGCCGGGGTATTGGTATTTGCTCTTGAGTGAGCCCGGCGCCGACTTGGGGGGATCTTTTGGTGAAATCAGCTCGCGTTTGTATCACCCAGGCTGATGACAGCGCGAGCAGAGCAATGCTGATTAAAGAATCATTGTGAATTATGTAGGCACATTGATTCAAATCCATGGCTGGCACTATGGTCATCCCGACTAAGGGAACTACTCAAACGTGGAGCACCACTCTCTTCCTCTGGGTATGGCACAGGGTGACTCGCCGGTCTTCAGTCTTGAACCAACCAGCAGGAAACCCAGCATGGAAAAGAAATAGGGTATCGCCGCAGTCGGTATGACATTGGGTTTGCAAGTGGTTGCGGCGGCGGCCATAGCAGCTGAGCAACCAGCAGGCATCCGATGTGGCCATCAGTGAAGCCACAGTGGTCCAAATTGGCGCGAATGGCGTTGGCAAGCTGCAAGCGGATGATGAATACGGCTATGGTAACCATGATATCAATCAGCTGTTTTTCATCGATGCGATCTAGTCTTTTCCCACGCCCATCAAGGAGGCGATCATCAGCATCAAGGATGAGAGCGGTGTGGTCTTGTTGAGCATGCCTGCCAAGCTGACCAGCATGGGTGTGTAATTGAGGCGATCACTGATGCTCACGTGCTGATAGGGGAGATATTCAGCCCCTATCAGCGTGCAACAACTCTATATTGACTGGCCAGCGCCTGTTTACCCTTCCCATCGATGGCCGATTTTCACCGGCAAGGCGCATTGAAATTCTGGATGCCCCGTTTATCCCCGCAGCTTGTGTCAGCAGGGGGCACTATCACTCTTATTATCTATTCACTTCACTCGCGTCTCGTAAGTGGTTCGGGGCTTACGCACTGGATTTGACCCCACAGATCCACTTTGGGTGGAGTAAATAACGTTATGCCGAATTGGCATTGCCATGGCGGCAGTGGACAGCAAGGATCACAATGGCGAGCTGAGGAAAGGCGTGGAATAAGGGTACAGAGGGGATGCAAGAGACTAAAGGGGAGGAGGAAGGGGGATAAAAAGGGCATCCATGCCCGCTACTGCGTCTCCCTGTTACTGCTCCATCACGGATTTGACACCGGTGATACGTACTTCGACCCGGCGATCAGGTGCCAGGCAGCTGATGCGCTCGGCTTTGGACTTGATGCCATCACAATCACTGCCGGTGAGGGAATCTTCTGCACCACGGCCCTCAACCCGGATCTTGCCAGCCGGCAGGCCTTGAGAGACCAGGTAATCAGCCACGGCTTCGGCACGGGCCTCGGACAGGCGCTGGTTCACCTTGTTGGAGCCGATGCGATCGGTGTAACCGACTACGATGGCTTCACCGTCTTTCGGGCGGGCGGCGGCAAGATCACGATAGAGTGTTGCCAAGGCCTGCAGCCCTTCTGCTTTCAGCTCTGCCTTGCCAAAGGCAAACAGCACATCTGAGCTGAGCTCAAACGTCTTGTCGACCATGACTGGCTCGGGGGCAGGAGCGGGGGGCGTCACTGCGACCGGCTCGACATAGCTGCTGCGGAACGGGTGATAGACCATCTCCAGGGTGGTCATGTTCTGGTTCGGCTTGATTCGGGTCTGGTAGTCGCTGCTGTGCAGATCGGCCACGTCAGTGATATAGCGCCAGCGGGCTTGCACATCCAGCGTCTCGGTCAGCTGATAGGTGACACCGGCACCGAACAGGGAGGAGACCTTGGTATCCTTGGTGCCCAAACCATCGGTGTGGGCCCAATAACCACCTGCTTCCCCGAAGAGGGAAACGCCATCAGCCAGCGGCACTCGACCGATTAGCGAGAGGGTGCCGCCTTGGTTTTCGAAGCGGTTGCCATCCGTGTTGCCACGCCCGGCATAGACATAACCGAGCTCGGCGCCCAGGTAGTCGTTCAGGTTGTAGCCAGCGAAGGCATTGGCGGCAGCGGCATCTTCGGTACCCGCATCCACGCCTTCAATCTTGTTGAGTCCCTGGAAGTGGGTAAAACCGGCACCTGCACCCAGATAAATGTCAGGAGTGCCTTCACTGGCAGTGGCGTGCAGTGACATCAGACCGAGCAGCAGGGAGCTCAGCAAGGTTGGGGTCATGTGTTTCATGCTAAATCCTCACTTTTTAAAAAATGCCCATGGCTTCCTGCAAGGGAAGCAGAGACTTGGTCGTTATTGTTGCTTTTATGGGTTTAGAAATAGAACTTGGTACCGATCAGGAACTTGGTCAGTGAACGCTTGGGATCACCACCGGACATGTGCAGGTCATCGGTCGCAATGTTGTGGTTCACTTCTGCGGTCAAGGCCACATGTTCATTGACAAAGTACTTCATACCGGCGCTGAGCTTGAGGTTCATCGCCGTTGCATCGAATGAATCTGTAGAGGTGTGATTATCCACACCGTTGTAATTGGCCGTCAGCAGCTGTGTGCCAATACCCACGTATGGAGTCCAGTCGGTCTGGTTGACGAAGTTATATTCGGTGAATACACCCACAGCGGCTGATTTATAGGATTTGGTAGCATTGATATCCACATCGCCACCCACTTCCCAGCCATGACTCAGGAAGTAGCCATAGTTGGTGTTGAGCAGTACCTGGTATTTGTCGGCATAATCAAAATCAACAGAGCCCTGTACGCCCACTTCCTGGGTGCCTTCGGTCAAATAGCTTTCATTGGCATGTGCTATGTTGGCTGTGCCCACCCCCAGAATGAGAGCGGTCAGCAGAATATATTTGTTGGTAAGTTGTGACATCATGTTCCTCTGTTTACATTGGGTTATTTTAATAAAAGCGGCAAGAGCCGCATGCTTCGCGGATTACCATCTATCGTCTTGTCTCGACGGATACACAGATTGTGGCGCCATTGGTGACGAAACAGCTGTGCGCGATGGAAACTACGCCATCCTGGCGATAATATTAAGTTCCATATAATTCATAATTTATTGGAATCTGTTAGGTCGCCAGATAAAGCACGCCCCCCATGGTATCGCTCATGAATACCCCGTGGGCACTGTCAATGGTTGTCTGTCTGGCTTCGCTGGCCGTAAATTCACCGATGATTTTAAGAATGTCGACACTGTTGCCAACAATGTCATGGGCATCAATGTTGAAAGAAGCTGGGGCATTATGAAAGATCGCCTGTTGGCTGCCATCCGGGTAACTGATCTCCTTGCGTTCACTTGTTCGATCAAAATGGAACAGGGTTGTCCCTTGGCTGTCTTTGGCAGAAAAATTCTGCAGCACGGTTTTAATTTTATTGGGATGACCACTGCGCTTCACATTCAAATCCAGCAAGAAATGCTTATCCTGGCAGCTGCTGAAGAAACGCATGGAAACGAATTTGAAACTACTGCTGCTGGCTTGTTCATTGGCAATGCTTGGGTTCTCATCACTTGTGATGTTGTTGACCGCACATAGCAACTCCTCACTGAGGTCGCGAAATCCATTCTCTACCAGAAAATTGGACTGCTTGTGTGTGCCATTGTGTGATATGGATACAATGGAGATGTTCTCTTTGGATGCCAGGATATAGTATTTGGCATGGTCGGCTATCCGGCTAAAAACAAGATTAATATCATTAACAGCATGAGTAATGTCATCGGACATCTCACTTTCAAGATCTTTCTTTATAAAAAGTACCCCAAGCGGACTTTCATACCTGTCGACGCTATCAATCAATCGATAGTTATTGTCAACTGAGGGGCTGAATAAGAAATAAATGGATACGAGAGCCGCTAGGACGGACGCCAATGCGACATATGGAAAATACCCTCTTTTTACATGCCAGCTACTCTGTGGTGGAACCGTGCTGACATCACTGTTGTCATGCACAGCAAGTCTGGCTGAGCTGATATGGTTCTCATCTGACGCTTTCTTGAGCTCAGCCACTTCGATGGCACTGTCAGCGGTAACCGGCTTGGCTTCCAATAACAACATGTAGCCAATGCGTGGGACTGTTTGTATTGCATTCTTTACTCCAAACGATTCAAATTTTCGCCTCAGCATCAGAATGTTCTTGTTGAGCCCTATATCACCTGACTCGCTATTTCCCCAAATGGAGTTAAGCAGATGGCCACGCTCAACCACAGATAGGCTGAATGTACAAAGCGTGACTAATAGCTCAGTTTCTTTTTGGCTCAGCGGCGTTTCTTTGTTGTGCGTTATCAGGCGATAACGGTCTGGCTCAAGGATAAAATTATCCCCGATCAAGAAGTGTTGATTCATGCTCTTGGTTCCCTTAATTTATTATCTTTTTATAGTGATGATGTTATGTCATGGGAAGTTATAAGTAGTGGTGGGTTGTTCATATAGAACATATGCAAGCAACAATTCAATCATCGCCGTCAGGATAAATGAGTACATGACAATCGCCATGACCCCAGGGTATTGCCATTTCAACTTCTTTTTTGATGTGGCCAAGGCTATGAGATTACATATTTTATTTTTCACTATCATTACCTATTGTTTCTGAGTGTTATTGTTAAACTGCATTCCACACACATCTTACTTAGTCTTGATAGGTTTTGAACTTACTATTGCTTAATTAAAAATACCATTAAAATCAATCGATTATGCATTATCTTTGGCTTTTTGTCTGTCTGTAATTATTTGGAATCAAAAGTAACTACGCTGCTTTTTGCAAGTGGCTATAATGGTTTATTCATGTCAATAAAGGGGCTGTATATGTATCACGGACTTAAGGGCGTCATACTCAAGATTACCTCTGCGGTTATCATAGTTGCTGCTGCCGGCTTGTATTTCATTAGCTGGGCCCAGCCTTCAAAAAATGACAATGGAACAATGATAGCCATGAGCACTTTTTTCAACCGACCATCAGTGTTTTTTATGTATGCGGGGAAGGATAATCACCCGGAGAGTGAATATAGCTATCGATGGTTAAGAAATGGGGCGGAAATTCAGAATAGCAAATTCAGTATGCTGAATATAGCCATTGATGAGCTGTTGGGGGTGGTTAGTGAAGAGCTCAAAGGTTGTGTTACGATTTCTCATCGCCATAGATATAGTGAGCCGGAATATTGTGTGGTTTATCAGCCGGTGACGCTGCTTGAAAATAGTTTCCCCCCTGAGGCTACACTCTTTACGTACACATATCCCAAGCATACCCTGAATGCAAAGTATTATTATCATTCATCAACATCGACTCCAGAAGGAGATAGCAAGTTTGCCTGGGTTATGAGAAAGAGAAATGGCTTTATTGGTTTGATAAAAACTTGTGCACTGAATGAGCAATGTAGCTTGAATATCACTGATGATATGATGCGAGAAAGTATTGGGGTATTTGTTCAGCCATCAGATCAGCAAGGAACGATCGGCCGGGGTGATATCAAATGGTTTTTTATAAACGGTAATAAAAGAGCCCTAAGTGTGTAGGCCATAATTGAGTGTGGTGACATGTGGCTATATCTGTTTCATTACATAATGCAGTGTATATTTTTATACACTGCACTTTTTCTCTTAGTGATAATCCTTTACGTAAAAAAACATGCCGCCGAAAATTTCACTGATATAAAGCTGGGGTTCAACTCGCGTATGTATGACATTATCTCTAGTTAGTTCAGATAATAGGCCTGAATATAGCTTATTAGTGTGTATTAGATTCATGTTTATATTTTCAGACATTATGCTCTTTTGAACGAACCTCATATTGTCAGTACCAAAGCCAAGATGATTGACATAGCGTTTAATATGAAAAACCTCCTCTCCTGACGGGGTCTTTAGTAGAAAATCTTGCAACATCATGTGGTCTTTATCTGAGCCATGAGCAAGCCTGGTCCCCTTGGAATACAGTATTCCTAATTCAGAAACAGTATTTTTTATGCAATAAGAGTAAAACTCTTTGCTGCTATACATCATGCCACTAACAAGACCGTTGGTTAGCTCATCTCTTGTACTGATATTTTTTGACAGGTAATTGTCTAAGCATGTCAGCTGCTCTTCTGTATTGCGTGCTCTATCAATAGTGAATATTTGCTGATTAACAGGTGTTTCATCTTTGTATAGTATAAAACTTAGCATTTCTTTTGACAAAAGCGCTCTAAAGTAGTAGTTACTTTTTTTGGATAGATAATCATTGGTTTTGATCAATAGTGGCTTGTCATATTTTGCCGATGAGGTATATGTGATGCTAAGCCCAGTCTGGGTCTTGGAGGTGATAACTGGAGCATTATTGTTATCCAAAAATATCAGGCTGCTAACTGATGTAATCAGTATGACGGCGATAGCTGTGAGGGCGATTCTGTAAGCACGTTTTTTTCTACCCACACCATCATGGATAGTTATTTTATTGGAGGCGTTTATATCTGCCGCCTCTTTTTCTGGAGAGGAATCTAGATATGTGTTGTCTTCAGTATATGACAGCTCGGTAATACTTGCATTCAGAGTATATCCAACCCTTGGGACAGTATTGATCAGGTTGGGTAGATCGTGAGATTCAAATTTTCTGCGCAATAATAAAATAGCTTTATTTAGGCCTATGTCACCACTGGCACTATTTCCCCAAATAGGCTCAATGAATAAATTTCGTTCTACGACGACATTGCTGTTAGTACAAAGTACCTCCAGGACCTGACATTCTTTTTGACTCAAACGTACTTCTTTATCATTGACCGTCATTTTATAATTAGCTGGTTCAAATGCAATTGAACCATCAATCAGAAAGCCTTTACTCATAAACAGCCTTTATTATTTAAACAATTATAATTATAATTTTAGTTCTATTTTAAAAGAGTTCAAGTTGCGTATTTATTGACGAGGTGTTGATTCTTCTTTTGTCTGATAAGGCTGGCGATAATTTTGCTCGCGAGCAATCTCACATGTCAATCAAGATATTTTTTGATGAAGAGATGATTTTTATCAAACCACAAACGATGACTGGTGAGTGCCTGCCGAATGGACGGTGGGTTTTGCGTAATCAGCGGACAACTATTGGGCGTTGGCTGGCGGGCATTGGGTGTTTTTCGTTGGATGTCTCTGCTCGCCAGGCGGTCTTTGATGGCTCCGCTGACAATGCTTCTCACAACAGTGTTCTGTTTCTTGCCCACGCCTGTTCTTGATCTTGAGCCAAGGCGAACGAATTCTCTTTGTTGCATTGAAGAAGTGTCCATAGGGAAAATAGCTGTGAGGTGAAGGCTTGGACTATTGATATCTCGGCGTTATCAACCTGGATAGGTCACGCCCGGTGAGGGGCGTGACCTTATGTGATTTGAGAGGAAATTTTAACCACTGACCGCTCTCTATCGCTTTGTGGAATGGGCTGGGGGTTGTGGCATGGCGGAATTGGGATTGCGATAGACCACTATATACACATAGCCATGGCTGCCGAGGGTGTCGGCCTCGCAGGTGAGTTCGCCGTGCTGGAAGGTAATACGGATTTGGTGGCGAGCATCCAATTCTCCTATCAGGAGCTTTCCTTCCAATTCCTTGATGATGGCCGGGAAGGTAGCTTCCAGCTGATCTATTGCCTCTTCTGCCCATTCACCCACCAACGAGGCACGGTCGGACAAAAAGTGCAGGCGATGATGCTCCTGGATAAGGCGAGCGCCAAAGCGCGGAGTGACGGTATGGGGCAGGCCCCACTGTGCAAATATCCTGGTAGGGGTCTCGGGTTGGTGGTCAGCGGTGTTTGTGGTGGGCGTGGTCATGATTAGCGATACCTCAGTTGAATGTCGATGCGGGGGTCGGGCACGTTGTGGCGCTGACGTAGTCTGGCCAAGTGATCAGGGAGGTCGGTCAGGCTTGCTAGGCGCCCCAGGTAGAGCCGGGAGAGATTGACGTAGTCGGGATGGCTCACTGTGATGGTCACCTGATGTCCAGGCTGCCAACAGCCAAACAGGCGGGTTTTGGCCTCCTTGATGGTGGTTATGCCGGGAACAGGTAATATCTGCCGGTTGCGCAGATGTAGTTTGTTGAGCTCGGGGGCATAGTGATGCACCTCGAGCCCGGTGATAAGACGGGTCATGTTCGGTGACTTCAATGATGCAAAGGGCCAGCCTGAGAGGGCTGGCCCTTTATGTTTTTGTGGATGAGCGGAGCTGAGTGGTTGTGGTTGTTGACCGCTGCTGGGTCGCGGTAACGGGGCAGTGGCTAGTCGTTGTAAAACAGGATGTAACTCACTCCGGCTTGCTTTGCTGCTGCGAGCAGGGGTTGCAGTGATGGTGGAATAGTGTCGAACGCCATTGCCAGGTTCAGGATGCACTCGTAGGCAGAGTCCTCCTTCACGCCGACATGTTCGTGGGAGGCCATGCGTTTGACCCATTGCCATTCAGGTACTAGCTCTGCGTCATCGTAGTCGCCAACGATGGAACTCATCACGACATCCAGCATCAGCATGGTGGGGTGGCCTGCCAATGGGTCGGCGGTGGGTTGTGTGTCGGTCATGTGGCCTCCTTTGATATTGAGCTAGCATACTTTGTCCTTGTGGATGGGGGTGAGGGTCATAAGTGCGCATTGCGGGTGGTGAAGTACCGTGCGATTTGTGTTGCCACCCAGCGCCCTTTTTGAAATACCACGCCATTGCCAATCATGCGATAGGCATCCGAGTCAGGGACATTAAAGACGAAGTGGTCAGGCAGCCCCATCAGCCGTGCGTATTCCCGGACGGTGTATGGCCTGGGTGTGCGGGTCTTGGGGTCGATAACCAGCCGGGTGCCCTTGTCTTTGGCGTAGTGGGCCAGACAGGTGGGGGCTATATCGCCCTTGAAGGGGTCGCTGATGATGGGTCTGTCGCGGTACTGCCCATTGAGGCGGGCATAGACGGATGGGGGGATGACGATCTCAGGGTCACGCTCCAGCAGGGACATGAGCGAGGGCACCTTGTGCTTGTCGGGTGCCTGCCAGCTGAAAGGACGACGACTACCGATGATGATGAGGCGGTCACGCCGCTGTGGCACCATGTGCTCGGCCTGTACGGGATTGAAGGTGGTCACGTAGTAATCTGGCAGCTGGGTCATGGCCTCCATCACCACCGGGAACTTGGTCATACCGGGCACATTTTCCACCACATAGACTTCGGGTTGCATCAAGGCGATGTGTCGGAAGAAATGCAAGAACAGGTCATCCCCAGTACGCGCGCCATTGATGTCAGCGATGCTGCTGTATTTGGTACAGGGGTAGGTGCCAATAATCACGTCCGCTTCGCCTTGGCCGGTGACACACAGCCGGGAGATATCGACGTTCTCAACGTGATGACCCAGGTTATCACGCTGCACCTTGCAGGCACGGGCATCGAGCTCGAACGAGCGGGTAATGGGCAGACCACCACAGATAAGACCTGCATCCATGAGGCCTGCGCCGGAGAAATAGGAGTGAACGGTGGGGTGGAACATGTTGTTTCTCCATGAAAGTCATCTTGCATCAAGTCACCCTGATGCGGGAGGGAATATGCCGAGTGGGTGGGCTAGCGCGATGGATTGATAACAGGCTTGCAGTTGAGCCGGTCCAGCAGGTGCAGCGAGCCGTACTGGGCTACCAGTCGGTCTATGGCCATCTGGGCGCAGGCCGTTCTGCTGGGCTTATTCTCAGGTATTACGTAACGAGCGGTGAGCCAGCCACCGAGCAGCGCGATGCGGTAGCCACTGGGGATGTGAGTGACGTTCCTATCCCCCTCCCGTGAATGAGGAAGGGCACGGCCTGGCCGCCGATGTCGATATCCATACGCTGGCCCTTGAGCTCGAAGGTGGTGAGCTCACCGGTCTGCGGGTGCTTGCCCGGTACCTTGATGGCTATGTTCTTAGCCATCTCACACCTCCGGCTTGGCTTCAAAATGGCGGGTCACAACGCCTGCCTCCGGGTCGATACTGATAAATGCTGGGGCTTGCGGGTGGTACTGATAGAGCCGCGCCAGCTCTGCCCGAAACGCTTCGACGCTCGGCGCAATCACATGGCTGGTATCGCCCTCGGCATAGGTGAAGGTTTCCAGCTTCTCTGGGTTAATCCAGATACCGAAGTACCAAGCGTCCTGGTCTGTGTCGTATTGCTGCCAGCCCTGGGCCAGCAGTGTCCGGTCGTAATAGTAGCGGTCTGCCTGATGGCTACTCCGGTCGAGTCGGCTGCCGGTCACCGTGAGCTCGAGCTGGATTCGCCCTGCCTTGTGAGCCTTCTTGACCCGACGCAGCAGCTTGAGGGCATGGGCTCTGCTGCGACTATCACCGAGCGGGTGCGGCTGTCTGGCCCGCAATGCGAGGTGGCTCATTATCTTCGGCGTAGTGTTGTGGTTGAGCTGACTGATGGCTGTTGTAATCTGCTTAGGCGTCAGGGTCTTGTAATCACGCAGGTCGTGCATGGTGTGGTTCCTTCAAATGCAAACAGCCCCTCGGATATGAGGGGCTGCATGGGGTCGTGGTGTGCTGTATAGGGGGGATGGTCTACAGCGATTGCTTGAGGCGGTTGATGCCTCGCTGATAGCGGCGGCGGTGGCTATGCCAAATCACCCGCTCGGCAGTGGCTTCCAGTAGTGCGGTGGTCACGGTGCGAGGCAGGACCAGATTTGCCCCGTCCCAGTTATCCAAGTCCAGCACGCCGGAACTCGCTAGACTGGCCAGTTGTGCATCGAGCTTGCCGGTCAGCTCCAGTGCGATGAACTCCTCGATATGAGCTCGGAGACTGGCGATAGCACTATCTGGAACCATTGGTGATGCCGTGGGCGTTGTCACGTGTGGCAACTCCAATCCGGCGCGTTGTTACTGCCGTGGTTGACGTAGGCTCCGACAATCACCCGCTGCCACTCGCCGACCGGTTGACCCGCTGCATTACAGGCGCAGCGAAAGCGGGCGAAGTTAATCTCACGTGGCAGGTGCTCACACATATCTCGTGGACTGACAAAGAGCTTGGTCTTGTGCAGTGCCGGGTTGGGCGCCACCAGCGGGCCGCCAATACGCTTTCCCTCCACATCGTGGGCATAGGCAAAGCCCGGCAGCATCAACTGCTGGCTGATGAGCTTGGCAAGCTCCCGATGGGCGCACATAGCTTCGGCCACGGCGGCCTGACTAAAGCTGTCATTGAACTCAATCATTGATATTTCTCCATTTCCGCTGGTGAATGGTAAGCCGCTGCCAGCAGCGTAAATTGCTCGACCAGATAACTGATGCTGAACCCCAGTTCATCACTGACCCCATCCCCCAAACGGCGGTGCAGGTGTGCCATGTCATCGGCGATGCGTTGAGCCAGAACGGCTGTGTTGTCCGGCGGTGAACTCGTTATGGTCAGGGTGATGGAGAGATTCATCACATCTCTCCCCAAGGAGCTTGGTCCCACAGAGACAACCGGGTCAGCACGTCTTGTGCGAGAGCCTGCTGCAACTGCTGAATCACCTTCACCAGTCGTGGGGCCTGCTCGGGACTCCCGCTCCATTCGCTCGATTGGTACAGGGCGCAGCAGCTGAATTTGTAGAGCACCACCAGCTCGCTATCGGTGAGTTGTGCCTGGTGATAACGGTGGGCAGGTTTAAGCGGACTCAGTTTGGTTGCGCCACGCGGGTGTGGTTCCTTGTGGTCCTGTTGACGCCCCAGCTGATAGCGATGCCAGACCGCCCGCCGATTGGCGAGCATCATCAGCCGTACCAGCCGGTTTACCCGCCACGTCCAGGTGCTGGTGACATCCGCTGGAGGGTTCCACCAGATGGTTCGCAACCACTCAAGGGTGTAGTGTGGTGGCATCGGGGCATTGCAGAAGCGGTGTAACTGCATGGCAAAGGCCAGGTAATCCTGGCGGTCAATCATGAAAGCAGACATGAGGGACTCCTTGAAATGAACAGGGCCACCTTCAGTGAGGTGGCCCTGTGGGTGATGTCGGAGTATCCGGATCATGGGGCTGACGCTGATGATCCGGGTTTGGGGATGTTGGCGTTATTCATACGCCTGCTCAGTGTCGGGGTGAGCTGCATCGAACAGGATGGCGTAGAGCGCACAATCAATGCCGTTGACGGCATCGTGATGCAGGTAAGCGCTCGAAGTTGTCGCCAAAGCAGTTGAGACACTCGCGTATTTCGACGGTGGAGCCCAGCAGCAAAGCCTCTTCAAGCTGCTTGTCATAAAGCTCGTCATCACGCGCCTTGGTGACGGCCTTTTCCAGCAACGTCAGCGCATCCTCGTTGCTGGCGATTGTCAGGCCATCGCGCAGTTTGCCCAGAGTTTCCTCCAGGGAATAGGGGTTAGGTAATCGCATGGTGCTTGTCTCTTCTTGGCCTGATTAGTGCCGCAACTGATGCAACAGCGCATCAATGGCCTCGATGCAGTCAGCCTGGGTGAGCAGGTAGCCGTTAGGCAGGTGCGCCACGATGGCGGGCGCTGCCTGCATCTCGACTTTGTCTGCCAGCCAGCAGCGCAACTCGATGAGGATATCGAGGGCGGTGAGGTGTGATTTGCCTGGGGTCTGGTTCATAGCAGGTTTCGTTCAGCCAGCGAGACTACGCCCTCGGCACCGACCACCAGATGGTCAAGCAACCGCACATCCACCAGCGCCAATGCCTCTTTGAGGGCCTGGGTAAAGACCCGGTCACAGTGGCTGGGTTCAGGGTCGCCGCTGGGGTGATTGTGCACCGCGATGATGGCCCCACAGTTGAGTAGTAAGGCCCGCTTGACCACTTCCCGTCGGTAGATACTGGCGCTGTCCAGGGTGCCACGAAACAGCTCCTCAAAAGCCAGTACACGATGCTGGGAGTCGAGGAACAGAGCACCAAACACTTCGTGCTCCCGGTCCTGTAGCAAGGTTTGCAGCCGCTCGGCGGCCTCTGTGGTACTGGTGATGGCAGTGCCTTTGGCCAGACGCTTGCGGGCAATCTGGTTGGCGATACGCAGCAGGTCTTGCTCGGTCACCGGTTCCGTAACGACATAAGTGCCGGGGCATTCCCCGGCTTTGAGTTTGTGGTAATGCATGGTGGTCTCCTTAAAAAGAAAGACCCCGGCAGCGCGAGGCATACTGGGGCTAAATGCAGAGAGGTTGTTGGTTCATTGTGAGGGTAGTTCAGCTGGCCGTCGTGATGGGGCCTGCTTTGGCTGTGGGTCCATGTTTCACCGGCATCAGCGATTCGGGGACCAGCACGGTGAGAGGGATGGCCAGTGCAAGGCTCAAGCGCTCTGCCAGTTGGTAGGCGGGTCCGATGGTGTCGTAGTCAGCTACCCAGGTGGCCAGCGCCAGCCCACTAGCGCAGGTAGACACTGTAGCCCTGAACTGTCAGGCCACTGTCACGCACCACCTGTGTCTCTCCCTCTCGATTGATGGCCTCCAACTCAACGGCTATCGGTTGTTTGGGCATCATGCCTCCTCAGTCACCACTGACGGTGACGGTAAAAAAGCCCAGCTGGGCTTAGGCAAGAAAACTGTTCTGCCACATGTTGAATAACTCTTGGGCATCCGCCATGGGGAGCGGTCCCCAGCCTTGCAGGTAGTGCTCGTTATCCAGGAAGTTGAAGTCGAGTTCTTTGCAGAGCTCGGTATCTTGTCCCAAGCCTTGGTAGCTAAAATCAGTGACGTAGTCGAATAGCCAACCATCAAGACCACGTATCAGCTGGATCTCGACCGGATGGACCCCACCACTTTGAGGTTGATAGTCAGGGTTGCGAAAGCTGAAGGTAAGCCGAGTGAGTTGTTCAAGGTCGAAGTCATATTTCACGGCTTCCTGATTGAGTAGTACCAGCAGTGGCTCTGTCACAAACAGGCTAACGCCATCCCGGTGAAAAGGAATTGTCATGATGTCTCCTCGTACAGATTCAGTCTTTGAGCCAATCCCAGAGTTTGCTGACGCTATAGGCAGCAACGGCGCCTACTGCAAGAGGCGCTAACAGCGGGGCTGAAGCAATACCGGTGATCGACACTACCGTCGCAGCGGCACCACTACCGCCAGCAGTCGTGGCTAGCGTACTGGCAGCAAGCCCTGCGGTTGCACTGGTGGCCGCCTTGCCCAGCGTATGGCGAGCCACTTCGGCTGCCACCACCGTTGCTACAGCGGTCTGCAGCAGCTTGGGGGGATGCTGAACCCCTTCAATGCACCAGGTAACAAATTGCTCGCTACTGGCCAATGGCTGGCCTTGTTCACCTTCGCTGAGCCGTGCATAGGCCCGCGTCAGGCTTTCCTCTCGGCTGAAAAGGCGTTGAGCATGGGGTTTCACCTCAATGGTGTTGTGCTGACTGAATTGAGCCAAGGAGGTCAGCGCCAGTTGGCCTGAGTGCTCCCCGGCAGGCGATGGCAGGCAGTGAATGACCTGGTCATGGCCAACAAAGATGCCATGATGCTGGCCTTCAGACTGCGGTGTTACCAAGTGATCGCCGATAATGAAATGTCGTGTCATGGGGTGATGTTCCTCATCAAGGGTTGGAAATGAAAAAGGGCGTCACCGTGATGGTGACGCCCTTGGGCTTTATTTTTTTCTGAGCGGGCTACTTGCCGCCTACGGTGATCTTCAGTGGTTGATGAAACTCGGGTGTGAAGGTGGAGATTGGGAGCCGGGTAACCTGGTTATGTGCAAAGACTTCGGTCGCCTGAATAATGGCGATGGACTTGGCTTGCTCAACCTGTCCGCAATCAACCTCCGTAAAACCGCCACCATAACGAGTAGCGGAGCTCCCGCCGAAGGGTTCAACCTCCAACGTTGATTCGGCCAGCGCTTTGCCCTTCTTGTCATTAAATTGCAGCGTGATATACAAATGTCCAAACTCGTCTGCACCACCACTATCTAAAGAGAAGTGATACGCACAGACGCCTTGGTTTGCGTAAACGGTGTCAGTGTGCTGGATAGCGAGGTAGCGTTGGGCCGTGGCAAAACAGGTTGTACTCCAACACAAACTACTCACGAGAAATACCGCAAAGCATTTTTTCATGCCACTTCGCACCTTTCGAATTTTATTCATGTTCAGCTAAGCCACCTTTTAAGTTGGGTGTTAGTTTCAACACGTTTAATTAACAGTTACCGGTTTTCTGACAGAGCTCTTTCAGACTTTGTTTGCCAACCCATTGCTGAAGTTCTCGTTCTTCTTGGCGCTGTTTGGCTTTGATTGAACTGAGCTGTTGTTTATCGATACAACGCTCTGGTAACACCATTAGTATTTTGGTGCGGACCGACTGCTGTGGTTCATCTGAGAGCATAGAGTAACGCGACTGCTCAAATTCAAGCGCCTTCCCGGTGTCGACAATGGAGACGTAGCAACCTTTTCCTTCATCTTCACCTTGATATATGATGCTGATATCAGAGTAGTCACCACTGCGTGGCTTATAAGAAAGATAGGTAAGTGTTTTTTTGTTCTTGTCAGCTAAAAACAAAGGACTTCCAGACATTTTTCTCAGGAAGGCATATTTGGTCCATGGATATTTATTTATGACCTCGCCACTCCATTTGAGGGCGTTATGCATCTTGTTGTCATCAAAATCATCAGATGAGTGCCAGCCCTGCGATTTCATAGTCGCCCAAGTATCATACGTTCCTGTGATTTCAGCCGCGTGAGCAGATATCGTGGTGAATATAAGTCCACTCGATATCATCATTGCTTTGAGTATACTGTTCATATCAATCTCCATTTTATATCTCCCCATTGTCGGAAGATGTACTATCGATGTTTGGCTTATCGCTTACTGTTATTCTTGCATTGTTCTTGGCTAAACTCGTGCCCGGTTAGTTTGATTTCTGAGGATGCGTTGTACACTGGAAATACTTATTCCCGTACGTTTTGCAATTTCAGTTCTGGATAGTCCTTTGGCAACCAATGCCAGAACTTCATTACCTTTTGCCATTGCGGTAGGCTTACGGCCTTTATAAACACCTCGTCGCTTGGCTAACTCAATTCCTTCAGCTTGCCGCTCCAACATCAACTCTCGTTCGAATGTTGCGATAGCACCGATCATGGTTAGCATTAACTTGCCAGTAGGTGTTGAGGTATCTATCCCCAGATTCAATATCCGTAATGCAACTTGCTTATGTTGTAGAAATTCTGATATTTCCAATAGGTGACGAGTATTACGAGCCAGACGATCCAGCTTGGTAACCATCACCACGTCTCCCTCCTTCACATAATCCAAGAGGAGAGCAAGCTGTGGCCTATCATCACTGGCACCGCTAACCTTCTCCTGGAAAACTTTATTGCATTCAGCCAGTGCTCGAAGCTGGACTTCAAGGCTCTGACCTCCCGTACTAACACGTGCGTAACCTACCAGTGCCATGGTCTCCTCCCGGTCAATAGGGCAAGGTACACTGACCCCCATGGTCAAAAGTCTCGAAGAGACCTTAATGACCAGAAAATGGAGGGAAATAGATGAAATGAGTGCCGATTTCGTGAGTGTCACTAGGGCTTGATCTATTGAATCATACCAGTGGTTTAAATAATAAACCGGTTGTCTGATTGAGCTGCACTGGGGCGCAGAGCGTTCTATCACAACAGAATATAGGACTTCACCTTATCCCCGCCTTGGAATATCGGGTCTTGGTTGGTAGGGCCAGTACCTATAATTTTCGTCCGCCGTTGAGCAACCCAGCTGCCTCCAGTTCAAAGCCACCGGCTGCCTGCAACCACATATAGAAAAACGGCGTTAGGAGGGGGATAATTACCGAGGCTATACCTGGGTGGTTGGCCGATATAGGCCACGGAGTCAATGAAATGAGTCATGAAATATCTCCAATAAAAATGGGACTGATAGAGCAGTTCCTTGGTTAAGTTCATGGAGATAACATATATCTTAAATTTTTTATAATAGGAGGGGGGAGAAACACCAACTATTTAGGATCAAAAGCGCGTGAAAATTTAGAGCCAGCTATGAGCAAGGAACAGCAACTTAATACCTCCCCCCACACTCATAGAATGAAGAAATGGTCAATAGATGGCAGGGCTTTTTTTGGTCTTAAGACACTGCTATTTTCGCTACAAATAGCAAAAATAGCAATGTATCACGGGGACGGTAGGCCACTATAAGGTCAGTTTACGGTGACACCTAGGAAGCTGTCCCGAGCCTTAGAGCGCAGGTGGTCATACAAGCGTGCCATATTTTGTTGTTGAGATGCGAATTGGGAAATAGCCAAGACGTCATTAAGCCCCATCGAAGGTCCGCATAGATGCTCAATTAAAAACAAATTTTCTGACATGCAGTTAATGAAGGATGAATCTTTTAGGAAGGGAATAAGATCACCATGAAGGTCATCTTCTGTCAGCGTTGTACGGTTCATGAATATTTCTGTGTGTTGTTCTGGTGAAGCATTTGGCGATATATTGTTTAATTCAGCCGTCAACGTAGCGCTAACATGGTATAACCTGTCTAACATACCGTATATTGCTTGTGGTATGGGGTCGGCCCCATAACCTTTCTTGGAGGTACAGGTCAATTTTAATGTTAGCTGATTGTAGGCATAAATGGCACGCATGATTGAGATATTGTTCGGGGAAGATGTTAAGTTATTGTGCGACTCATTAGTGAGTGTGCTGTTTATGAGTTGACTTATCGCAATCGGGCTTTTTTGGCATGTGGTAATAAGGCCCTGCCCTGCTATGATGTAATGAGACAAGATAGTCAACTTACTGTTACTTAGCTTTCCTTTATTTAAGCGAAAATGCAATCCAACGTAAAGCATCGAAAAGGCATAGGCAAGAAAACTAAATTGTTCACATGCACCATATGGCGCATCGTCAGCTAATTTGTAAGCATCATCTAATTTCCCATCCTGAATGCAGTTAATAATGCTGATAAGATAGGCATAGGGAATGAAAACAGTCCGATAAGCGCCATCTTGCTTATCTATATCCGTGATAGGCTTAAAAATGGCTCGGTCATAGATATTCAAATGAGATTTATGCGGGTTGGAGACGAGGTCTTTTAGCTGATTTATTAATTGTTCATTTTCCTGTATAGTGTCTACCGACAACTCATGTCTGACCGGTGTATGAAGAAGATTAACCAGTGGCGCAAACTGGCGCTTTAAGTAATTGTCACCAAGCCTGTTTATTTTATTAATACCAAGGTCCCCCGTCAAATTTGGCAGGAAGAAAAGATTTTGTAGATGATATTGCAGGCAAAGCATTTGTTCATCCTTAGATAACAGCTTATGATAACAGTGAACAAGTGTTTCTAAATGAGCTGATTGGCTTTCCAGTCTAGACAAAAGTGACATCGCGAGATATGCCGTGTTTAGCTTTAGCAATTTCGTTAACTCTGCGCATTTCTTCTCATTGATAGGCAGCGCATTCGCTATGATTTTAGCTCTGTCATTTTCATATCTCTTCCTAAATTCAAACATGCCAAGAATGGTATCAGCAGTTTGCATTCTGCCAGGGCCGATATTCTTGATGTTTCTTGCAATTTTCTTGGCAATATCATTTTCATTTAAATCCAAATACTGAATGTATTGTCTTAAGTAAAGCTTTATCCTGACATGCAAATTATCGGCACTGAGTGTTTCATTATCAAAATTCGATTCAAGCATTTTGTGAATGTGATAAAAAAACGACTCAGCACGTTCAATTATGCTTTCTTTGTGAATGATAATGGCGATTATTGGTATTAATACATGTTTGACATAGCAATCCTTTACTTCTTCTTCGGATTTCAATGTGATGATTGGGATAGATGAAACTTCTAAATATAGATGTTCCAGTACACTATAACGAAAGGGCGTAAAACCGCTGGTTGTGCCACTCATTAGATCGATAAGCAAAGGCATGTAAGTGCCAAACATATCCTGGTGTGCCTTAAAGTCATTAGTGTTTTTAAAATGTCCCTTTCTGGTCTGCTTTATACCCTCTGGATTCGAATGCTCATTGATTAGTTTCAATGCGTAAAAAACATCATATATAAAGATCTTTAAAAAATGCGTCTGTACAAAAGGTTGCAATGGCTCTCTAATGAATAGCTTAGGGGCAGTTTTATAATGAGCTTGTAGACATGAATAAGGTGTAAGATTCTTTATAGCGCGTTGAGGTATACGATGATTATACCAATACGTAAAGCGATCTAACTGCATTTTAAAATTGTGCAACAACGTTACTGATGTAGCTTTATTTGTTAATAAGGAGCTATTTCGAAAGAGCTTATCACTATCTGTACACAGCTCATTACTGATTCGCATCAATTCAAGATGTGGTAGTGCTAACGCATTGCAGATTTCAGTCGGGGCACGGGTGAGATGGGCTTCCTTTGGCAAAGGATATTTATCAAACATACGAAGGTGTTGCTCGATAAGCAGCACCCGGATCTGAAACGGAAAATGCGCCTTCACGTTCTTCAAGAACGCTATCACGTTAACGGCTTTTGTGTGTTCTTGTATCTCGATATAAGCCCAGCGCGATGCGCAATCTTGTGCGACCAGCACGTAATGATGCGCAGTGTTCTCCGGCATATCGGGCAGACGCCTGATCCTTATCTCAACAATGCCAGGCTTGTTGAGCTGACGTCGTGGTTTGACCTTTGCTCGGATGTATTGAGATAACGGGTCCGTGATGTTGGTTTCCCCATCACGCGCTAAGCTGCGGTACAGAGCGGAGCGAGACGTTGTAGACAGGACGAAGGTTCTCGCGACACACAAGAGATCATCAAGCGTCAGACGAAGCATTTTGTGCACCGCAATCAGAAACCACTGCTGCTCTTCTGTAAGCGTATTGGGAAGACGATGTGGAGTGTGAGAGGCATCCTCCGTCGTTTTCCTGGCCTTCCAGCGTCTTACCGTTCTTTCGGATACACCCAACGTGTTCGCCAGCTCAGAGACCGTCAGTGGGGAGTTTTGTATTAACTTGCGCTGTTCGGTGGTTGTCGTGGCATTTGGATGTCGTGATGCCATGGTTGCGCTCTCCTTCAATTGTGCAAGTCGATACTGTAAAGCAAATGACTCTGGCCTGCGAACCAATCATCCGGAATAGATAGAGTAGAGGGATCCAAACTAACGATGAATATCTCCGCATGAACTTTATCAGTAAGCTATTGATTATTATTTGTTTTTTCCAATCAAGGCGAAGTTGTTTTTATTTTTTTAATTTCGTCAAGATAAATATTCAAGTTCCCTGCCATGCTGGGATGAATTGAGTGCAACTATCTAACTGCATGAAAAATAAAAATTAAATTTCAATCCTGATTGATGGGGCGTGGCCTGCATGTCATTTTTGACATCAAAACAGGGTATTAAACAGCGTTAGGCATGGTTAGCAATATTTTTTATATCGCTACAGATAATCGATCGATGCATGAAATGATTGGTTCACTGACAAGCAAAATAGATGTGGAGGTGAGCATGGAACATTCGAAGAAACTAAGTTTTATGAACGATGACGCTGTACAGGCTCAGTATCATCACACTCGGTATAATGCAGCGTTAACTAAGCCAGCGTCAAAAATGCCTTATCCTATTCAAATTATTCGCATGAAGGACTTAGTGGTGCTTCTTGGTCTTAGTCGCTCTACTATCTATAACAAAATAAATCCACGCAGCCGGTGGTATGACAAGCGATTCCCTATGCCACTGCGTTTGGGAGGTGCCTCAATAGGATGGCTGTTAGCAGATATTGAAGAGTGGCTTCACTCTTTGTCGTAATATGCTCAATATAAATCCATACTGAAATATATAAATGGCCATTAATAAATGGTAGTCAAGCTATGAGCTATCGTCATCCTAACTGATTCTGATATTACTCATGCAAAGTTACTGATGGTATAAATGAGGAGGTGATTAATGAAAAAAGTTAACATCGTGCCACCCGGCGAATTTCCCAGAGACATCTGGCCTGTATGTTTACAACGAGCCCTTAAATACGTAATGAATGTAAGTCAAGCTCCCGACAGCCTCATTATACCGTTGATGTTGAGTGTTATGGACTTGGCATGTCAAGATTTGATTGAAGTCCAAGTAAATGAGAGGTTAAAGTTTCAAGTAACACTGTATTTTATTGTTATCGCCGGTTCGGGTGAGCGCAAATCCTTTGTGTTCAATCTATTGATATCACCAGTTCATGATATTCAAGTAATGTTGAGTAAGGAGTATGAAGAGAAGTTTGAAAAATTCAATGCCGATATGAAAGTGTGGCGTTTAAAAGAGTCGGTAGCAGATAAAATGTTTAGGGATGCGATTAAGGAAGGGGGCAGTACTGAGCATGTGGAAGCGACGATCAGAAAGCTTCAGGATAGCAAGCCGACAGCACCACCATATATTAATTTGATACTGAATGATGTCACGACAGCAGCAATCAAGCAGCAGCTAGGCATGGGGAATATGTCATTTTCTATCATGAATGATGAAGCCGGTCGTCTTCTTACAATGGACTTTCTAAATGAGACGTCGGTACTGAACAGTTTGTGGTCAGGTGGGCGTATTGTTCAAGAGAAAGGTGTAGGTCCAGGAATTAACATTAATGGTGCTCGTCTTGGACTCACGCTAATGGTCCAGCCAAAGGCCTTTGAACGCTTTTTAACTAAAAATGGGGAAGCGGTACGTGATAGTGGTTTTCTTGCCAGGTGCTTAATTGCTACGTGTGAATCAACGCAGGGAAAGCGTCTGCAAACAAGTGAGTCTCAGCAGGGTGAGGAAGACTTGAAGTGGTTCCATGAACGTGTCGCTACCTTACTGAAGCAAGGAATAGAACGACGTAAAAACAGTCAGCCGCATACTACAATTAAGCTATCAAAGGAGGCGCTAGAGCATTGGAATAACATGTGCATGACGTTTGAAGAACATCTCGCTGCTGGGGAGCAACTGGAAGCATACCGTGACTATGCATCAAAGTTTCACGAACAGGCGGTTAGGTTGGCAGCAGTGATTGAGGTCTTTGTAAACGGTTGTGATACTGAAATCTCTCTTGATTCAATCAAAGCTGGGTATAAAATCGCCAATTGGTATTTTGACCATTTTATACAGTTAATGAGTTCGTGTGATAAAGCCGGAGTGAAGAGTGATGCGAAATTATTAGATGAGTGGTTTTATAAACATGTATATCAAAACAACTTCGTTTCAATCGAGAAAAACGACATATTGCAACGGGGCCCTAATCCGTTGAGAAATGCTAAGTCCCGTGATGGGGCGCTTAGGCAGCTGGAGTTCGATGGCAGGGTTAGGAGCTATAAAAAGGAAGGGAAGATGATGGTTGAGTACACACAAGCTAAAGAGCGAAAGGAATTTGAAAGTTCAAGAGTAGCTTCATTTTCAGGAGGGTTGTATTCAGAGTTTGAATTTGTCTCTTATCAGGAGTCAGAGGACAGAAAAACAAAAGACCCAATGCTTTGGAAATAACTAATTGGTAGGGTTTGTAAGTGTTAACTAAAATGACTTAATTTAAGGCTTGTTTTGTAGGTTATTCAGCTGGTCCTTATTTTACAAGACCTTATATAGCAAGGCTTGCGTTAATTGCATGGCATTATATATCAGCTTTAAATGTCCGGTATAGGTAATATATACATGCAGTATATACACATCTAACATATTCAGTATATACACCAACTAATACACTGCACACATGCTGTATAGATACCAAGTTTATACATACCTGGTACAGTACATGCCTGTTGATACAAGCATGTACTCATCAACAGTGTCAGGCAATGGGTGGCGTACACCCATTGAGAGTATATCAGTTATTAATGCGTGATGTATGGCGATGCCATTAGCATATCAATCGATAGTGCGTGTATGTCCTGAGAGCCATGAAACGCATATGCCCTCTAGAGTCGTAGCCTAACGATATCCCAGACTACTAGGGACTGGTGTTAACAGTACCTGACTTAGTGAGTAATATAAATCTAGCAACTACCCTGAGCCAAGAGCTCAGGGAGTACTAGCCATATTGGAGTAATGAACGTGTTGAATAACATTAAATTGAATTTATCAGAGCTATCTAAGTTGATGAAACTAAGCGAAGCCAATTATGGTTCCATTGATCGTCGCTGCTTAGTGCGTAGCCTGGATGTTATTTACGATATGCTTATTCGATATCCACGTGTCTATGCATTACGTATAGACCTGCGCTTTGCTATCGAAAGCCCACCTGACGATCTTGATACGCTGCTCTGTCTGCAACGTTCAGATCCAAGAGCGATTACCCGTTTTTTTGAGTCACTCAAAGAACAACTCCGAGCGGACCACATACGCAATAACCGGCGAGGTGAACCTGAGCTGCCAGCCTATATCTGGTGCCGGGAACGGGATACCTCTTCCCACAGTCATTACCACGTCGTACTGCTCTTTAACAAAGACGTATATGCCTTTTTAGGCAATTATCAGAGTTATGATGCTGACAACATGGGAGTCAGGCTCCAGAAGGCTTGGTGTAGTGCATTAGCGCTGCCTTACCCTGATTACGCACACTTAGTCGAGTTCCCTGAAAATTACAGCTGCTGGTTTACGAGGGATGATGCAATCTTAAGAAAATGCGACTATTTAGGATTTCTATTTCGCATTGCGTATCTGAGCAAACAGGAGGACAAGATAAGTGATGACTATCGAAACTTCGGTACTAGCCAAGTCCACTCGTTAGGGCGTTAACGAGCATGTTGAGTGCTGATGAAATGAAACTGCTATAAGAGGATTTATCGATCCCAGGTCATGGGACATCAGCAGACATTGTGTATGTCTAAATGGGAAATCCATTCAACAGTGTTATAGCTAAGATGCAATAACCGAACATCGCAGAATTTAAAGAAACACTGTCTAGGTTGTGTATTGCTTCGGAAAGGCTGCTAGCGTTCACCAGAGCCCCTATACACGCGTCAAAGGGCAAGTTGATACCTTGAAAGTAATCATTGTCATAATGCACTATGTGGGCATTACAAGCGCTTTAATAGGCATAGCCAATGGCTGTATAACGAGAGTAGCTATGTGAAGGTAGCTCTCTCTCAATTTTAATATCAAAGATATTGCTAAATCCTGTTTTATCGATGGTGATACAAATCACAGACAGCAGTTGCTTTAAATAGGAGAAATAATGTAATCTTTATTCTAGTTTTTTATCATTGCGAACGCTACGAGCCACCATCGTTCATCCGTTCATCCGTTCGTTCTGGTTAAACATGTACACTCCCTGTATTACGGCTATTTATAGCACCTGACAGGTATCCCCTTATCGAGAGAGATTTTAATCATGAGTGAATTTCTTAAAGTATTGTTAAATGTGCGCAGTCTGCGAGCAGCACTGCGTGAGCTGTCCCTAGAGCAAGTCAAAGAAGCTCATGAGAAAATCGAGCTGATTTATCTGGAGCGATTGGAGCTGGCAGAAAAAGAACAAGCTGCCAATGCTGAACGTCAGCAAAAGCTGGCTGAGTTCCAAGCGATGTTGGCTCAAGCAGGTATCGACCCGACTGAGTTGGTTGGCAGTGCCCCGGCAGCAGTGACTGCGGCTAAAGCTAAACGAGCACCTCGTCCCCCGAAATACCGTTACGTTGAAAATGGCGTAGAGAAAACCTGGACCGGTCAGGGCCGTACGCCCAAGTTCCTGGCTGAGCAGCTCGAGCAAGGCCGCCAATTGGATGAGTTCCTCATCTGAGCGAACGAGGCCATGCCATTTATCGGCATGGCCTTTCCTATTGAACAGGTGAGAGACTAAGACACTCGGCGGTATCTATGTGCCCGTGTCGGTATTGCTCAATATGACCCGCTCAAACCGCATGCTCTATCATGAGGTGTGCCAGACCGCTGATCGCCTGTTCCAGGTATTGACGCGGACAACCCAGATTTAGTCGGATAAAACCACTGCCCGCCTCCCCGAAGCCAATTCCCATAGAGGGCACTATGCTGGCGTGTTCGATCATATGGCACTTCAGCTCATCGTCGCTCAAACCCAATGCACTGCAATCAATCCAGGCCAGGTAGGTTGCGTCGGCGTCCATCAGCGTCAGCGTCGGGATGCGATGTGCCAGCTGAGCTGCGAACCAGCGGCGGTTGTCACTGAGATAGACGAGTAACTCATCTAGCCAGACCTCTCCTTCTCGGTATGCCGCCGTGGCTGCTTCCATGGAGAGGGCGTTAAATACGTCCAGGCCATGCGCATCAAGCCTTTGTTTGAAGCGTTGGCGTAAATTTGCGTCAGGCAAGATGAAGTTGGAGATCCGCAGTGAGGAGAGACCAAAGCTCTTGCTGGCTGATGTCGCCACGACCAGATGCGATAGCAGATGGTCAGGCAACGTGAGCACTGAACAGTGTTGATGACCATTTAGCTGCAAATCCGCCCATATCTCATCGGAGATGAGGGTAACCTTGTGCTGCTGGCAGAGGACTGCAAGGGCATGAAGTTCCGCTTGCTCCCAGGCTCTACCAGTTGGATTGTGTGGGTTGCAGAGGATCATGACGGCCGGCTGCTCTCGGATGAACAACTGCTCGAGATGGCGCAAATCCATCTCGTAGCGTGTTCCTTCACGACGTAGCGGGTTGTCGAGCAAGCGACGCTCATTCAAGCCGATGATTTTGGCAAAGGAGCCATAACAGGGACCTTGTATTACCACGCCGTCACCGGGGCGAGTGAGCATCTGCAGCAGCAGAGAGATACCTGGAATGACCCCTTCGATAGACTGGATCCACTCTCGTTTAATCGTGACCCGGTGGCGACGGGCAAACCACTGTTGTACCGCCTCAAAGTAGTCGTCACGACGCTCGCTGTAGCCGAATACGCCATGCTCAACCCGACGCTGCAGAGCGGCTTTCACTACGTCCGGGCAAGAGAAATCAACGTCAGACACCCACATGGGCAACAGGTCTGTACCGTCGAGCCCCAGATACTGGTTCATGCAATCCCATTTGATGGAGTTGGTGTTACGGCGATCGATGACGAGATCAAAGTGGGCGTTATGCATGATGGCGGCCTTCAACTGTGGGCTGGAGGACGGTTTCTGGCGAATCGGCCAGCCCGGTGTTACGGGCAATACCAATGCCAGTGAAGCCGTAGAAAAGTGCAAAGAAGAGTGCCGAATAGCACTGGATAGCCCAAGGTAGGTAATCCAACGTACTGACGCCGAGTGTGCCTGCCATGTAGACCCCCGCTGCCGTCCACGGGATCAATGGCTCAATGACGGTGCCTGCATCTTCGATAGTGCGAGACAGGTTTTTGGTATCCAACCCCATACGGCAGTAGGCATCCTGAAACAATTCACCGGGGATCAACAGGGCCAATTTGCCATCACTGGTCGCACCGGTGACCAGCAGTGTGGTCGCGATGGTGGAGGCGATGAGCTGCCCGGTAGAGTGGATCAGTTGCAGCAACCGGTTGATGATGAGATTGAGTGCGCCGGTCAAGGTCAGTACCCCGGCGAAGGAAAAGGCACAGAACACCAGCAGTATGGTGCTCATCATGGAAAACATGCCACCCCGGTTGAGCAAGCGGGGAATGTCGGCGATGAGGCTGCTGACATCGTGTCCTTGGGTCGTGAACATGGTCAGGTTGAAGCCATCAATGAGCGCATTGAAGCCAGCCTGTAATGGCAGATCTTGCATGACCATCCCCAATACAATGGCGATGGTACTGGCCAGCAGCATCAACGGGATGGTTGGTTTCTTGGCAACGGCTCCCCACAGTACGATAACCGGTGGAAGTAGCAGTAACGGGCTGAAGTGGTAGAGCCCCTCTAGGCTGGTCAGTATGGTGACGACCTTTTCGGGCGTTGCAACTTGTTCACCCATCGTGGACAGACCTGCCGCAAAGAAGACTCCGGCAGCCAGCAGGAAGCTGGGCAACGTCGTCCAGAGCAGATGCTGGATGTGGGCGTACAGGGTCGTATCCGCCACGATGGCGGCAAAGTTGGTGGAGTCGGAGAGCGGAGAGATCTTGTCACCAAAATAGGCACCGGAGACCACTGCGCCAGCTGAAGCAGCCAGAGAGATATCCAGGCCATGTGCCACGCCCATCAACGCCACACCAACGGTACCCGCTGAGCCCCAGGACGTGCCGGTGCAGACAGAGACCAAGCTGGTAATGAAGAAGGCGGCAATCAATATGTACTGCGGGCTGATGAGTTTTAGTCCCCAATAAACCATGTAGGGGATGGTTCCGCTGAACATCCAGCTACCTATTAGCCCCCCCACGCAGACCAAGATCAATATGACCGGCATCGCCTTGGCCAGCTTCTGGACGATGGAATGCATAATCTCATCCCAGCTGTAGCCCTGCCAAAGGGCCAACAGTGCGGTAAACACGGCGGACAGCAGCAACAGTGGCTCAATCCTGAGCCCTATCAGGGCGTACCCCACGACCAGTAGCGTCAACATCACCAGAATGGGCAGGGTGGCCATGCCCAGAGTGAGTGTTTTTATGTTGTTTTTCATTGTCATGAATCCATCGCTTGAAGATGCCTTATTGTGCCGGTCTCCATATCAAGAAATGTGAGCCAGGAGCACCTCTCATGTAACCGCTTACATGGCGTCATTAAACGTGACTTACATCTCAATGTTCCCGCTTGACCAAGGAATGGACCGAGCTACGCACCACCAGTGTGGGTGTGAACTCCTGGAGTTCTGGCCGCTGTTCAAGTTGTTGTAAGCGGGAGATTGCCAGTTCGGTTGCCCGACGCGCCATGGTTTCGATGGGGTAGTGGAGTGTTGTCAGCGGAGGATAGAGATAGCGAGCTAGCAGGATGTCGTCAAACCCGACGATGGAGAGCGCTTGAGGCAGCTCTCTTGCGCATTGACGCAGGTGGGCCATCATGCCTGCCGCCATCACATCATTGAAAGTCAGTACCGCAGTGACTTCTGGACTCTGTGCAAGCAGCTGTGCAGCGGCTTGCTCCCCCCCAAGTTCCGTGAAAGGTTGGCTGATAATCCAGTGCGGTTTGATTGGAAGGTGGTGATATTCCATCCCCTGCAGGTATCCCTCTAGTCGCAGCTGCCTATCGGCAATTGGCAGGTCACACGTGATGCAGGCGATATGCTGGTGACCATGGGCCACCAGGTGATCAACGGCAGCTCTAGCGCCTGACCGGTTATCAAGCCAGACACTGCGGTGAGCCAACTCGGGCAGATAACGATTGATGGGAATGAGCGCAGGCATGTGCGCGGCGTAGCGCAGCAATACATCATCAGGCAGGCGGGTGGTATGCGCGACAATGGCTTCACAACCCTGATTGATCAGAAAGTCGAGACCATGCTGCTCCTGTTCACTCTGGTGGGATCCGCTGCATACCATCAAACGGAAACCTTGTTGGCGGGTGACGGATTCCACGCCACGCGCAAGCCTGCCAAAGAAGGGATCCGCCAGATTGCCGGTCAACAAACCCAGCAGGTTGCCACTGCGTTTGGCCAGGGCCACAGCTGTCATGTCCCGTCGGTAGTTGAGGGTGCGCATGGCGTTTTCCACCCGCTCACGGGTGACGGGTTCAACATACGCAGTGCCATTGATCACCCTGGAAACGGTCGCGGTAGATACGCCTGCTAGCGTGGCAACCTGTTTAATCGTAGCCATGTCACGGTCTTTACTTCGTTGGATAGCAAGGGCCTTTCTTATAGCGGTATCTTCTGCTGCAATCTATCTCGTCCCCCTTTGCAGGGGCTGATCTGTGAGTCGTTTGGCAAGACTGGGCACTTTGGTGGCAGATATCGAGCAGCTAAGTAGCCCAGTGATATAGCAAAGGTAGTGGGCCCACGGACCGTGACCTTTCACCTCAATCGGGTAGTCGAGAAACTGGGGGCGAGCAGTAAAAGCCAGGCGATATCCTGGGCGCTCAGCAGGGGCTGGTGCGGCTCAATATCGATACGGCGTTAGTGGGAAATGTTGATAAGGGTGATCAATAGTTCTGGCTGACGCAATTAATTGCGCAATGAGCAGGGTTTAACGCTAACAATAGCATTCTTGCTGGCGTGATGCTCTGCCTAGTACAACATCTTGCTGCTGGTTGGGGCAGTGTCGTGGTGGGTGTTTGTAAGTTATTGATAATTAACGACTCAATAAAGTGGCATGGTCACTGCTTGAGGTTGGTTCAGTGCTATCTCATTTAACCAATCTATCAAGGAGCATACCCATGCCAACTCCATGTTATATCAGCATCGAAGGTAAAACTCAGGGCAACATCACCTCTGGTGCCTTCACCTCCGATTCCGTCGGCAACATCTTCGTGCAGGGCCACGAAGACGAGATGCTGGTACAAGAGTTCCAGCACGTCGTGACCGTGCCGACTGACCCGCAATCCGGTCAGCCTGCTGGTCAGCGTGTCCACAAGCCGTTCAAGTTCACCGTCGCGCTGAACAAAGCTGTGCCGTTGATGTACAACTCCCTGGCGTCCGGCGAAATGCTGCCGAAAGTGACCCTGAAGTGGTACCGCACCTCCGTAGAGGGCAAGCAGGAGCACTTCTTCTCTACCGTGCTGACCGATGCCACCATCGTTGACATCGACTGCCAGATGCCGCACTGCCAAGACCCAGCGAAATCTGATTTCACCCAGCTTATCCAGGTCTCCCTTGCTTACCGCAAGATTGACTGGGAGCACACCGTTGCCGGTACCTCTGGTTCTGACGACTGGCGCGCCCCTATCGAGGCGTAAGCCTCACTTTCTGATTTCGCTATTCCTTGTATTACGTTTCGTATCTTGTGGCCGGTGTGCTCCGGCCTTTATCCCGTGTTTCTCCGGTCAGTCTTTGGCTGCCGGAGCTTTTATGTTTTGCCATCCCCCTGTCTGGCTGCTGATGTAATGGGGATTACCGTGGTAGCGAGTGCGGGGGGATGGCAAAGCACACAAGAGGTTTTACGTTATGTGTCCCTCCATTGCATTGCTCGGTGACATTGGCACCGACCACGATGGCTTCCTGCCGACCCCGGTGATAGCCGCCAGCCCTGATGTATTCCTCGATGGCAAACCCGTGGCTCGTCAGGGTGACCCGCTCGCGCCGCACGACAAACCCAACAACCCGCCTCATCCACGCAGCATTGCTGGAGGTGTGGGCTCGGTATTGGTGAACGGCAAGTCCATCGCTGTCACCGGTACAGCGGTGGATTGTGGTGGCGTGGTCATTGGTTCGGGCAGTGGACAGGCAGGATAAGGAACAAGGTCATGGCACAGAGCACAGGATTACAATTCACCGTCAAGGTCGGCGCACTGGCTGACAGCACCTTTGCGGTCGCGAGCTTCAAGCTTGATGAGGGTTTGAACAGTCCGTTTAGCCTCAAGCTGGACGTCGCCAGTCATCAACCGGATATCGACTTTGGTGCCGTGCTGGACCAGCCCTGCGAGCTGCTGGTGTGGTACAACGGCGAGTTGCAGCGGCGGGTGTGCGGGGTGGTGAGCGAGTTTGCTCAAGGGGACAGCGGCTTTCGCCGCACCCGTTACAGTCTGGAGGTCAAACCGGCCCTGTGGCGACTGAGCCTTCGCCAAAACTCCCGCATCTTCCAGGCGCAAAAGCCTGATGAAATCCTCAGCATCCTGCTGCAAGAACACGGCATCACCGATTACGCCTTTGCGCTGAAAAACGAGCACGCCCAACGCGAGTATTGTGTCCAGTACCGGGAGACTGACCTCGCGTTCGTCAACCGGCTCGCTGCCGAAGAAGGTCTGTTCTACTTCCACGAATTCGAGCAAGGCAAGCATCGCATTGTCTTTGCCGACGATGCGGCGGCATTAACCGCTGGCCCCGAGCTGTTCTTCAACCTCGGCAACCGCTCGCTGGAACAAGGTGCTTATGTCCGTCAGTTCCACTACCGCGAATCAGTCCGTCCCGCAGAGGTCGAGCTCAAGGACTACAGCTTCAAAACCCCGGCTTACAGTCTCTCCCAGAAGAAGATGGGGGCTGAACTAGAGCATCAACGGGATACCTACCAGCACTTCGACTACCCGGGCCGCTTCAAGCAGGACCCGAGCGGTAAGGCATTCACCCAGCACCGCCTCGATGCACTGCGCAATGACGCCATGATGAGCTCGGGGCTATCCAACTGTGCTGCCCTGCTACCCGGTCAAACCTTCACGCTCTCCGAACACCGCAATGCAGCCCTCAACATCGTTTGGCAAATCGTCAGCATCACCCACACTGGTACCCAGCCGCAGGCGTTAGAAGAGGAAGGGGGCGATGGCCCTACCACTATCACCAATGCATTCTCGGTAGTGAAAGCCCAACAGACCTGGCGCCCGAGGCTCGAGAGCAAACCCATGGTGGATGGCCCTCAAATCGCCAGCGTAGTTGGCCCTGAAGGCGAGGAGATTTACTGCGACGAGCATGGCCGGGTGAAGCTTCAATTCCCGTGGGACCGCTACGGCTCAAGCAATGACCAGAGCTCCTGCTGGGTACGGGTATCCCAAGGATGGGCTGGCGGCCAGTATGGCATGATGGCCATTCCGCGCATCGGCCACGAGGTCATAGTTAGTTTCCTTGAAGGTGACCCCGACCAGCCCATCGTCACCGGTCGCACCTTCCACGCCACCAACCGACCGCCTTACGAGCTGCCAGCCAACAAGACCCGCACCGTGCTGCGCACTGAAACCCATCAGGGCGAGGGTTTCAACGAGCTGCGCTTTGAAGACCAGGCGGGACAGGAAGAGATTTACATCCACGGTCAGAAAGACCTGAACGTACTTATCGAAAATGATGCGGCCTGGCACATTAAGCATGACCCGCACACTGACATCGACAACGAGCGGGTCACTCGCATCAAGGCCAATGACCACCTGAGCGTGGAAGGCGAGAAGCGCGACTACATCAAAAGCGATTACTCCCTTACAGTGGACGCATCGCTCCACCAGATAATCGCGCAGGCGCTGCTGGTGGAAGCTGGACAAGAAGTGCATTTCAAAGCGGGCAACAAGATAGTGCTGGAAGCTGGGTCAGAGCTGACGCTCAAGGTCGGCGGCAGCTTTGTGAAAGTAGACCCCAGTGGCGTCACCCTGGTCGGCCCTACCATCAAAATGAACTCCGGTGGTAGTCCTGGTAATGGTTCTGGCTGGGGTGGTCAAGCCCCCTCATTGCCGAAAGCTGTCGCGACCGAGCCGTCTCCCGAGCACGTCACTTTCGCACCAATGACACCAACGCAGACAAGTGCAGAAGCCTTGTTAAAGACGCTTCCGCCTATGGAGAAACCTGTCTGCATCCCTTGCATGCTGCGGGCAATGAGGCAGGGTGATGCCGTCGTACAGGGGGAATAATAATGCTACATAACAAATTATGGTCTGATGATGCCTGCTACGTGTTGTTCGAAGGTGCAGAGCTGAACGGTGAATTACGAGAGACGTTGCTAGCCAACGAGGGCGGAGCCTTGCGTCCGCTCCTGATCCACCCGGATGTATTTGAACTGATTAATCTGGGCCCTTGGCTTTGGTACTGCCAACAAGCATCCGCCCCTTTGCTTGAGCAGATGATTGCCCAAGGGCTGGTACAGGGATTGATCCACAGTCAACGTTCACTGGATGAACTCCAGCAGCAGTTTGCCATGGGATGCATGGTTGTGGAGCCGAAAGAGCGTCATAGTCAACTACTGCGCTTTTATACCTCATCAGCCTTACCCGTGATGCTGGCACAAAGAGGCTTGCCTTGGTATGCCTCTCTCTTTGGCGGGCTGACTGATTGGTGGTGTTACCATTGCGATGGTCAATGGATTCATCATTCGATTAACGTAGAGCTTGCCGAGTTGCAAGTGATTACCCTCACTAACGAACTACAAGCCGCTTTGCTGGGCGATCCTGAGGCGCCAAGATTGCTCGCTATGTGGCAAGGTAGCGTGCGTTTCCAACAATTCCCCGCCTGTATCCGCACTGATATGGTCTTGAAAGCACTAAAGAAAGCGGATGATGCCGGAGCCCCTTCATCTGCTCGTTTGATATGGGGGCTTGCTTGGCTGGAGGGCGGTAACCCTGCATTGACAGCCTTAAAAAACACTTTCCAAGAGAGGATGTGAATGAGCCGTTCCTTTTCTATCCGGATGTTTAATGCTGCTTGGGATCTGCTACCCCGTTGGGGGCGCTGGTTGGCAGGTGTGCTGTTTGTTGTTTATCTGGTATGGGCCTTTGCCATTAAAGAGAGCTTTGGTGGTGCATTTCTTGTTCTCAACAATCTAATGGATCGCCCCATCAGCTATCACTATGTCAATGGCAATATGGGCGGGAATGCCTTTGCCTTCGATGGCTTGAATGCTGGGGGGAAAATTGCAGGTCCTTACGATATATCGGGTAAGACCGTGACTATTGAATGGGAACTGGATATGACCCAAGCCCAAGCGGATGCGGGTTATCGTTTTGAGAAGCATAAGGTGACGCTGCCAATGCCTAAGCGCAAACAAGGTGACGAATATTTCTACACATTGATCATGCCAAATAATGAAGTCAAGGTACGTTGGTCACCCAAACCAGGAGCATTTGATGATGTGATCGCTACCTATCAGACGAGGAAATATTGATGCTCGATATGGATGACATTCAATGCCGTGAGGCCCGAGAAAAGAGCCTTCATCAAGCCGGTATCGGCACCTGTTCCTTGGCATGGCAGGTCGGATTTTTCTTTGATGGTATGCATCGTAATATCAATCAGGACAGCGCTGCGCACCGCCTTTCTAATGTCTCTCGTCTACTTCGGGCATATCCGGATAGAGAGATAATGGATATGGACTCCTCCTACCTTTATTCGGCAATTTATATCCCTGGGCTAGGGACCCCCCATGAAGATCAAGTGGCCGACCGGCTTTACAGCGTGATGGATAGCCAGTGGAACGCGCTGCCCGATAATTCCCTAGACAGCACCAGCAGTAAAGCCAAAGAGGCTGCGGTCGATGCGCTCTATGATGCCAACAAGAAGGATTGGTTTGATACCCTGTCACACAACCTGAGTGACCTTTTTAGCATCAAGACAGCTAAGGCTGTTATCACTGATACCGCAAAAGGCATTGCCAAGCAGGTGACATTGGAGGCTCTGCCCTCCCTGCGTGACCATCCAGTGGTGATGGAGCAGTTTATGACCGGCGTGGATGCTCGGATAGATGGCGCCAAGAACGTTTTTAAAAAGCAATTTTCCTCTGTTAAATCCAAGAACCAACTGCCCATCAAACTGATTCAGATCTCGGTGTTTGGGGCTGATCTGGGCGGTATTCTGGCTCGGCGCTTTATCGAAGAGCTGCTGGAAGAGGTCTGCAGCAAAGAGGGCGATGCGTACTCCTATGAGGGAGTTAAAATTGAGGTTACCTTTGCCGGATTGTTTGATTGCAGTCGCCGCAGCTCCTTTGATTCTGGCGATACCATGGCGGATGCGTTCAGCTTAGCTGGCTTGTTAGCTCGCCCGATTGCCGGGCCACTCGAGTGGATTGGCGGGCCCAAGGTCATTGATTTTAGCAAGCAGCTTCATCCGGCGGTCAAAAAGGCACTCCATCTGGTGGCAGCCCACGAACGGCGTGTCTACCGGCCCCTTGTGCCGCTCGGGCCGTTGAAATCCACTTGGCGGGAGGAGTTGCTGCCGGGGGTAAGTGAAGATATTACCGGTGGTTTGCTGCCCAATGAACAGCGCTCAAGTGCCGAGCTTTGTCGGGTTGCCCTGCATCAGATGTATAACGTCGCCCGTAGCGGGGAAGTTCCCTTTCCTAACTTTAAAAAGTTGCAGGAGATATCGGCTAGAGTCGCGTCATATTTTGTAATGAATGACAATCTTGCAGGAAAATCGGTGCGTTTTTATAGCCGGAAATATATGCAAAAGGTGGGAGGTAACAGGCCATCACGCCAAACGTTCGAACGTCACCAGCACATCTACGTCTGGTGGCTTGGCAGACAATATGCCGAGTATAAAGCAAGGCTGGAAAATGCCAACTCGGAAGACCGTTCATGGCTGAAAGAGCGCTGGGGATGGCTTGAGTTCGTGCGTGACGAAGCGAAATATGTCGAACGAGCGGTGATCAATCCCAATGGTTATATCGCATACGCACAAGGCAGCAATGCACTCAAAATGGCAAAGACATTTCTTTATCCGTCTCAACAAGCCTTCCCTGAAGAGGTGGGCATCTTTTTTGCCTACTTTATGCATGACTTTGTCAGCTCGACAGCTTTTACCGCTTCCCCCACTGAGCAGGTAAAAATTAAAGACCAGTCTGAAACCATGATTAGTTCCCATCACTTCTTTCTACCCAGAGGGATCGAAGCGATTGAAGCAAGCGAAAAGGATCAAGTGACATGAAGCAGTACCAAAACTGGCTAGCCCAGTATCTGATCTGTCGTCGTGATAACGACCATGCCATGGCCGCAGAATTGGCAGAGAGTATTTGTGTTTTCTGGAAGAGCAGAGACGATAAAGCCGAGCATTCCAAGTGGCAGAAGGTCTATCAGGATCACCGACAGAAAACCACCTGACAGGCAAGGCTAAAGGCCAGGGAAGGCGCCGCATCAGCTTTGTGCCCATCAGGTGGCTGCGTAGCATAATGGATCAGCCAGAAAGACAGCAGTGCCTCACCCGTCACTTTTTCACTCTGCGAAGAATTTTCCCATGAAATACCGTGCTTTATGGCTGGTGCTGGCGACCAGCATGCTTGCAGCCTGTACTTCCACTACGTCATTCACTGACGCCGAGCTATCCCAAGCCGCAAAGCAGGGGGATGGCCGAGCTCAATATGAGCTGGCCAAACGTTTGGCCAGCCGACCTGATTACCCCAACGCCATGCACTGGATGCAGCAGGCCGCAGAGCAGTCGGGCCCCTTGGCCGCCGATCAGCAGATCCGTGCTAACGCAGCATGGCAAATCGGTGACTGGTACCAGACTGGGCTCGGTGAGCCAAAAAATCCGGCGCTCGCTACACAGTGGTGGCAGCGTTCGGCTCATCTTGGTAACACCAATGCCAGCTATCGGTTGGGACTGATGTGCCAGGAGCAGCATCAGGGTCACCTAGTGAGTGAATGCCTCGATTGGTTCGAGCAGGCTGCCAAGCGGGAGAATGCCGAGTCACAGTTAGTCCTGGCCCGGTGGTACAGCAAACAACCGGGGGCTGATGCGGACGCCATCAAGTGGCTTGAGCGTGCTGCAGGACTGGGTAACCGTGATGCCCAGTACTTGCTGGGAGAGCGCTACCAGCAAGGTCAAGGGGTTGTCAAACGACCAGACCTTGCCCAACGCTGGAATGACAAGGCTGCTGCCCAGCAGCAACCGAATGCTTTATTGCTGCAAGCCAAACAAGCGTCTCCTACCGGCGCTTTCACAGCTTATCAACGAGCAGCTAGTGCAGGCTCTGCTGAGGCCGAACTCTGGCTAGGTATGGCTTATCTGGCAGGGAAACAGGTTCCCACAGACCCAGCCTTGGGGCGTTACTGGTTGGAACTGGCAGCCGGACACGGCTCCCATGAGGCTGAGTACCAACTGAGCTTGCAGCAGGTAGACCAGGATCAGCAGATCCACTGGTTAACTCAGGCTGCCGAGGGTGGTGTAACTCAAGCGTGGTTTGAGCTGGCGGAGCTACTGCATAAGCAAGGGGCTCTTGAGCAGGCCAGAGCCAGTTATGCCAAGGCCGCTCAACAAGGACACATTGCCGCGCAGTATACCTACGGTGAAATGCTGCGTCTGGGGCAAGGTGGCAAAGAGGATTATGCACTGGCTCTCAAGCAGTATCGCCTAGCGGCCCAGCAAGGTGACCACATGGCCGAATACCGGATGGGGACACTACGTGAGGAAGGCTTGGGGGCTCTTCGTAACCGAGTGCATGCCTATGCCTGGTTGTCTCTAGCTGCAATCGAAGGGATGTCTGAAGTAGTACGGGCTCGTGACGAGTTGGAGGCTGTAATGACCAAGCCAGAATTAAAGCAGGCTCAAAAACTGTCGGAGCACTGGTTTGGCAAGATGCCCTTAACCGTCAGGAAAAGCTAAAAAAAGAACATAGAAGGAAGCGGCCCATCAGGGCCGCTTCCTTCTTATTTGGTCGGTAGATCTCCAGCCATGAACTCAGCCCAAGCATCCATCATTGGGCGACGCTGGTCCAGCAAGTCAGTGCGGTGGTAAGCGGCTTCTACCTTGTTCTGCACCGTGTGAGCTAACGCTCGTTCAGCGAGATCCCGCGCATAGCCCTGCTCACTGCACCAGTCTCGAAAGCTGGAACGAAAGCCGTGTGCGGTTGCGACACGCCCTGGAGTCGTACTTTGGGCATCCAGGCGCCGGAGTAGACTGGTCATCGCCATATCGGTGAGTGGTATCTGTTTCCGTGGAGAAGGGAACACCCATTCACTATGTAATCCTTCTACTTTTTTCAGAACGGTGATGGCTTGAAGAGATAATGGAACGCGATGTGTGACTTGCGTCTTCATCCTGTCAGCAGGAATGGTCCAGATGGCTGTATTCAGGTCGAGTTCTTCCCAGCGCATATTCCTCGCTTCTCCAGAGCGGCAGGCAGTGAGTATCACAAATGAGAGCAGGGCTCGGCTAACATCAAATCTCGCTGAGTTGGCCAAATGCTCCTGGTAGAACTCTGGGAGCAGACGCCAATCCATAGCAGGCTGATGTTGGGTTCGAATGGTTTTACTGGGTTGTTGCGGCAGGAGCTTATCTACCACATCGACCGGGTTGGCAGGGCAGAACCCATTAGCCCAAGCCCACGCCATGACAGCATGCAGCCGCTGCTTCACTCTGGTTGCTGTTTCCGGGATCGTTAACCAGATAGGCTGTAGTACGCGGGCGATCTGGGCAGGGGTAATGGAATCAATAGGCTGTTGTCCGATAACTGGGAAGGCGTATTGCTCAAGGGTGGAGATCCACTGCTTCCCGTGTTTGGGATTGCGCCAGCCTGGGAGTAGCTGTTGGTGCACTTGGCGAGCCGCAATCTCGACAGTGGGTATCGTTGGCTTAGTTGCTTCTTCTTTCTTCATCTCCAAGGGGTCCAGCCCTTTGGATAGTTGCTCACGCAGCAGACGAGCCTGGTTACCTGCATCTGCAACTGAGACTTCCGGGTAGGAACCTAGTCCAGCATTACGGCGCTTGCCGGTGATGGGACTGACATATCGCAACACCCATTTTCCCTTTCCTTTTATCGTTGATGGATGAAGTGCCAGGCCAGTGACCCCACCATGGGGGAGAGGTTTTTCTTCAGGCTTCAGGTTGCGGGCCTTGGTGTCGGTGAGTGTTGCCATGTGGTCATCTCTTGTAGATGTGAGTATGCCATCCAGTATGCCATTTCATGTAAGTTTTAGTGATGCAGAATTAAAAGGCATTGGACGGTATTTAGTGGTAAGTTATTGATATTTAATTGCTTGATGGATGTTTTTGAATGGGGTTAGATGGTTTTATGGCGGGCTGTCTCTCCGCCATCTTCAAGGCCCAACCTGTCTGACAGGTTGGGCTTTTTCATTTTGTGATTTTTTATAGTACGCCATTAGAAGGTGCTCCCGAACCTCGCCCCTGATTCATAGACTGTTGCCTCCCTGCACCTCTGTCCGCCTCCACTGCGTCCATGTTGGCAATGGAGGAAACCGTCAGACCGATGCTGAGACAGAGTCCCGGCAGGGCCAGCGTTGCTGGCATCCTGACATTGGGATGGTGAAAGTCCACCTGGGTCAGATAGCAGAGTGCGGCCGCAGAGATTGCCAGCGATGAGCTGGCGACTGTGCGCAGGCTACAGAGGTTGAAGAGGTAACCCGCGCTCGGGCTGCCCACGGCGGCTGCGGCCATGATGGGGATGATGAACATGCCGGCTTGTAGTGGCGTGTTGCCCAGCACATATTGCAGCGCCTGCGCCAGGGTCAGCTCGACCCTCGCCAGGGCGCCGAGGATAAGCAGCAGCGCCTGGCCCAATCCCCAGCTACCCGACGTCGTCCGTTCGATTGGCGGCAATAGGATGAATACCAGCGGCGCGACCAACAGCATGACCGGGACATAGATCAAAAAGGTCGATCCCCGTCAGTAGTGAGCCAGCCGCACTCCGCCGATCAACGGCCCGAGAAGCGCCCCGCAGCCCTAACCATTGCCCACTGGCCCAACGCAATGGCACGCTCATTTTCCTCTTCGAAGGTGCGGCGAATGGTGCCAAACACACACGGCATGATCATCGCGCCCACTAGGGCCAGCAGCCCCTGTACATTGGTGAGCATGGCTGGCGTCCGCGCAAAGGCGGTCAGCAGGAAGACAATCCCGAAGATGGCAAGCCCGGTTGGTGAGCAACACACGCCGGTTGCCGATACGATCCGCCAGAGTGCCCATGGCCACCAGCAGTCCCGGCATCAGCAGCGGATAGATATCGATGATCCACAGTACCTCGGTAGCGGATGCACCGAGGACCTGGGTCAGCGAAGGTACGGCAATGTGCAATATGGTCATGTCGATGACTACCGGCAAGAAGGCCAGGAGGACCAGCCAGCGGCGTTGAGTGTCAGAAAACATGGCGTGGCTCCTCCGTAATGGTGGGTGAATGAGGGCTGGCAACGCAGACCTCAACCAGGGCTGTCTGGCGGCCCTCGTTCAGGCCGTACAACAGGCTCAGGGGGCAGAGCCCGGCCATTACTGCTCTCCCCATTGCTGAGCACGCCGGGCCCGCCAGACTTGCAGGCGCTCCTGCGCCCCGATGATGAAGACAAAGAAGACCGGCACAAAGAAGATGGCCAGCAGGGTGCCGCTGATCATGCCGCCGAACACGCCGGTGCCGATGGCATGCTGGGTCTCCGCGCTGGCGCCGCTGGCGACCATCAGCGGCACCACGCCAAGGGTGAAGGCGAGCGATGTCATCAGGATGGGGCGCAGACGCAGGCGTGCGGCGGTCACCGCGGCATCAAGCAGCGTGCGACCCTCGGTGTGCAACTGGCGCGCAAACTCCACGATCAGGATGGCGTTCTTGGCCGACAGCCCGATGATGGTGATCATGCCCACCTTGAAGAAGACGTCGTTGGGTATGCCGCGCAGCATCACCGCCGCCACGGCACCGAGCAGGCCCAGGGGGACCACCAGCATCACGGAGAGCGGGATGGACCAGCTCTCGTAGAGCGCGGCCAGCACTAGGAAGACCACCAGCGCCGACAGCAGCATCAGCATGGGGGCCTGGGCTGCCGACTGGCGCTCCTGCAGCGACTGCCCCGTCCAGGCCAGGGCGAAGCCTGGCGGCAATTGTGCCACCAGGCGCTCCATTTCCGCCATCGCGGCGCCACTGGAAACCCCGGGGGCGGCACTCCCGGAGAGGCGCACGGCAGGGAAGCCCTCAAAGCGCATCATCTGCTGCGGCGACTGGCGCCAGGTCGGCGTCACCACCTCCCGCAGGGGCACCATGCCGCCGCTGGCATTGCGCACCCGCAGGCCGAGCACGTCATCAAGCTGCATGCGCGCCTTGGCGTCGGCTTGCAGGATGACCTGCTGCATGTGCCCGCCGTTGGGGAAGTCGTTGATGTAGAGCGACCCCATCGCCGCCGACAGGGTGCTGCTCACGCTGGTGAACGAGAGTCCCATGGCCTCGGCCTTCTGCCGGTTGATCTCGAGGTGAATGCTCTCGCCGGGGGGCAGGCTGTCCGGATAGACATCGCTCACCATCTCGCTTTGGGCGGCCAGTGCCAGCAGTTGCGCCTGGGCGGCCAGCAGCGCGGCTTCCCCCTGGTTGGCCCTGTCTTGCAGGAAGAGCGTGAAACCCGAAGAGGTGCCCAGTTCGTCGATGGCGGGCGGCAGCAGGCTCATCACTGTGCCTTCCTTGCTGTTAGCCATGGCGGCCTGTGCCAGCTCTGCCTCTTCGGCAGCCGTGGCACCATGACGCTGGTCCCAGTCTTTGAGCATGGTGAAGGCCATGGCCGCATTGGGGCCGGCGCCGGAGAAGCTGAAGCCCTGTACCACCAGGTTGGTGTCCAGCGCCTCGCGAGAGGCCACATGGGCCTCGAACTCCTTGATGACCGCCAGGGTGCGCTCGCTGGTGGCACCGGTCGGCAACTGGATGGAGGTCATGAAGTAGCCCTGATCCTCGTCCGGCAGGAAAGAGGAGGGCAGCTGGGCGGCGGCGATGGCCAGCACGGCGCAGAGGGCGATGAAGGCCGCCATCATGCGTCCGCTGCGCCCGACCAGCCGGGTCACCCGCGCGCCGTAGCTCGCGGTGAGGCGCTCTACGCCCCGGTTGAAGGCACCGAAGAAGCCGCGCTTCTCATGATGACTCGGGCTGACCGGGCGCAGCAAGGTGGCGCAGAGTGCGGGCGTCAGGGTCAGGGCGAGGAAGGCCGAAATGAGGATCGACACCGCCATCGACAGGGTGAACTGCTGGTAGATGACCCCCACGGAGCCGCTGCCGAACGCCATGGGGATGAACACCGCCGTGAGCACCAGGGTGATGCCGATCACCGCCCCGGTGATCTCCTTCATGGCCCGCGATGTCGCCTCACGGGGCGAGAGCCCCTGGGTGGCCATCAGGCGCTCGACGTTCTCCACCACCACGATGGCGTCGTCGACTATGATGCCGATGGCCAGCACCATGCCGAACATGGTCAGGGAGTTGATGGAAAAGCCGGCGAGCAGCATCACCGCGAAGGTGCCGAGCAGGGCGATGGGGGCGACGATGGCCGGGATCAGGGTGTAGCGCAGGTTCTGCAGGAAGAGGAACATCACCAGGAACACCAGCACCATGGCTTCCAGCAGGGTGTGGATCACCTTGTCGATGGAGACCTTGACGAAGGGGGCCGAGTCGAACGGGATCGAGTAGGCCATGCCCACCGGCAGGGTGGGGGCGAGCTGGGCGAGACGGGTGCGCACCGCA